>JALVZN010000185.1 GCA_027037615.1 Caldifarciminota bacterium | reverse complement strand
CCGGTTTGGTGACGAGATGTAACCTGATCGATTTCGTTGTTGGTCACCTCATCAGCGAAGGATTTATTTGCAGCGATGCGGATGTTTTTGAGACATCTATTAAAGGAGACCGTATCGAGGTGACCGGGCGCGATAACCCGTGCAACACCCCATTCCGTGAGCTGAAAGAGGCGGAAGTCAAGGCGTGGAAACTCATCAAGTACGCCAACATCGTCCGCGGAATGGGCTGGATCTACAAGGAAACCGGAAGCACACACACGGGCGGCGCCTTCGTGGAAGGAACTCTGAAAATCTTCCATGAGGACATATCCAGATGGAATGTGGCAGACAAACTTGTTGGAACGGCTTTCAGGCAAAACATACATCCTGACATAGTGATAGTTTCCAGCAGGATGGTATCGCCGCTTGTCAAAAAACTGGCCCATTTGGGGGCTCCGATCGTCGCATCGGTGTCCGCTCCGACGGAAAAGGCAGTCGAAACGGCGGAGGAATACGGGCTCACACTTGTGGGTTTCCTGAGAGGGAACAGGTTTAACATCTACTCAAATGAGTGGAGAATCATCTACTGATTGCCTGTTCGTGGTGTCGTTGAGCTGGAAAACACGCGCTTATCTGAAAGCCATGCTGATGGAGGAGCTCGACGGGTGGCGGGTCTTTTCGGTCACTTCCGTGCGCGATGTCCGCTCAACAATCGATAGGTGCAAAGATGTCGTCCTGGTCCCGGAATTTCCACTGGAGACGAGCGAGTTTGAAAAGGGTTGGCTCAAATTAGCGTCGGATAGGCTTTCCATCGTCGTGCTGGGGCATTCACCTGAGTGGCTTCACCACACGCTGCACCTCGATTACCCGATAACCATCGGCGAAATCGTCGAGAAGTTAAAGGATTTTCTCGCTTCACATGAGGAAAACGAGCTTAAACAGGCGTGACCACCTGATTTTTTTCCATATCGGCCAGAGCGGCCTGTAAGGATCCCATGAGAAGTAGATGATAAGCGGCATCCCCTTCAACTTGCTCAAAGGCACCGGCCCAAAAAATCGGGAATCGAATGAGTTATCGCGGTTGTCACCCATCACGAAGATATACCCTTTGGGAACCACAACAGGGCCGAAATTGTCTCGAACAGAAGGGAGACCGCCGTTCACGCCCTCCATGAACTCGCCGTTGAGCCAGTTTTCCTGAAAGATCTGCCTCTCAAGCTCAGTTTTGGTGGGCATAAGTGGAGGGTAGATGTTTGGGTCTCTGTGCACCACATACGGCTCATCGAGCCGCTTTCCGTTTACATAAACGACCTTGTTGATTATCTGGACGGTATCGCCCCCAAGCGCTATGCACCTCTTGACCAGGTCCTTCCCTCTTTCCGTGATCGATGAGAATATGACGATCTCCTGTCTGTGAGGCTTTTTAAGCGGTAACACCCTCGTGTCGGTGAACGGGATACTTAGTCCATAGACAAATTTTGCGGCAAGCAGGAAATCGCCAACGAGCAGCGTATCCTCCATGGAACTTGATGGGATATGGTAGGCCTGAACCACCCACTCACGCAGGGCAAGAACCACAAGTATGACCCACAACCACGATCTGATTTCAGCTA
>JALVZN010000184.1 GCA_027037615.1 Caldifarciminota bacterium | reverse complement strand
CAGGAATGATTATCCCACCTTTACGAACTTCCTCTTCCTCTATGCGCTTGACAAGAACCCTATCTGCAAGCGGTTTAACTTTCATCCTGGCACCTCCTTTTGTGGTGTTGGTTTCTCTCAGAATTTTATAAAAGTTGGAGTATTTAATTACCTACTTATGCATCCCCTGTCAAGGTTGATGTTAAATTCAGTGTTAGTGGGTTTATATCGTCCGCAAACTTGCTTCCAATTCCAAGGTTGACTTGCCCATAGATATGCATTGCAATTAAATTCTGGAAATAATGGAGGGTTGCGATGAGCAAGAGGGATGAGAAGAAGATCGTCAGGTTTGGAAGAAAATTGCTTGATCCTGTGGTAAATCTGTTTGTGAGGCTTCAAATTCCGCCCAATGCACTCAGCATAACCGGGTTCGTCCTCACATTCCTTGTGGCCTTTCTGTATGCAAACGGCTGGTTCAGGTGGGCAGGTCTGGCGCTCGCTCTGGCCGGCATGTTCGACGGCGTCGATGGCGAAGTGGCGAGGAGGACGAACAGGGTCACGAAATTCGGCGCTTTTCTCGACTCTGTGCTGGATAGGCTTAGCGAGTTTCTCCTTTTCGGCGGCATGCTCTACTACTATCGGTTCAGCGATACGATGTTCGTGGTGGTATTTCTGGCGATGGCTTTTTCCATAATGGTCAGCTATACAAGGGCACGGGGCGAAGGGCTGGGCGTATCGGTCAAAAGCGGCATAATGGACAGGGTTGGACGATACATCTACCTGATTATCGCATCCATAATCGATGGCGGGCTGTTTAACGCACTCATGGTCATCTTCATGTTACTTACTGGATTGACCGTTGTTGCAAGGATTTCCAGACATTATAATAGGTTGGCTTCTGAAATTGATTAGGTAAAGGCTTTCCTGAAACAACCAGTGAGGAGTAGAAAATGAGCAAAATAAGGGTGGCTATTGTTGGTGTAGGAAACTGTGCGTCAAGCCTTGTCCAGGGCGTGCATTATTATCGCAATGCCAGGGAGGACGAGTTCATTCCGGGAATTATGCATGTGGTGTTCGGCAGATATCACATATCCGACATAGAGTTCTGCTGTGGGTTCGACATCGCTGCCAGCAAAGTCGGTAAGGACATCGCCGAGGCCATATTTGCCTTCCCCAACAACACATACAAGTTCACCGATGTCCCACCTACGGGCGCTAAGGTTTTTCGAGGCCCCACTTACGAAGGGTTCGGCAAATACCTGAAGGAATACATCGAAGAGTCGAGCGATGAGCCCGTGGATGTGGCTGAAATTCTCAAGAAATACGATGCGGATGTGGTTGTCAATTACCTGCCTGTGGGTTCCGAGGAGGCGACAAGATTTTACGCCGAGCAGGCCATAAAAGCTGGGGCGGCATTTGTTAACGCAATACCGGTTTTCATCGCAAGCAACCCCGACGAGGCCAAAAAATTCGAGGATGCGGGGCTTCCGGTGCTCGGAGATGACATAAAGTCGCAGGTTGGAGCCACCATCGTCCACAGGACACTCGCTCAGCTTTTCATCGATCGCGGTGTGAAATTGGAGCGCACGGCACAGCTCAATGTTGGAGGCAACACGGATTTCATGAACATGCTGGAGAGGGAGCGCCTGCAGTCGAAAAAGATCTCCAAGACCAATGCCGTCAAATCGCTGCTTCCCTATGACATCGGCGAGGAAAACATCTACATCGGGCCGTCCGACTATGTGGCGTGGCTGAAAGACCGTAAGTGGGCATACATCAGGCTTGAAGGCAGGACATTCGGCGATGTGCCGCTGAACATTGAACTCAAACTTGAGGTCTGGGATTCTCCGAACTCGGCCGGTGTCATGATTGATGCCATTCGGGCTGCAAAGATAGCCCTCGATGCGGGACTTAAGGGCGCTATCACGGAGCCATCAACCTATTTCTTTAAAACTCCTCCAAAGCAAATTCCCGATTGGAAGGCCAGGCAGCTTGTGGAGGAATGGATTAAAAAGCACGGTGCATAATGTCGAGGTGGGGATTTTTCATAACATTTGAGGGAGTAGAAGGTTGCGGTAAATCCACTCTCGCATGGAAACTATACGATTATCTGAAATCTGAGGGCTTCAGCGTGGTTTTCACGCGTGAACCCGGCGGGCCACCTGTCGCAGAGGACATAAGGGATGTGCTTCTGCGACCCGACCGCAAACCCGAACCGTGGACAGAGGTGTTCCTGTTGCTTGCAGCGCGCCACGAAAATGTGAAAAAAGTCATCTACCCTGCACTCACGAACAGCTCGATCGTGATCAGCGACCGTTATGACGATTCCACCTTCGCATACCAATGCTATGGTAGGGGTTTGCCTTACAAAATAGTGAGCCGTTTCAACAAATTCGCCACGATGCGGATCAAGCCCAACCTGACATTCCTCATAGATTTACCAGTCGAAAGGGGGCTTGAACGGATAGGCGCGGGCAACTTAGACAGGATGGAACAGGAAACCATCGATTTCCACCGCAGAGTGAGAGAGGGCTATCTGAAACTCGCTCGCAGGGCAAAGAAACGATTTTATTTGCTTGATGGGCTCAAAACGCCGGAAGAGCTTTTTGAACAGGTCAAACAGGTGACAATTGAGAGATTAAAACAAAAAGGACCAATTGGGAGGTTCAAAGGAAAGGCATGATAACCATGAAGAAGAAGGTTCTGGCACTCATATTATCGCTCACCCTCATTCTGGGTGTAGCCATAGGGAGGCTGTCAAGTCAGCCAGAGAGCAAGACACCCGGTCTATCCACGATGCTTCGCATGTTCAGCTATGTGCTCACGATCGTGCAGAGGAACTATGTCGAGCCGATGGATCCCTCGGATCTCGTGGTGAAGGCCATAAAGGGGATGGTATCTTCCCTCGACCCGTTTTCGGTGTTCATGGAACCTGAAGCTGCCGAAAATTTCAAGATACACACATCGGGCAAATTTGGCGGAGTTGGGATGACAGTCGGCATAAGGGATGGGTATCTAACGGTGATCTCACCTATCGAAGGCACTCCAGCGGAGAAAGCGGGTCTGAGAGCGGGCGACAGGATCATCAAGATCGACGGGCAACCGACATGGAACCTTACCATCAACGAAGCTGTTGAGAAAATCAGGGGCAAGCCCGGAACGAAGGTCACGCTTACCATCCTTCGCCCCGGCTTCACGGAACCGTTTGATGTCGAGCTGACCCGTGCGATAATAACAATTCACCCTGTCACTTACCACCACCTGTTCAACGGGGACATTGGTTACATCAGGTTTGTGACATTCAGCGAGAACTCTTCAGCTGAGTTGATCTCGGTGATAGATTCGCTAAAGAAGCAGGGAGCTAAGAAATTCATCCTCGACCTCCGTTCCAATCCCGGCGGCCATCTGCGTGAGGCGGTCAGAGTGGCTGACATATTCCTCAGAAAAGGCGACCTCATAGTCTTTACAAGGGGCAGAAACCCCTCCGATAACAGCAGGTATTACGCCCAGAGGCCGCCTATTGTCGATACGACAGCGCCGATCGTTGTGCTTGTGGACGGCGGCGCGGCCAGTGCATCCGAGATAGTCTCAGGCGCCATACAGGATTGGGACAGGGGGATCATCATCGGCGATACCACAGTCGGAAAAGGTTCGGTTCAGAGGCTGTTCCCCGTCGGCAACGGTTACATGTTGAAGCTGACGGTCGCCAGATATTACACGCCGTCAGGCAGATGCATCGACAGAATCACATGGAATAAACAACGGTCCGCTCCGAGAATCACCGTGCCGGATTCCATCAAGGCAAAACAGGATTCCGCAGCGAAAGACACGACGGACACCCTGATTTACTACACCAAAATCCTGAAACGTAAGGTAATCGGCGGTGGCGGCATCATCCCCGACATCATCATCGAGAATGAGAAGGCTCTGCCGATAGTCGTCCGTCTCGTAGCAAAAGGTTTGTTCTTCAAATACGCCGTGAAGTATTGCGAGGATCATCCTGAACCTCCGAAGAGCTTCGATGATCTTAAGATTACCGATGCCACAATCGAGGATTTCAAGAAGTTTATACAGGATAACGATTTTGAATTCAGAAACTCGGAATTCGAGGAAGCGAAGGAGCAGATTCGCAAGAAACTGGCAATGAATATCGCCGAGGATTACTGGGGCTCAAAGGGCAGATATGGGATTTCGCTCAAATACGACCGCGTCTTCCACAAAGCGCTTAACCTCTTGCAGAAAGCAAATACCAGAAATGACCTCTTTGACAACTTAAAGGAAGAGTAACCGAACAGGGGCGGGCGATGCCCGCCCCTGAATCTTAATATCTTAATATGCTGTATTTGCTCACTATACTTTTTTTTATATTTTCCATATTTTTTGCGATGATTGGGCTCGGTGGCGGAGTTTTTTACACCCCACTCCAGATATACCTCCTCAACATTCCAATTCAAAGTGCTGTGGCGAACAGCTTGTTTGTGATCATTTTCGCTTCCCTTTCAGCAACAAGCGTTTATCGGAAAAATCAAAAGGTGGATTATGTTCTTGGGATCATCCTTGAGGCGAGCACGGCAATGGGGTCGTTTGCAGGTGGATACATCTCGGCGTTCATCTCACAGAAGGCGATAATCGTGTTACTTGGCGCCGTTTTGCTCGCTGTCAGCTACATCATGATAAAAGGCTGGAAGAAGGACGCAGGCATAAAATGGCATGTGCCTACGCTGGTCATAAGGCGCAAATTTAAGGGCAAAGATTATGAGATCCCGATGCTGGTTGCTGTGCCCGTGACATTTCTGGCTGGAACCGTTGCGGGACTGGCCGGAATAGCCGGAGGCACGATAAAGGTCCCCTTGATGGTGCTCCTGCTCGGCATACCGATGGACATCGCTGTCGGCACATCGTCGTTCATGATCGGGATTACCTCTCTATCGGGGCTCATCGGCCACTTAATTCACGGGCACCTGATGTTGAAATTGGCGATACCGTTTGCGATAGCCGTCGTTTTAGGCGGCAACATCGGTGCAAGGGTGGCCGTCAACCTCCCCGCAGGAAAGCTGAAAAAGATATTCGGATGGGCTCTCCTCCTGATCGCACTTTCGATGTTCTGGAAAGCTATGAGGATGTGAGGGCAGGGCGAAATTGCCCCGCCCCTGATCTTAGTCTCCCATGTGCTCGGAAGCGTATTTGAGTGAGTTCTTGATCATGATGTAGGTGTGGGTTGCGTGCATCGGTGGGAACTCGTCTGACGGGTATCCCGGCACATCGTCGAAAATGCCGCCAGAATGCGGAATCCCGAGCCTTTCGAGCGCCGCAAGGAAGGCTTGAGTGTGGCCCGTTAGCAGTAGCTCGTCCTGCCTCCCGCAATCTGCGTAGAAAGAAAGCCCGTATTGCCTCACCGAATCAATGTTCTCCTCAAGCAGTGTCAGCGGATCGTGGTATGGCAACCAGATGCTGTCCCACACCTCATTGGGCATGGCATCAACGCCAAACGGAAGCCTGACGCCGACCCATATACCCATCCCGATTTCCCTCAGCGGCACTTCATACCCAAGCGTGTCGAACTGGGAGAGCGGAGCCGCTTTCGGAGAATAAGCGGCTGCCATTGCGATCAACATCGTCGTCAGCGGGTGATCCGGGCCAAGATTTTGAACCATCTC
>JALVZN010000183.1 GCA_027037615.1 Caldifarciminota bacterium | reverse complement strand
ATCATGAATTTTATCGTGTCGATCCCGGATTCCGATGGTCTGGACACGGCGAACCGCACGGCATCGATGCCGGATTCGGACGGCTCCGCCGACTGGATGTCCACCTCAAAACGGGCATCGCCCATGCCGAGCTCAGCGAGTTCTGCTTCAACCTTTTCCTTGAACATGGCCGCTATTTCGCGCCTTCTGGCCGATAGCTTGAGTGCAAGCTCGTAAAACTCTTCACGCGCTTCTTCGGCCTGTCGTTCCAGCTCTCCAATTCGGAAGTCCCCCAGATCGAGCTCGTTTATGTCGTTCCTCAGCTTCTCCCTGAGCTGAATTAGGCCTTTGAGGTCGGTCTTGTATTTCGATTTGAGCCTGTTTATCAATGCGAGCCTTGCGTTGAGGGTCTCGATCTCATCGGGGTCGTAGGATAGGTCCTCCATGTAAACCGACAGCGAGCTGCCTATTTCCGAAAGCACGGATTCCGAGTTTATTAACGGCTCAATGAATTCTTTTAGCCTTGAGTCGAAGCCTGCGGCGTCTTTCATGAGCTCGAGGGCATGGCTTACCTTTGAATGAGCGGAATCTTCAGCCTCATAGAGCAATTTCGACGCTGTGGCGACCGCCTGACGGATTTTCTCGATGTTTGTCAGCACATTCAGCCTCTCGCTGATCTCCTCATCCTCGCCTTCCCTCAGATCGGCTTCCTCGAGCTCCGAAAGCTGATACTCCATAAAATCGCGCATCTCGTGCAGACGCGATAGCTTTTCCTTCTCCTCACGCAGTTTGGTCAACAGGCTTTGCCACCTGCGGTAGCGCTGGGCGACCTCCCTGACCATGGGCTCCAGCTTCCCAAATCTGTCTAAGAACTGGATGTGGCTCGTTTCGTCTAACAGCACCTGATGGCCGTGCTGGCCGTGGATGTCGATCAACATGGAAGTTACAGCTCGAAGCTGCTGCCTCGTGACCGGTGCTCCGTTTATGTAACTCCTTGTCCCCGACTGCCGTAACACCCGCCTTATTATCAGGACATCGTCGTCAGGCTCAAACCCCATTTCGGATAGTCTCGGCACCAATTCGGACGGCACCTCAAACACCGCTGAGACATCCGCCGATTTCCCGTTTCGCCCGATCAGGTCGCGCGACGCCTTCTCGCCAACTAAGATGCTTAATCCGTTTATGAGCAAAGATTTACCTGTGCCGGTCTCACCCGTTATGATGTTCAACCCTCTGGAAAATTCGATGCTCACATCACGAACAAGGACAAGGTTACGGATGTTGAGTTCAAGGATAGCCATGGCGTGTATTATAGCTGATGTTCTGACCTTTTTCTCCGCCTCATGATGGCGAAATATGCGAATGCCAATGCCACGATAATGAACGAGAGCCATACGATGAAGTCGCCCAACACCATGTAGATGGTTTTTCCGTCACGAAGCGGCACATCGCTAACGAAATAGCCAGCTTTGAAGAGGGGCAACTCCGTCACAGTCGAGCCATCGGGCGCTATTATCGCGGAAATGCCTGTCTTTGCGGATCTCACGATGTATCTTCCTGTCTCTATCGCTCTGAAACGGGCATGCTCGTAGTGGAGCACAGGGCCGACCGTTTTTCCGAACCACCCGTCATTCGTCATAACGACCAGCATGTCCGCCCCAAGATTGGCCTCTTTCCTCGATATTTCGGGAAACATGGACTCGAAGCATATCATGATCCCCATTCTGACGCCGTCGAAGGACAACGGTTTGAAACTCCCACCGGGTGAGTAGTCGCTCTGGCCGAGGTTTATCCTCCTCAGAAACTTTAACTTGTCCTCAAATGGCAGGTGCTCTCCGAATGGGACGAGATGGTTTTTGCTGTAAAGCCCGACGATTTTGCCGTTTGGATCCACGAGGAAAGCCGAGTTGTAGATTTTGATGTGGACCGGGTCGTATTCGGCGCTGCCGAACAGAATATAGGCGTTATACCTTCTGACTATGCCGTGGACATACCGCTTCACCTTCTGGCCCAGCCTGTAAAACCCCGGGAATGCTGATTCCGAGAGGATGATTATGTCGAACGAGTCCTTATCGAGCGAGTCCATGATGGTGTTGAATGCCTTAACCGTCTGCCACCATTCTGCCGGGTTGTAAACTGTTGTGGGCAGTATGTCCGGCTGGATAACGGCCACTCTGACTTTGCGTTTAAATCCTCTGTTCTGCAGCCTGACGGACAGATAACCGATGATGTGCAGAGCCACGACCACAGCAAGGAACACAGCCAGTAGTTTTTTGCTTTTCTCCCTTAAGGCTTTGTATGCGATGTAACCGGTGAAAACCAGCGACCACGACACGCCGTAAGGGCCTATCACTGATGCCAATCCGGCTATCGACAGGTCACCTGCCGTCGTCATCCACAGGTTCAGCCATGGGAAGCCGAGGTCCGTCACGCTTCGCACATACTCAAGCACAACCCATATCGATGGGGCGAGCAGCCATGCGAGCTTTCCGTCGTGAAATCTGGAATAGAGCCATCCCCAGAGCCCGTAAAACACCGATTCGTAAAGGACGAGCAGGATGTAGCCGAATATCAACGCGAATTTTTCATAGCCGGCTATCTGTATAAACGCCACGAAATAGAGATTTGCAGCGAAGAACAGCACCCCAATGAGGTAGATCAGCAGGAACGGTTTTTTGTGCAGGTCAATCAATAAGAAAAAGGGGACAAACACAACTGTCCCCAAAATCGGCAATTTGAACGGATAAATCGAAAGTTCAAGCAGCGCAAACGCTGCAAAAACCAGCCAGAATATGGTTTTTTTCACGCAACTATTTCTTTATTTCTTCCGGTGAAAGCATCATTGAGTCTGTCTCGATGTCCACGAAGAGCACATTGGCCTTCTTCAGCACATCGACATACCTGTCCAGCTGAGCGGGGTCGATCTCGTTGTATTTCTCGAAAGTCGGCAGCATCAGGCTGACCTCTTCGGGCACATTGAGTTTGGTTTTGACGATAGCCGTCGCGCTATCCGGATGTTTCCTCATGAAGTCGATCGCCATGTTGATCGCTTTTACAACACGCTGGGTGGCGTTCTTGCGGAGCTGGAGGTTGGTCACGGATGTGTAAGTTACTCCAATGGGGAACGGCGTCACAGTGTGTTTTTCGAGGAAGCCATCCTCGATGATCCTTGCGCCCTGTTTTATGAGCAAGGTGCGATATGGTTCAACGGCGAGGACTGCATCGACTGCCACAAGAGCGCTGTCAGGATTGAACACATTTTTCATCTCAGAGATCATGAGCGGCGTATATTCGACAAGGCTGTCGTTTATGCCTTGGGATCTTAGGGCATATCTCAGCAGGTATTCGTATTTTGTGCCGCGGAGATAGCCGACTTTTTTGCCAACAAGGTCCGAAAGTTTTTTGATTTTAGACTTTGGCGGTGCAAGCAGAGCGGTGTATGGCACGCTGATCGTCGAAGTCGCATTTGCTACAATCCTATATACGCTTGGTCTCGCTTTTGCTTTGAAGAGAAACATGCCCCAGTCTGTTCCGGAAGCAAGCTGGCCGATACCTTTCAGCACATTTTCGACATCTTCGCCGGGTTTGCCGATCTCTTCCACTGTAACTTTGACTTTTAAAGAGTCAAAATAACCATTTGCCTCGGCGATATACAACGGTGTTGCGCTGACATCCTCTCGATAGTAGATCTTCGCCTCAACGATTTTGGAAGCCTGTATCTTCGGCTGTATGAGTATGTAAACCAAAATAGCCGCAAGTATAATGTTAACAACAGTCAAAATTTTGTTTAGCATCTCTACCTCCTTTCGGTGTATGGATTATATTGAAGATTCCAGAAGACTGTCAATTTTTTTAACAAAATGAAAGAAGTTGAGGATGGCCAGATTTCTCCTTCTCACAGCCGCCCTCAAGAACGCATCGTAGAGCTCGTTAACGATGTTCTCCCTGTCAATTCTTGCGAGCTCGCTATAACTTTTGATCAGCATCGTCGCCATCCTGAACTTGTTGTCCGTGAACTCCGGCCTGTGTGTCAGGATGTGCACAACCAGGTCCCCTATGTCCTCAAGCGGGTTGCCCTGACTGACATCTTCAAAATCGATGGCGTATATCGTGCGGCTCTCCTCCTGAAAGATGAAATTCCTCAGATTTACATCGCCAAGTTTCAGGTTAGCGTAGCGATGGAAGCTGTAAAGCCACATAGCTAAAGGCAATATCCACCTGGTGTTGTGCGAATCCATATCGATCAGATCGGATATCGGCGTCCCATCGACGAACTCTCTTATCGACCAGTTCCCGAACAGTGTAATAGGATTGGGAGCTGGTATGCCGATGGACTTCAGCCTGAACAGCAATGTCCATTCCTTGTGAGCGCTCTCGATAGAGTTGAACTGTTTGCACACAGCTAACTTGCCATGATACCTGACGAGGAAGACCGAATTTTTCCTGCTTGTGAACGGAACGATATACTGGATTGGTAAGGCGAACCGCCGTGTAAGCTCACCCTCCGAGGCTGTTGAGCAGCTCATCTATGTCGAAATCCTTTGATTTTTTGGTTTCTTCTTCCTTTGTTGGTTGAGTTGTAGATGGTGTCCCACCGAAAAATGTCGTCTCAGGTGAAAGTTCAGCCTCCTTTTGCTGTTCTTCCTGAAGTTCTTTGAGGGCAAGGTCTTCAAACGGTTTCCACACCTTCTCGTAGCGGCTGGACTGCACTCCGCTGATTATCAACTTGAGGTCGTCCTTTCGCGTGGCATGTTCGAGAGCTATCTCCTCTTCGATTAGCCCTCTTTTCCATAGATAGAACAGGGATTGCTCGAAAGTCTGCATTCCGTAAGGGATAAACCCTTCTTCTATCGCAGTGTATAACTCAGAGAACCTGTTGGGGTCTGCTATGATTTCCCTGACGCGCGGAGTGTTGACCAGTATCTCCACAGCGGGAATCCGCTTCCCATTTTTTGAGATTATTAGACGCTGGGCGATGGCGGCTTTCAAAACCGAGGCGAGCATAACCCTTACTTCGTTCTGCTTTTCGCCGGGGAACGCATTGATTATTCGGTTTATCGTTTCCTTTGCGTCGAGCGTGTGCAGGGTGGACATCACGAGATGCCCTGTCTCAGCTGCCGTGAGCGCTGTTTCCATGGTCTCGATGTCCCTCATCTCTCCTACCATTATGATTTCGGGGTCCTGACGGAGTGCATCGCGCAGCCCTGCGGCAAACGAGATGGTGTCAAATCCGATCTCACGCTGTGAGATCAGGCTTAATTCATCGGTGAAAACATATTCTATCGGGTCTTCGATCGTGATTATGCGTGCGGACTTCTCGCGGTTGATCATGTTGATCATAGCTGCGAGTGTCGTCGATTTACCGCTGCCCGTCGTTCCCGTGACGAGAATTAACCCCCTTTCCTCAAATGCAAGTTTCTCGATAACGGGTGGCAGATTTAGCTCCCTTATCGTTTTCACGCTTTTGGGGATCAACCTTGCCACCAGCGCAAGTTTATTCATCTGGTAAAACAGGTTGACCCTGAATCGACCTATGTCAGGATGGTCATAAGCGAGGTCAACGGATAGACGCTGTTGCAGGATCTTCCTGTGCCTATCGTCCATGAGCTCGTTAGCTATCTCGCGCATCATCTCATCGGTCAAGACAGGGTGCTCGGCATAGCGCGTCA
>JALVZN010000182.1:12897-17585 GCA_027037615.1 Caldifarciminota bacterium | reverse complement strand
GGCAGCTTTAATATCCGTCTCACCTCGAGGGCCAATTACAGCCCAGACCTTTCCCGCAGTGAGATATGATTTTGCCTTTTTCGCTGTCGCTACGGCAAGTGAAGCGTTGGACAGCTGGATTTTGGAAAGACTTCCTATTTGGGGCGGTGGGGCGGCCTGTCCTGGAGGTGGTGGCGGCACAGGTTGCCTCATTGGCATGGGTTGACCATAAACTGTGCTTGTTTGGCTATTGAGCAGGGGCGGCTTTTCCTGTGGCTTAGTCATGGCAATACCTCCTGTTATAATTAACACCAATAACACGGTGACTACAACCTTATTTCTCTTCATCTTAGCCCCTCCTTTGGCATGTTTAGCCATGTTAAATCTCTATTTGTCCGGTGTCAATCTCACGAGAAGCATCACCAAAAAGTGCGCGGAACCGAAAGGAAAAAACATAAATTGATGTACTCGAAAATGGACGGAATATATTGAGCCCCTTTCTTTGGTTCCACCTATCGCATCTTTTGGAGGTGGGTTAGCGATAGCTTTGCAATGAGGTTGGAGTGGCAACCGTTTTCCCTTCACTGCAATGATTTTCTAACTCATCTCGCTTAATTGTTAAACTCAATTTCTGGCGTTAAAATCCAGCGGAGGAATAAATGGAGGTATGTCATGAACTCTTTGATACTGTTGGTGGCCATATCATCGCAGGTCTTTCTTCAAAAGCACCTTTTCTGGGCCAATGGAAGGCAGCTCATGCTCGGCAACAGGGTCGTTGCATCCCCTGAAAGGGGGGACATCTTCGTTTCGCCCGACATGAGATACGCTGCCGTCTATGACTTTGATGCGAGGGAGATTCAGTTTTACGCTCCCGATGGCAGTGTCACGGCGCGGGTGTATGCGATAAACCCTGTGATCGAGATCGACGAAAGTGGGGATTTCGCCGTGTTTGAGCCTGAGATCGCCAAATTCAGGGTGTTTTCCCCTAACGGCAAACCTGTTATCGACCAGAGACTGCCTTACAGCGAATACACCGATGAGCCTTATGCTGCATTCGACATATCCTTTCCGCGAGCCACATTTGCCATGACGATAAAGGGCTACATGCACATCTGGATGTGGGACATAGAGCACGGCAAACTCCTGTGGAAGGGAAAAATTGCATCCCCATCTACATATCCGGCACATGCATGGATAGCTCCTGATGGACAGCTCATTGTGAGGATTTACAGCGTGAAAAACGGCGAATTCGCCGGAGATCAGGTGGTTGTTTACTCGCCTGACGGCAAGAAGATCGCCGAGCTGCCGATAACAGGAGCCACGCATATCGATTTCAACGGCGATGAAGCATGCATTGCATCGAAACGGGATGTTTTCAGAGTTAGCATAACCAACTCAAAGGCTGAACTCATGGATTCTGTCCATCTGGACGGATTTATCAAGGATGTCAGGTTCGTTGGTGGCCGTTGTGTCGTGTTAACCGCAACGCCGGATTGGGAAGAGAACAAAGTCGTATGGAAAAATCCTGCCCTGTGGATTGTGGATAACGGTAAAAGTCAGCAGAGTGCGGATTTTGAGGGCACAACTGTTTGGCCCGTTGTCCTCGAAGACAACGGGGAGCCAGCTCTCTGGATTCCATCTCACGGGATCATTCTCAAGCAAGGAGGCGAAAGATGAATATCGTGCTTTTGATGCTGTTGACCTATCCATGGCCTCTTGCCCCACAAAATCAAATTCATGGGATTATAGGCACATTTGGCGAGTATCGTTCTGGGCCGCCGCCCCATTTTCACAATGGCGTCGATGTCCCTGACCCTGAAGGAACTCCGGTCTATGCGGTTGAAGGCGGCTCCGTCACATGGATCGAACGGAACGGGTTTAACTGTGGCATCAGGGTTGGAAGGTTCGTCTACATCCACACGATACCGCGTGCTGACCTCAACCTCGGTGACTATGTGAACTATGGCGAAGTTGTCGGGCACCTGAATTACGGCAACCATGTGCATTTCAAAGATGGCGGTGGCGCTTCAGGCAGGGCCACGAGAAACGCATTGCTTCCCGACGACGGATTTGAGCCGTTTGAAGACCCGTATCACACGAATGTGCTTGGCGTCTGGTTCTTCGTAGACAATGTCCAGACCGAGATACCGGCTAACAGGCTCAGCGGGTTGGTTGATATTGTTGTCAGAGCGGTGGACACGACCACTCCGGGCAGCAGAGTGGGCACCAACAACGGCATTTTCACCATCGGATACGGCATTATGACGGCAGATACATCGCAGTTTGTCGTCCCTCTACATGTCCCCTATGTGTTTGATACGCTTCCACCTTCGTCCGCTCTGCCCTACACATACTATCAGCAATGGTCGAACACATCGACCTACTACTACATCGTCACAAACGAGTTCTACGGCAGCAGGTTCCTGGACACACGCACACTTGAGCCGGGCGATTATGTGCTGGTCGTAACGACATCCGACACACGAAACCCACCTGACACATTCTATTTTCCGATCAGGATAGTCGAGTCCGATGTCACGCCGCCGTCTCCGCCGCAGCTGCACAGGTTCTTCGTCAACGAAGATGGCTATCCGTCGATAACATGGGCGCCGCCACCGGATTCCGATCTCGCGGGTTACAAGGTCTATGTGAGGTTGAACAATTCGAGATGGGCGTTGTGGACTACAATCGGCCCCGACACGATTTACACATTCGACGATCCTGCGCCGAACAACATGCTGTTTTCCGTGAAATTGACCGCATACGACAGCGCTGCACCGCCGAATGAAAGCGAACCGTCGCATGTATTCTCGATGAGGAAGCTGACGAACAGGTCGAGCAGCGTCCTTCTTGCGGACGGTGGGGTGCTCGATTACGATGCTCAGGCATTTGGAACGATATCGAGTGCAGCGCCTTACCTTCAGGTTGAATCCGCATCCTATGACGCTATTTCGGATGGCTACGATGCCATCTGGGCGTTTTTCGGCGACAGCGATTGGTCGCACGATGCGGGCATAGACCTCGTTTCGTTCGTCGAGAGCGGCAAACTCATCATATCTGGCTCAGCTGCGCCGTGCGGGATGGCCGTTGATTCAGTTGGGCAGGCCTTGATGGCCGCACTCGGAATCGGCTCAGCCGCACGCGATACGGCTTACTCCGGAGCCCTTGTCGGCCTCAGCGGAACCGTTTTCGAGGCTGACACATTCTCCTACGATGGGCCGATCACTTACTTTGACTGCAACGGCTGCACTCCGCTTGTAACCGATGTCAATGGCAGGCCGGTTGTTGTGCTTCACGGCGACGATATGCTCATCGGCATAAATGTCGCCCGTTTGACCCAGCCTGACATCTCACAGCTGATAACCGGCATAAACGCACTTATCGACCTCCAGGATATTGCCGAAAACGAGACCTATCCCGTTGGTGATGTGACAGTTCATTCGTTCTCCGATGGCGTCGAGCTTTACATGCCCGTGGGTGGGACGGCTCGCGTCACGGTGTTCGATGTCAGTGGCAGGATTTTGCTCAGCAAGGAGATGAACCTCAATTCCGGTTGGAACAGGCTCTATCTCAAGACCGGCGTGAGCGGCGTTCACATAGTCAGAATTGAGGCGGCAGGCAGGGTCGTGAACGCAAAATATGTTGAGCTGCGATAAAGGGCGGGGCCGTGGCGCCCCGCTTTCCCCTGCGTCATGATAGTCGTCAAGTGCGCCAAGTGCAAAACCAGAATTTTCAAATATCGCAAATACGGGAAAGGCAAGCTCTGGCACTGCTGGAAGGACAGGATTGTCGAGGATTACTCGGTTCGGGACGGCGATCTCGTCAAGTGTCCCGTCTGCGGCAATGTGATCGGCGTTGATCAGGGGAAATGGATCAAGCTAAAACCGACGCACTTCATATACAGCGGCACTTACGAGCATTAGGTTAAATTCCGAGCTACAAAAGAATTATGTGTGAAAGCCCATCCCGTTCAGGGTTTTTCGCCGCAGGCGAGTCTCAGATATCCGCGCGCGTATAGCTTCTCGGAGTAGTTGGTGAACCCTGCATCCCGAAACATCTCACCGAGATCGCTCATCACAAACTCAGCCGCAAGAGGGCATTCCACCTTTGTGATGAAATACTTGACGATGGGGTTGCTTTTTTCGATATCGAAAGATGCGTAGTCGAAGATGCACATCTTGCCGCCTGACCTGAGCGCTTCCCATGCGTTTTTCAGGAGTGCCATGCGATCCGGCTGCTCAAATCCGTGGAACACAAAGGATGTGTAAGCTATGTCGAACTCGTCATGGAACGGAAGCTCCTCCTCAGCACGCAGCGAAAGAAAGGTCACATTCGGCAGATCGCCGATCTTTTTTTTCGCTTTTTCCAGCATGATCGGTGAGATGTCCACGCCAACATATCGGCCGTTTTTGCCGATGATTTTAACGAATTCGCTCGCTGCTATGCCTGTGCCGCAGCCGAATTCTATGACATGATGGCCTGCCGATACGCCTGTATCCCGAACTGACCTGCGAATCAGGCCGTGATACTGGCCGAGCGTGATGAGCCACATGAGCTCATCGTAATACTTTGCCTCAAAACCCTTTACCTCGACTTTGCTTCGTTCAGACGATGCCATGATTCACCTCAATCCGGAATTATGACCGTGCCGGCCTTGCCTTCAAGCGCTTCATGGGCGAGCTCAAGCGAGGTTATGATGACCTTTTTGC
>JALVZN010000182.1:0-12887 GCA_027037615.1 Caldifarciminota bacterium | reverse complement strand
GCAGCCTCGACCTTCGGCCCCATGCTGCCGGCCGCAAAGTGACCTTCGCTTAAGTATTTCTTTGCTTCGCTCACCGTCATCCTGCTTATCGGTTCTGCGTTCGGTTTCCCGAAGTTGAGATAGACGACATCGATTTGCGTGAGGATGATCAGGAGTTCAGCGCCGATCTCCTTTGCAAGGACGGCTGACGCCCTGTCCTTGTCGATCACGGCCTCAACGCCTTTGAGTTTACCGTTTTCTTCGACCACGGGTATGCCTCCGCCTCCGGCCGCAACGACGATCGTCCCCTCATCGACCAGCTCCCTGACGATATCGCCTTCCACGATCTTGATCGGCCATGGCGACGGCACGACGACGCGCCACCCTCTGCCCGCATCATCGATCATCTTCCAGCCGTATTTCGCCATCAATTCTTCGGCTTCCTCCTTCGTGAAGAAGTTGCCGATCGGCTTTGACGGGTTCTGGAAAGCGGGATCGTTAGCGTCCACAAGCACTTGAGTAACGACCGCAACGGCCCTGTTTTTCAACCCGATCTCGCCGAAAACATTTCTCATGGCGCGGCAAAGAAGGTAGCCTATCCAACCCTGCGTCTCCGCATTCAACGCATCCAGCGGATAAGGCGGATATTTGTCCGAGGTATAGACATTTCGGAAAAATGTTACGCCGACCTGCGGACCATTGCCGTGAGTTACAGCTATCTTGTAGCCATCGGCGACGAGTGACGCAATCGCCCTGACGCTTCTCAAAGCGTTCTTATACTGATGCTCGATGTCCATCGGCTCGCCTTTCTGGAGCAGAGCATTGCCTCCAAGTGCCACAACTGCTTTCATCTCTCATCCTCCTGAATGAAATTCCGAAAAGCTTTGATTTCCCAAGTCACAACCTGACGGGGTCACACCTGTGTGTCCCGTTTCCCTTTCTCAGCGAGCCCGCCCCTGCGGTTTGCGAGTATCTTTTCGACGGCGCGCATGGGGCCGTTCTCATCGGTTGTCATCATCTCTATGCCCATGCCCTCAAGCACAAACCTGCTCCCTCCCGGCGGTTCCGACCTGACTATCACGCAGGTTACGCCCAGCTCGGCAAGCATTTTGCCGACAGACGGGCCCCTGTGCCTCTCAAGGTCGGTAAACGGGTTTTCGACTATCTCCGTGGATGTCACCTTGCCCTCGTGCGTCCTGACGATCATGAAAAACGGGGCGCCGCTGAAGTGGTCGCTGATCGTGGTTCCTTCCTTTGAAACGACCGGAATTGCAAATATGCATTCCCTTCGCTGAGACGGCTCGTAATGAATTAGCACCTGATCGACATTCGGGATTTCCGCTTTGATCCTCGATTCGAGCTCCTCCGAAACCTTGTGGGCGAAGTCGAGCGAATGGACATTGAGCTCTATCACGGCCTCGATAAAGCGGTATCTCCCGGAATTTCTGCCCTTCAGTGACTTAACCCTTACCACGCGCGGGTCAGATTCGAGAAGCTCTTTCACCTTGATCAGCAATTCTGGCTCGATCGACGCATCCAACAGCACCTTCAGCGAGTCTATGAGCGGCTCAAAGCCCGCCCTCACCACGAGTATGACAACCACGATGGCCGCAATCCTGTCAATTCCGAACAGGATACCTAACAGGACTACTATCGACGACAGGGCGTCCGAGCGTGAATGGTAGCCATCAGCTATCAGGCTGGGTGAGTTATACTTTCGCCCGACTTTGAGCTTGTAAACCGAGAGTCCCCAGCTCACGAAGACCGAAAACAGCGCCATGACGGCCGCAATCCAGCCGTTGTGCAGCCTGACGGTGCTCGGTTTTAAGGCCTCCATGAGTATTTCGTAGCCGGCGTAGAATATTGCGAACGAGACGAACATCGACACCAGATTTTCGACCTTGTAGAGGCCGTAAGGGAATGTCTCGGATTTCCGTTTCGATATGTGGATGCCGAGAAGCACGAGCGCAGAGGTGAAGCTATCTGTGAATGAGTGAACTGCGTCGGCCAGCATGGCCACACTGCCTGTCAGGCCGTAAACAAGAAACTTCAAGCCCGACAGGCCGAGCGAGACAAGGGTCGATACGACCGCCACTTCTTCGGTTTTATCTCTCATGGCCATTATTTTAATGTTTTGCCCTTAGTTCCATCCAATTTCATATCTTTCAGGATATCCAGAACGACATCCCTGTCGCTGAATGGGATCACCTCATCCCCGATCACCTGATAATCTTCGTGCCCTTTGCCAGCTATGACGATGATGTCGCCCGGTTTTGCGATTGTCAGAGCGAATTCTATGGCGGCCCTTCGATCAGGATCGTATTTGGGGCGCAGTTTGCGGAACCCCTTTTCCACATCCCTGATGATCTTCATGGGATCCTCATGGCGCGGGTTGTCAGATGTAATGATGGCTACATCGCTGAATTTTTCGACCGCCTGTGCCATTAGAGGCCGCTTGCCGTGATCGCGGTCGCCGCCTGTCCCAAAAACCGTTATGACACAGCCATTTTTGATGAGTGAACGCACGGAGGAGAGCAGCTTTTCGAGCGCATCTGGCGTGTGTGCGTAATCGATAACGACATGGAAGTAAGGCCCTTCGATGACCTCAAACCTTCCGGGCACTGAGCTGACATCCTCCAGACCTTTTCGTATTGCGTCGGGGGGGAGCTCAAGAAGCAAAGCGGCCGCCGTCGCTGCCATTGCGTTGTAAACATTGAAGATGCCGGGAAGCCGAAGCGACACCTCCATTTCAACCGGGCCGTGAAGCGAAAATGTCGTCCCCGTGATGTCCGATTTCCCGATCTCAGCTCGCAGATCGCCATCACGGAGCCCGTAAGTTATGACTTTTTTGCCCTTTGCAGCCTCGATGAAGTATTCGGAATGCGGGTCGTCTGCGTTTATCGCCGCTGTTTTCGCCAGCCTGAAAAGGCGCGCTTTCGCCTCACGATACCGCTCGATGGTGATGTGATAATCCAGATGGTCGCGAGACAGGTTCGTGAAAACTCCGACATCGAAATCGATGTGCTCAACTCGATACTCATCGAGCGCATGGGAAGATACCTCCATGACAGCGGCTTTGCCTCCGCTCTCGAGTATGGTTTTCAGCATCATGTTGAGATCGCTGGCCTCGGGTGTCGTCCTTGTAGCTTTCCGTTTTTCGGACACAAGGTCGTATTCGATCGTTCCTATCAGCCCGGATCTGAGCCCAGCGGCCTCCAAAATCGACTTAACGAGGAATGTCGTCGTCGTTTTCCCGTTTGTCCCGGTTATGCCGATGACTTTCAGTCTCTTAGATGGTTCGCCGAAGAACGCATTTGACAATGCGGAAAGTGCGTAACGGCCCGACTCCGCGATGGCATGATCGATCGAGATTTCAACTTTCCTTTCTGCGACGATGGCCGCAGCGCCGTTTGAAATTGCATGTTCTATGAAATCGTGTCCGTCAAAATTCCGGCCTTTGAAAGCGACAAAAAGCCCGCCTTCCTGCACTTTGCGCGAATCGTAGAAAATTCCCGTTATTTCGGGGTCGGAAATGACCTCGATTTGCGATGGAACAAGCCCGGAAATGCGGATCAACTCTGAGAATTTCATGGCGGGGTATTTTACAACAGATGATAATCTGGAGGCAATCTGGCGTTATCACTCATCAAAAAACGGAAACATCGAAAAGGGCATGCGATTCTGGAAAACTACCCCCAAATCGCAGGCCATAAGGTGTGATATTGGAGACAAGCTATCGTCTCACAAGTGCATATCGACCAACGAAATCCTCGGTTTCAGCCGTAATCTGCGCCAAACCGCATCACCGAAATGCACTCTAACAGATAGCCTTATAATAACTGACCGTTAAATCAGGCGAAAAGGAGCATGCAAGATGGCAAAATTATCGATTGAAGAGGAATTGAGGGTTATCAAAAAGAATGTCGTTGACCTCATACCCGAGGAGGAACTTATTGCGAAGCTGAAGCGTTCCCGTGAGACAGGTAAGCCGCTCAGGGTGAAATACGGTGCTGACCCGACGAGGCCCGACCTGCATCTCGGGCACTATGTTTGCCTGAAGAAGCTGAAGGACATCCAGGACCTCGGACACAAGATCGTGTTCATAATCGGCGATTTCACGGGCATGATCGGCGATCCATCTGGCAAGTCAAAGGCGCGCCCCCGCCTTTCGAAGGAAGAAGTCATGGAGAATGCGAAAACCTATTTCGAGCAGGTCGGCAAAGTGCTTGATATTGAGAAAGCTGAGGTTCGTTACAACTCGGAATGGCTTGGCAGGATGACGGCTCACGATGTCATAGAACTGGCAGCAACTTACACCGTTTCGAGGATGCTTGAGCGCGATGATTTCAGCAAGAGGTTTAAAAACGGGATACCGATTTACATCCACGAAATCCTCTACCCGCTGTTTCAGGGTTACGATTCATACGCCATTGAGGCGGACATCGAAGCGGGCGGCACGGATCAGACCTTCAACTTCCTTGTCGGGCGCGAAGTTCAGAAGGCTTTCGGTCAGGAGCCTCAGATCATTCTGACGGTGCCGCTGCTTGAGGGCACGGACGGCAAAAACAAGATGTCCAAGTCGCTGGACAACTACATCGGCATAACCGAGCCGCCCAACGAGATGTATGGCAAGGTCATGTCCATCCCTGACGAGCTGGTCGTCCGCTATTTCAAACTTGTGCTCTACTACGACGAAAGCCAGCTCAAAGAGGTCGAGAAGGCCATGCGCGAAAATCCGAGGGACACGAAGGCCAGACTCGCTTACGAAATCGTCAGGCTTTTCCATTCCGAGGATGCGGCGCGCCGTGCGGCAGCGGAATTCGACCGCATTTTCCGCGAGAGGCAGGCGCCGAGCGATATGCCTGAGTTCGCAGTGCCGCCTGAAGGCAAAAACATCGTGGACATCATCTACGAGCTCGGATTTGCCAGATCCAAGTCAGAAGCGCGCCGAATTGTGTCTCAGGGCGGCGCAAAAGTCGATGGGGAAAAGGTGACAAACATAGAGGCGGTCATCGTTCCGAAGGAAGAAGGCTCCGTCCTGAAAGTCGGCAAGCGCAAATTCGCCCGCCTCGTGGTCAAGAACAGCTAATCCAAATGTCAATTCTCCTTTTCGTTGTGCTGTCAATCGGTTCCGTTGAGTTCGGGGCGGCACATCTCCGTTACGAATCGAAAATGCGCACCGTCACGCTCGCAGGCTCAGCATGGGTCAAAACAGGCGATATCCAGCTCTTTGCAGATTCGATAACCTACCTGAGCAACTACCAGATAATCTACGCACACGGCAACTGCACCCTCATCGTCAGGGCTGACACGATGACCGGCGACAGTCTGGGCTACAACCTGAAAACGGACGACGGCGTTATGTGGCATGGGCGGGCACATGTCGAAAAGGGATGGATAACCGGCGATGCGCTCGTCAAGCTCGGAAAGGACACCATCCTTATAAAGCACGGGAGTTTCACCACATGCGACTTAGTGCCCCCGCATTACGAATTTGTGGCAGACCGCATGAAACTTGAGGGCAAGGAGCTCGGAATTGTCCAGCCGCTCATCCTGAAAGTCCGTGAGCTGCCGGTTTTTTATGCGCCTTTCTGGTTTTTCCCGTTGAGACGAGACCGCCATTCCGGTTTTTTGATGCCGAGCATAGGCTATAACTCGATTGACGGCAAATACATACGCAGGCTCAGATATTACCTCGTGCTCAACAACTACTCGGACATCACTTTCGGGATGGACATCATCGAGAAAAGAGGGCCAAAATTCGATGTTCAGGCAGTCTATAAGCTTTACAAGAGGTTCAACGGCGAGCTGAACTTCAGCTGGGCGGACGATTACAGCGTTAAAAGGGTCAGGTGGAGCGCATCCGGCCGCCATTTTCAGGATTTCGGGCACGGCTGGACGCTGCGCGCTAACGGCAACTTCGCATCTGACCGCAACTTTTCACAGGACTATTTCGAGCAGCACGACCAATGGCTCAAACAGGACATGCGTTCGTTTGTCTCGCTCTCCAAAAGGTTTAAGTTCGCCTCTATGAATGTGTCGTTCAACAGGCTGGAAGACATGACAAACGGGAGCGGCAACTTTCAGGCTCCCTCCATCTCGTTCAACCTGTTCAACAAAACCATCTGGAAGTTCAACATATCGGCGAATTCGGTTTTTCAAAGGGCGGGTCAGTTCGACACGCTTTCCTCATCTGTCAGGTGGGCGTGGCGCAACCGCGCCAGCGTATCCTCAAGCATTAAACTCCTCAGATATTTCAATTTCATGCCGTCCGTGAGCTTCACATCGACGGTTTACGACACCAACATCCTCGGACAGGGGCCTTTTGAGGTGCACGGTTTCACGGGTTCAGCCTCGATCTCGACCGTGCTTTACGGCATATCCGTCTTCGGCATCGGGCCGATCAAAAGGTTCAGGCACACGCTGAGGCCATCGATCGGGTTCAATTACTCTGAGAAAGATGAAAAGGACTCGCTTACGGCGCCTTTCGGCCAGTTCGGGAGGCTGTCTCTGCCGTCGAAAAGGGGCAGCTATCGCATATCAAACGATTTCGATGCCAGACTTGAAAATGGCACCGTCATCAGCCTGCTGAGCCTGGACATAAGCGGTGCGTATGACCTCGACAAGTCCGAAAAGCCGTTGACGCCCATATCGATATCGTTAAACTCATCGCCGTATCGGAAGCTGAGCATTCGCGGCAATGTCTATGTCGATCCGTATTCCCTCGACTGGAGCAACGCATCGCTGAGCACAGGGCTGTCGTTCAGTCTCAACGATCCGCGCATAGCCGAATGGGACACCACGAAACGCACATGGAGCGTCAGCATGTATCACACGCTGAGCAAGTCCTCGCCCGAACGCAAGGCCGTCCAGAGGGTTTCGGTCTCCATATCCGGCAAACCCACCCCGAACTGGAGCATCAAATACAGCTTCAACTACAACCCTGAGACCGGCAAAATCGTCGATCAATACCTGTCACTAAACCGCGACCTCCACTGCTGGGCGTTCTCTTTGAGATGGTCGAAGCTTGGTGAACGCACCAATTACGATTTCAGGGTCTGGATCAAGGCGCTTCCGGATGTCTCAATCAGGAAAAACCTGCTGCAACTTTTCCTGCCCTGATGGTGCAGCCTTATACTCAATGCCGTTATGAGAAGACGCAAGAAATTCCTGTTAGTCGTTGGAGCTCGCCCAAATTTCATGAAAGCCATGCCGCTCTATCGGGCACTCAAATCGAAATCCGACATCTTCGATCCCGTGTTGCTTCACACAGGTCAGCATTACGATTACGAGATGTCGAAGGCGTTTTTCGAGGATCTGGAGCTTCCTGAGCCTGACATCTACCTCAATGCAGGTTCGGACACCCATGCTCGTCAGACTGCGAAGATCATGATGGGCATTGAGGATGTGCTGATGGGCAGCAACTATGACCTCGTGATCGTGTTCGGCGATGTGAACTCAACGATGGCGGCGGCGATAGCGGCATCGAAACTCCTCGTTCCAGTGGCGCATGTCGAGGCTGGCCTGAGGAGCTTCGACAGGACGATGCCGGAGGAGATAAACCGAGTTGTCACCGATGTGCTGTCGGATCTGCTTTTCGTCACAGAGCCCAGCGGCCTGAAAAACCTGAAATCCGAAGGTATTTCGGACGAAAAGATTTATTTCGTCGGGAACCTCATGATCGACACGCTTGTTTCCTACCGTGAGAAAGCCGCGCGCAGCGATGTGATGGACAGGCTCGGCCTGAGGTCAGGCGAATACGCACTCCTGACGCTCCACCGCCCGTCCAATGTCGATAACCCTCAGAAATTCGGAGAGATATGGGGCGCACTGATGGAAATTGCTGAAAAAATTCCGATCGTGTTTCCTGCACATCCCCGAACAAAAAGGCGGCTTGAGGAGTTCGAGATGCCGATCTCTCAATCAATCCGACTGCTTCCACCGTTGTCATACATCGATTTCCTTGCGCTTCAGATGAATGCGAGGCTCGTTTTGACGGATTCCGGAGGCGTTCAGGAGGAGACGACCGCTCTCGGCGTTCAGTGCATCACCATTCGGGAGAACACGGAGCGGCCGATAACCGTTGAAGTGGGGACAAACTGGCTTGTAGGCACAGCGCCTGACGCCATCAAAGATGCGGCCTTCAGGATTTTGAACGGGGAAACCAAAACAGGCGGTCAGCCGCCCATGTGGGATGGGCACGCCGCCGATAGGATTGTGGAGGTGCTGGAGGAATGGGAGCCGCATGGAAGATGAAACTCAAACTCTGTTTGCTGGCCATTTTTCTGGCGGGAGGCGTGAGTGCTCAGGAGTTTCAGCACGGTTTTTCTTACAGTGCGTGGTGGCACACGCCTTACAACACCGACGCATCCGACTCGTCGCTGGCACTGCTTGCCTCAATCGGCACACAGTGGGTAGCGATAATCGTGACATGGTATCAGGACAACGCACATTCCACCTCCATCTATCGCGACGCGAACAGGACACCGGACGACGACGGCCTCATTCGAGCCATCAACAGGGCGCATGAACTTGGCATGAGCGTGATGTTGAAGCCACATGTGGACTGTCAGAGCGGAGAATGGCGCGGCACCATCTCGTTCAACTCAGAATCCGACTGGCAGGCATGGTTTTCGAGCTACATCAATTTCATAACCTACTACGCAGATTTAGCTGAAGCGCATGGCGTTGAGGAATTTTGCGTTGGCGTCGAATACGAGGCAACGATGCAGCGTGAGGCTGACTGGCGCAGGGTGATAGATTCCGTCCGCGCACACTTCAGCGGGCCGATCACCTACGCAGCCAACCACGACGGTTACTGGAATGTCAGGTTCTGGGACGCACTCGACTACATCGGCATCGACGCCTACTTCCCGATGACCAACATGATGGATCCGCCGATAGACAGCCTCATCGCTCGATGGAACGAGATAAAACCGGACCTTGCAAACCTTTACAACACATATCACAAGCCGATCATCTTCACCGAGATCGGATACAGGAGCGTTGACGGAGCCAACATGAGGCCATGGGAATGGGGCACATCCGGGAATGTTGACCTTCAGGAACAATGGGATTGTTACGAAGCTGTCCGATTGTCGTTCAACAACATAGATTGGTTCGCAGGCATATTCTGGTGGTATTGGAAAACCGATCCCAATCAGGGTGGCCCTAACGACATAGACTACACGCCACACAACAAACCCGCTGAAAATGTCGTGCGGAACTGGTATTCGTCCGCGGTGAGCGAGGATCAGGAACCGCCTCGTGAACCGCAAAGGGTGATTTTCTCATACCGCAACGGCCGCCCAACCCTGTGCCTCAAAGGCATCGAGGCGGCGGAGGTCGCCCTATTTGATGCGTCAGGCAGAAAGGTCGCGAAATTTGAGCTGAGGGGAAGGGAAAGCTACACCATCGACCAGAGCCTCAAAAGCGGTGTTTATTTCGTCGTTGTCAGGGCTGGTGAGAAGAGGTTTACCGTGCCGATAGCGGTTATCGGAGAGTGAAAAGCGGCATTCTTAATGCCCACCGTTCCGCTTGACAACCTTATGTCAACACCTTATCTATATCCCCGCTTGTGACAACTGTTCTTTGAAAATTGGGGGCGTGCGGATTCGACGGGGGTAATCGAGACCCGAAGGTGCATGCCGGGGCGCCGCAACCCCGTAAAAAGCGGCAAGAAATAACTGCCAACTCTTACAACTACGCAATGGCTGCCTAATTGATCGGCAGCCCGTCCTCCCGAAGTGTGCTCCCGAGCTTCGGGTAAGGGCGTCATAGATCGGGAGCGTCACCCTGAACCCTGCGCCGGGTAGGTTCAGGGGGAGGGCATAACCCGGCAACCACGATCTCCACATGCCCGTCGCCCGTCCGGGCGGAGGTCGTGGAACTTCAAAGACGGGCTAAGCATGTAGAGCCTTCGGGCTTGTGCCTCCGGACGGGGGTTCGAGTCCCCCCGCCTCCATTTTTTATGCCTTCAATTCTCCCCCTAACAAGGAATGGAAACGAGAAACGGAATCCTCCGCAATTCCGCAACCTGACGGGCACATCCTCAAGTCAGGGAATGCGAGACGCCCATCCCCACTGTTTCCACCACAACCAAAGCTCAAAGCCTCGAAGAAAAAATGCCATGCACCCCAATGACTTGCCTAACAACACATCATCAGGCTTATTTTCAGGTCGCAGAAATTGTGATGCACCCCGTTAGCTTGACCTCAAATCTCATGAGCAATAAACTGTCCCGAAAATTCAGGAGGCGGCTCAATGGCAAGAAGGTCAAGAAGGGGTAAGAAATCGAGGAAAACAAAATCCGGTGGTGAGGGATTTAAGTTCCATTTAAACACCACAATGGCAATAATCATACTGGCTGTTCTCGCACTGATTTACTTCTACAAGGTGCTATCGCCCAATGTCATGATTCAGGCAAGTGACCAGTTGAGTGCAGGCATACCCATCCGACAATTTCAGGCCAACCAACTGCATCATTTGAGATTCCCGCTGTGGGATCCGCTGCTGTTTTCCGGAATACCATTCGTGGACGCGATGCACGGCGACATATTCTATCCTTCGGCCCTTCTCAGAGTTCTGTTCCCTGCCCACTATGTGCTCACACTCGTGTTCATAGTTCATGTCTTCCTCGCAGGCCTTTTGATGTTTGTGCTGCTCAGGGACATAGGGCTTGATGTGAAAGGCGCACTGTTATGGGCGATTTCGTATGCTTTCACCGGCGTGCTGGTCTCTCAAACCCTGCCCGGCCACGATGGTAAGGTGATAGTTTCCGCATTCCTGCCGGGCGTCATCTTCGCCATCAGGAGGGGGATGCAGGAAGTAAAGGCAAAATGGTTTATGCTCGGCGCCCTGTTCCTGGGGCTGGATATCCTCTCCCCGCATGTCCAGATGGCCTACTACACCTATCTCGCCGCTGGAATTTATTTCATCTTCGAGTGGTTCTACCTGTTGAAGAACAAGGGGATTTGGCCAGCTGTGAAATCCATTTATCTGTTCATCGTGATGGTGGTGTTCTCGATTGCGATAGGTGCCATTCAGCTTGTGCCTTCATACCTGTATGTTTCCAAATTCTCGCCTCGTGCTGCCGGAAACAGGGGCTACGAATTCGCCATCTCGTGGTCGTTGCCGTGGGAGGACTACATAAGCGCCTATCTGGCGAAATTCTCTGGTTTCCTCGAAAGTTATTGGGGAAGAAATCCGTTCAAGCTGAACACGGAATATGTCGGGGTTATGGCGTGGATCTTCGCTCTCGCCTCCATAGCGCCGTCGGCCAAAATACGGGAAAGATGGTCCATGTGGTTCCTGCTCATCTTCTTCAGCATCATGGCACTCGGCGGTTACACACCTCTGTATAAACTCTTTTATGCCCTCCTGCCGGGAGTTAAGAAGTTCAGGGCACCGGCGATGTCGTTCTTCGTAGTGGCTTTTGCGATAAATGTCCTTGCTGCAATAGGATACCTGTCACTAATCAGGCACGATACGATCGATTTCGTCAAAAAATTGCTGATAATTCTCGCCGGGGTGACGGTTGTCCTTGCGCTGATGGCGTCGGGCGGCATGTTGAAATCGGTAGTGAAATCGCTCTTCCTGAGCGGAGCATCTCAGGAAAAGCTCGCTGTGTTCAGCAGGTATTACGGTAACATCCCATCGGCGTTGTGGCGCACCCTCATCTTCACAGTGGCGGCGTTCGTGCTCGCCGTCCAGTTCTCCAGAGGCGAGGAGAACTATGCCCTGCTGGCTGCCCTCCTCGTGTTGATCGACCTGTGGTCTATCGACTGGAAATTCCTGAAAAAAGTGCCTGGCCCCGATGTTTACTACGCACCTGACGCCGTTGTCCAATACCTGAAACAGGACACGACCACATATCGCGTTTTCCCATTGCTATATCGCATAGACGACAACTACTTGATGTATCACAACATAGAGTCCATAGGCGGGCATCACGGAAACCAGTTCCAGCGGTATCAGGAGTTTGTGGGTGAGCCACATCACTTCATGTTCAGGCCGACGATGGTGCCCAACCTGCTCAACTATCCGAAGTTCATCAACATGTTGAACACGAAGTATATCATTTCGCAGCCGTTGCCGAAGGACATATCCAGATTTTCTCCTGAGACAAGGCGGCTCATAAGGGAGATTGACGGCCTTATTTCCAACCCCGGCATTGAGCTGGTTAAAAGGGTTCGGGTCGGCAACGATTATTATGATATCTATCGCAACGACAATGACCTCGGCAGAGTGTTCCTTGTTCAGCGTTACACGATAAAACAGTCCGACAGCGTTCTCGCCTACATGAAATCGAGGGCGTTTGACCCATCCGTCGAAGCCGTCTTCGAGGATACCGTGGCATTCCCGATAATCGAAGTTCCTGATTTCAAATGGAATGTGGACATAAAATCGCGGACGCCAAACACGATAAAGATGGAAGTTACGACGAACGGCCGCGCAATCCTCGTTTACTCAGGCAACTGGTATCCTTATTGGAAAGCCTATGTCGATGGCGAGGAGGCCAGAGTTTACAGGGTTGATTACATCCTCAGAGGCATAGAGATACCTGAAGGCATTCATTATGTCGAGTTCCACTACAGCGGCAAATACATAACGATTCTTGCGATCGTGCTTCTGGTTGCTCTCGGGATAGTGTTCATATACCTCGTCAAACCAGAGGAATAGCGGACATGCCGTTGATGGATTTGCAATAAATAGGTATAATTTGGTAGCAAGTTACCCATTCCTGAAAATATCAAAACAAGGAGGAAACTGGTATGATTATCCAGAAGAGGCATGCGGAGCTTCTGCTGCTGGTGGGGAAAGCGATGGATGCGGGCGAAGAGACATACATTTTCGAGAAGGGCGTTTCACCTGAGGAGGATGAGAACTACCTCAGAGAGCTTGAATAT
>JALVZN010000181.1 GCA_027037615.1 Caldifarciminota bacterium | reverse complement strand
GGCGAGGACATATTCAAACTCTACGACACATACGGCCTGCCGCTCGACCTCATAGAGGATTATGCCAGCGACGCCGGCGTGGAAATGGACATGGACGGATACAACCGCTACATGGCCGAGCAGCGCGAGCGCGCGAGGAAAGCGGTTCAATTTGAAGCGACACCGTGGGAGATTTTCGACAATTCGTATCAGGCAAGCGAATTCGTCGGATACGATACCCTTGAAACGGACGGCAAAATCGTCAAGGCACGGCGTAGGTCCGACGGCAAATGGGAAATAGTGCTCGACAGGACATCGTTCTATGCGGAATCCGGCGGTCAGGTCGGCGATCGGGGCAGGATAGTCGGCATAGACGATGATCTCGAATTCATCGTGGAGGACACTCAGAGGATCGAGGGTGACATCATCCACATCGGGAAGGTGAAAAGCGGGGAGATCAAAGGGCAGAAAGTCCACGCCGCTGTCGATAAAGAACATCGATTTGCATGTGCACGCGCTCATACGGCGACACATCTCATGCATGCCGCACTCCGAGAGGTGCTCGGCGAACATGTGCGTCAGGAAGGCTCGCTTGTGGAACCCGACAGGCTGAGGTTCGACTTCGCGCATTTTCAGGCCATGACCCATGACGAGATCAGGCGCGTCGAACAGATCGTCAACGAAAAAATACTGGAAAACATTGAGCTTACGGTCGAATACATGGATTATCATCGTGCTATCGAGTTAGGCGCCATCGCACTGTTCACGGAGAAATACGGCCAGAAAGTGAGGGTCGTTTCGATAGGCGATTTTTCAAAGGAGCTCTGCGGCGGAACGCACTGCAAACGCACAGGTGACATCGGATTCTTCAAGATCATAAAAGAGGAAGCGGCAGCGGCCGGCATCCGCAGAATTGACGCCTACACCGGCATGAAAGCGCTCCGCTGGGTGTGGGATATCGAGGAGACACTGAACGAGGCGGCTTCCGTGCTGTCCGTTGAGCCATCCAAGTTGCCTGTGAGAGCCAGAAAGCTCATCGAGGAGCTCGAAGCGGAGAAAGAGCGTTCATCGAACCTGCTCGACCGACTTGCCGCTACAGTTGCACGGGAACTCGCATCCAATGCGGAGGGTATAGGCGAGGTCAAAGTTTTCTGGGGCGTGGTCAAAGGCATTGACATAGAGGGACTGCGTCGTGTGGCCGACAACCTGGTGGCCCAAACCAATGAGCCGTATGTCATCCTGCTCGGCGGCACCGTCAAAGGCAGGCCATCGGTGTTCGTCAAGGTCCACAAGAGCCTTACCGATAAGGTGTCGGCCGTGAAACTTGTCCGCGAAATAGGCAAGGAGATACGGGGCGGAGGCGGCGGAACAGCTGAAAAGGCCGAAGGCGGCGGAAAAGACGCCTCAAAACTCGAATCTGCCATAAAATCAGCAGTAGAAAAACTGAGAGAACAATTAGCCTGACGGTTTTTCAAGGCCATTTAACGAATCGGCTTTATCGTTTTGGAAGAAACGGTATTTAAAAACCTCTCCGAGCCAGGTTGCCTAAAGGCACACCGCCCATGGAGCCTGGCCAATGGGTGTGCGGGGAAACCCGCATCGCCTCCCGTGTTTGGAAAGGAGAGGGTTATTCAAACATGGGAGGTGTTATCATGCCTGG
>JALVZN010000180.1 GCA_027037615.1 Caldifarciminota bacterium | reverse complement strand
CATAAAGGACAGGATGGCGTATCACATCATCAGGAAGGGAATGGAGCGAGGCGACATCACGCCCGAAACAACGATCATCGAGGTGACATCCGGCAACACAGGCACCTCTCTTGCCATGCTCGGCGCCTTATACGGCCTTAAGGTCATCCTTGTGGTATCTTCAAAGGTCTCAGCGGAAAAGGTCGCCACCATGAAAGCGTTTGGAGCGGAGGTCGTCAAAGTTGATGGCAGCTTTCAGGAACAGGAAGAAGCCGCTCTCAAAATCGGAGCAGAAAGGGGCAAATTCTTCTATGTGGCGCAATCGTCCAACATGGACAACGCAGAAGCGCATTACCTCACGACCGGGCCGGAGATATGGAGGGATACGAAGGGCAAAGTGACGCATTGGGTTGCTGGCATCGGCACGGGTGGAACTTTGATGGGGACATGTCGGTTCCTCAAGGAGATGAAAAGCTCGATCAAATGCATAGGAGTCGACCCTAAGGGTTCGGTTATCTATCCATCGTTCAAGAATATGGATGGTTTTGAATACAGCGAATATCAGATCGAGGGCATCGGTTCGGATTTCGTGCCACCACTTCTCGATTTTGAACTCATAGATGACATTGTGCAGGTTGATGACATCGAGAGTTTTCGGATGTCGCGAGAGCTTGCGCTCAGGGAAGGCATTTTCGGAGGAGGCTCATCGGGAGCCAACATCCTCGCAGCTCTCAGAATTGCCTCAAACCTCACGCCTAACGACCTCGTTGTGACGGTAATTCCCGACAGTGGATACAAATACATAACCAAGATTTACAACGACGAATGGCTAAGCCGCATCTCGGAATAGCTCTGCGCTTGGGCGGAAAAGCAGAAGGTTATCCACGATCGGACATCAACTTTGACGCTTGCTGCCATCATTTCGGTGACATTTTAGAAGAGTGATAACGAGGGATTTTTATTGGGGATTAAACGGCAAATAGCCAAAGGTTTTGAGTTTTTGTCACATAAGTTTTAAAATATTCGCCTAAATTGAAACGGAGGCCTTGAGGATGAGCAAAAATCCGGGTATTCAGAGCATTATTGCAACAGATTGTGGTTCAACAACTACAAAAGCAATTTTGATAGAGAAGAAGGAAGAAGGTTACAGGTTGATAGCGCGCGGTGAGGCGCCAACAACCGTCGAGGCGCCATTTGAGGATGTGACCAGAGGCGTATTGAACGCATTCAGAGAGGTAGAGGAGCTCACCGGTAAGAAGTTCCTTGAAGGTGAGAAACTCGTAAAACCTCACAAAAGCGATAAAGAAGGCGTTGACATCTATGTATCCACCTCGTCAGCTGGCGGCGGATTGCAGATGCTGGTTGCCGGTGTCGTCAAGGCGATGACGGCCGAAAGTGCTGCGCGCGCAGCGTTAGGCGCAGGTGCTATCGTGATGGAGGTCATAGCTTCCAACGACGGCCGTATGCCGCACGAGCGCGTTGAGCTCATCAGAAGGCTCAGACCTGACATGATTTTGCTCGCAGGTGGCGTTGACGGCGGCACCAAAAAACATGTCATCGAGCTCGCCGAGCTCATCGCCGCCGCAGACCCAAGACCCAGATTTGGAACAACTTACAAACTGCCCGTCATCTATGCGGGCAACAAGGACGCAAGGGAAGAAATCAAAAAGATTCTCGGCGACAAAGTCGCCCTTTACATCGTCGATAACATTCGCCCGGTTCTCGAAAGGGAGAACCTCGGGCCGGCACGCGATAAGATCCACGAGCTGTTCATGGAGCATGTCATGCAGCATGCGCCGGGCTACAAAAAGCTGATGACATGGACGGATGTGCCGATAATGCCAACGCCCGGTGCGGTCGGTTTCCTCGTGGAAAAGGTTGCGCGCCAGTTCAACATACAGGTGATCGGCGTCGATATCGGAGGCGCCACGACGGATGTGTTCTCGGTCTTTCAGGGCGTCTTCAACAGGACGGTCTCGGCTAACCTCGGCATGAGCTACTCCATATCCAATGTGATGGTCGAGGCTGGGATTGAGAACATCCTGAGATGGGTGCCGTTCAAGATCGACATCTCTGACCTCCGCAACCGCATACGCAACAAGATGATTCGTCCGACGACCATACCTCAGACGCTGGAGGAGCTCATCATCGAGCAGGCGATAGCGCGTGAGGCGTTACGGCTCGCTCTGAGACATCACAAGACGATGGCGGTCGGACTGAAGGGCGTTCAGCAGGAAAGGACCATCTCGGAAGCTTTTGAACAGAAGCTATCCGGTGAGACGCTCGTTGACATGATGGGGCTCGATCTTGTCATCGGCTCAGGCGGTGCCCTGTCACATGCGCCGCGCCGCGTCCAGTCGGCGCTGATGATGCTGGATGCGTTCCAGCCCGAAGGTGTGACAATGCTTACGGTTGACTCGATCTTCATGATGCCTCATCTCGGCGTGCTCGCAAATGTGCCGAAATCTTACGAGGAGGGCAAAGCGGCTGACTGGATCAAGGAAGAGGATGCGAATTCTTGCGAAAAGGCGGCTCTGGAGGTGTTCGACAGAGACTGCTTGATCAGGCTCGGCAATGCGATAGCTCCCAAAGGCGTGACAAAACCGGGCAAACCCGTCGCAAAGATAAGGATCGAGAAGGACGGGAAGGTGCTCTGGGACGGCACGCTCATGTTTGGCCAGATGGTGAGGATTCCGCTCGGCGTGGGCGAGAAGGCGAAAGCCATCATCGAGCCTGAAAAAGGATTTGATGTCGGTGAGGGCAAGGGCAAACGACTTGAAACTGAGGTTGAAGGAGGCGTTGTCGGTATCATCCTTGACGGTCGCGGCAGACCGTTTACGATGCCGGATGACCCGTCAGAAAGGGTCAAAAAACTGTCCGAGTGGATCGCAGCTTTAGATGTGTATCCACAGGACAACTATAAAAAATTGCTTGAGCGGAGTTAATGGCTGCACTCAACATAGACGAAAAATCGCTTGAGATCTACCTCAAAGAGATAGGCGAGATCCCTCTGCTGACCGAAGAGGAAGAGCGCGAACTTATCAAGCGGGCTAAGGCCGGCGATAAGGAAGCGAGGGAAAAGCTTATCTATTCGCATCTCCGTTTTGTCGTGAGCGTGGCAAAGAAATATCAGGGGTATGGCGTCCCTCTCGGCGACCTGATAAACGAGGGCAATATGGGTTTGCTCAGGGCGCTCGAACGCTTCGATCCCAATCGGAAGGTCAGATTCCTGTCCTACGCGATATGGTGGATCCGTCAGGCGATAATGAAGGCCCTCAACGAGCAGTCGCGCCTGATTCGCATCTCAGCCGACAGCCTGTCAAAACTCAAAAAGGTCAAAGAGGCGGAAAGCGAGTTGATGCACCGCAGCGGCGAAGCGCCCACCGTCGAGGAACTCGCACGCGAGTTGAATGTGTCTGAGAAGGAAATCAAGGAGGCGCAGGAACTTGCAATCAAGGAGATCTCCATCGATCAGCCGGTTTACCCCGACAGCGACAAGCAGACGCTTGCCGACATCCTCGATCAGGACGCATTGCCGTCTCCGGAAAAGAGCTACGAGGTCAGGGAACGGCGCGAGAAGGTCATGGAGGCGCTGAAAATCCTCAAACCGCGCGATAGGTATGTGATCGAGCAATATTTTGGATTGATCGATGGGCGGCCGAGAACGCTTGAGGACATCGGCAGGGAACTCGGCATATCGAGGGAACGGGTGAGACAGCTCAAAGACCGGGCATTGCGCCAAATCAGGGAAAAATTCGGCGATGTTCTCAAAGACTTCGCCGAGGAATAACCTCTGAGGAGCCTGACATGCGTAAATATTGCCCATACATCGGGATTGTTGCCGGTGTTTTGACCTTTCTGCTCATTCAAACAGGATTGATAGGCATAGTCATAGGCATTGTGGTGGGAGTTGCCGTGACCGAGGCATGCAAAAGGAAGTGAGATATGGGGCATAAAATTCATCCACTTGCAGTAGTCGATAAGTCTGCGATCATCGAGGACGATGTGGAGATCGAGGCGTTCGCCTTTGTAGGAGGCGATGTGCATCTGCACAGGGGAGTCCATGTGGGCACATCCGTGAGGATAGAAGGCCACACTGAGATCGGGGAAAACACCGTCATCTATCACGGAGCCGCTATCGGATTGCCGCCGCAGGATCTCTCTTTCAAGGGCGAGGTCAGCTATGTGAAGATAGGGAAAAACAATGTCATCCGCGAGTTTGTCACGATACACCGCGCGACAGGTGAGGGCGAAGTCACAGAGATCGGCGATAACAACTACCTGATGGCATATACCCATTTCGCCCACAATGTCAGGGTTGGCAATCATGTCATAGTCGTCAATGAGGCTCAGCTTGCCGGTTTTGTCGAGGTGCACGATCGGGCTTTTATATCCGGGCTCGTTGGGATTCACCAGTTCGTCCGCATAGGCTCATACTCGATCGTGGGCGGATTGAGCAAGGTGGTGAAGGACATCCCGCCGTTCTTCATGGCTAACGGCATGCCGGCGCGCATCGTCGGTCTGAACATTGTCGGGCTCCGCAGAAACAAATTCACATCCGAGCGCGTCAAGATCCTGAAACAGGCCTACAAGATCCTGTATCGTTCGGGCTTATCGCTGCCAAGCGCCGTTGAAAGGATCAAGGCTGAGCTCCCTATGAACGACGACATCAGGATGTTGCTCGATTTCATCGCTGGCACGCGGCGGGGAATAACACTTAAATCCGGAGAGGACAGAGAGGGGATCCTTGGTTAATATTCGCTCGTGCTAACCTTTTATCGGGCGAAAATTCATCATTTGTAATGGGTTGCTTTGACAAACGGTGGAACCAGAAATTATAATTTCAAGCAATGCTCCGAAAAATCTACACTGTGATGATAACAATTCTGTTTTTTGTGTCCGTTGCGTTCGGAGTGTATTTCTATTTTGTCGTTTATAGGCCTTTGAAATTCGCAGTTTCAGAACTTGAGAGCGAGAACCAATCGCTCATGGCGCTTTTGCAGTCGGAACGGGAGAAGTGCAAAAAGAAGGAGCTGGAACTATCCGTGAGCAGACCTGACACAGGAGAGTCCGTTCCGACCGAAGACACCGTTTCTCAGGACACATTTTCATTGATGTTGGAGGGAGGCAACATTTCAATACCGGTTGCGATGTTGTTTGAGGACGACAGCTCAACTTTGAGCGAGAGGGGCAAGGAGCTGATCAAACAGGCATGGGATGAGATAAACAAGGCTCCGTTCAAGGAGCTGCTTGTCCTCATCTTTCAGGAGAGCAACTCGAAACTCAATGATATTCGTGCAGAACAGGCACTTGCTGTGAAGTCATATCTTGTGAAGCTCGGCGCACCACAGGACAAGGTGTGGGCCTGGGTTCGGAACGATGTGGATTATGGTGTGCTGGAACTCCGGGTTAAAAGATAGTGTATCTGGCCGAATTTCATAACCAAAAGGAGTGTAATCGATATGGAGAAGAGTCTTGCAGCACAGATAGCGGAGGAATTTGACATCGATGAGAGACTTGCAAACCTCATGGTTGAGCGTGGGGTTACGAACCTTGAACTCGCAAGTCTCACATTTAACCCAAATTACGAAGACATAACAATTCCAGAAACAATACCAAACATGAGGCAGGCGCTTGAGCGTCTGCTCAGTGCAATAGGCAAGAAAGAACCCATCCTTGTTTGGGGACATGAAGATGCCGATGGCTCAACATCGGTGGCTGTTATGTTGAAAACCATCAAGCTTCTTGGTGGTGTCGTGGATTATTTCATACCGGCCAAGTCGAAAGAGGGGCATGGACTGCATTTCGGCAGGTTGCAGGAGATCAAAAAGCGCGGCTTTTCCCTCGTCGTCACAGTGGATTCAGGCACTTCGACTTACGATGAAGCGGTGAGGGCGCAGAAGGAGCTCGGCATTGATGTGATAATAACCGACCACCACGAAATACCGCCTTACATCAACTACGAAGACGGTGAGGTGCCGCTTGTGAATCCCAAGCTTCCTGAGAGCGGTTCGTTCAAGTATCTTGCAGGCGTCGGGGTGGCGTTCAAAATCGCATGGGGACTTTCACGATACAAGCTTGGCTGGAGCCATCTGGATATCGAGAGAGAGGCCCCGGAACTGCTTGTTTACGCCCTTATCGGCACGATAGCTGACAGGGTGCCGCTCTGGAATGAGAACAAGGCCCTTGTTGATAAGGGCAAAGAGGTTTTCGACCGCATCTCCCTGCCGTTTATCAGGGCTTACGAGAGGATTAACAAGACGAGACCGGCGATCGAGAACCTGATCTCGATCGTGTCGGCTGGCAAGAGCAAGGACTGGATCAACACCGGCGTCGAGCTCCTCATGACAGAGGACGATGTCGAGGCCGAGGAGATAATCAAGAACCTGATGGCCGAGATGGAAGCGTGGACGAAGACCGCCGAGGAACTGCTGGAAAGAGCGCTTTCGGAGATCAAGAGGGTCAGAAAATACATCCTCATCGACATGGGCGATGTGCCGCCGCAATACCTCGGCTATCTTTCCTCACGGCTCAAAGACGCCTACAAGGTGCCAACCATCGTGCTTGGCAGGAAAGAGGACGGCACCGTGGTCGCAGAAGTGAGGGCGCCACATGGCCATAATTCGCTCGACCTGCTCAACTCGGTCTCCCACCTGTTCATCGACTACGGCGGGCACAAGCTGGCGTCCGGTTTCAGCATGGAGGAGTCAGCTATCCCTGAACTGGCCGAGGAGGTGGAATTCTACTACAAGACCCACTCAAATGCCGAAAGTGAAGGCATTTCCGCTGACATCGTCATAACTGAAAATCCTTTGAAGGAGCAAAAGTTGCTTCAGGATGTGGAGCGGCTCGGCAAGGTCGGGTTCATCGTCAAAGTCCTGTTTGAAAACATACCCATCGGTGCCATAAGAGAGGCCATGACCGGGCGGTTGATAAACGATCCCGAAGGACTGCTCGACCTGTATTCCGATCAGACCGTCGTGCGACTTCTGATCTCAGGCACGCCCGATGGGCTTGTGCCCGAATTCATTGAACCCGTAGAGGAAAAGATTTGAGGAAGAAGTTAGAACTGGCCGTCAGGATAATCGTCGGCCTCGTGATACTTTATTTCGTCCTCAGAAAGATCGATTTCAGGGCCACATGGGATATCCTGAAGTCTGTAAACCTCTTCAGGTTTTCCATTGCGATCGTCGCATACTTCTTCTTTGTCCTGTTTTCCACCATCCGGTGGCAGATTTTGATAGCCGCACTGGGCATCAAAGTCTCCCTGACGGCACTGCTGCAATCATTTCTCGCAAGCATATTCATGGGCAATGTGCTGCCGTCCGGCGCAGGACTTGATGTCATGCGTGCCTTCTTCCTGTCCAGATCAACTTCACGCGTATCCGAAGCCATAGCATCGGTGGCGATAGACCGCATAACGAGCTTCATCGGGCTGCTCCTGATCGTCATGATGGGCATTCCGCTCGGCATAAAGGCACCGGCGAGCTACAAATACATTGCTGTCGGCATTGCGATAGCGATCGCCGGGACAACATACCTGTTGATGGTTCCCCCAATCCACAACTTGATGGAAAAGATCAGCGGAAAAATCCCTTACGGCTCCAAGATCATGTCACTTTATCAGGCTTTCTACGAATACAGGAACCATCCGTCTGCGATATTGAAAGCCGTGTTGATGACATTTCTGTCTCAGGGCGCACTCGTAATCGATGCGGTGATATGTGCATGGGCGATAGGTTACAAAATCCCGATAACACAGGCACTTGTTTATGTGCCCACGATAAACTTCATAATGATCATGCCGATCTCGATAGGCGGAATAGGGGTAAGGGAAGGCAGTTTCATGCTGTTCCTGTCGAAAATAGCGCACTTAATGCCCGATGAGGCCGGTTTTACGGTCGGAGTGCTCTACGGACTGACCGCTTACATCATCTCGCTCGCCGGTGGATTTGCCATCCTGACCGCAGGCAAGAAGTGAAATTCATTCCTTGTCATCGTCTTTCAACCCGCGCAGGCTGACCGGCAGCTTCTCGTCCGACTCCTTTTCCATCTGCACCCGTTTTCTGGCAAGGTCGATGTAAACCTTGACCCGTTTTCGCATGTATTTGACTCCGGGCAAGTTCGGATCGCATTTTTCGAGCATAAATTCAGCGGATATGCCGTAATAGACTGCCTCGCCCCAATGACGCTGGTAATAATTGCCTTTCGTTATCCAATACAGGATGACGGCTATGTTGTAGTCCGACTGCTTTGGATCGCTCGCAATCAGGTAAAACAGTTCGTTATAGACATCCAGCGCCTCTTTCCATCGTCCTGTGCGTCTGAGCACATAGACCAGCGTCCACCTGAAAGTCCTGCTTTCCGGATATTCCTGCACAAGTTCCCTCGCAATCTTGAGTGCTCTGCCGTAGTCGCCGTGATAAGCTAACATCCACGCAAGCGCGTCTTTGGCCACAGTGCGGGTCAACCAGCCCTTTTCAGCGGCCAATTCGACCTCCTTCAGCCCCTGTTCCCGCTTGTCCTTGTTGCCCACGAAGAACTTTATGAAGCCTGGCAATTCCGAAAGTGCATAGTCGAAAATCCCTATCGGCAGATAGGCGTCGTAGAGCGTTGAGTCGTATTTCAGAGCCCTGCGCAGCTCTTTCAGAGCCTTCCGCCCGAACCTGACGGCGTTAAACACGCTGCGGTTTCGCCCCTCACGCGTGGCGCGATAGGCGTAAGCGATACCCCTGTAAAAATGGTAAAGCGCCCTGTCCGACTTCTTGAATTTCTCCGCAAGTTTGGCGGCTGTATCAACTTCCGCATTAAATTCATCCTCTAAAGAATTGGAGGTGTAGTCCAGCATCCAGTAATCGTCGAGCCCTGCGCGCAGGATATGAGGCAACGGGTCATCGGGAAGGTGCTGCTCAAGCCTGTCGATCAAAAGCCAGGCCTCATCGTATTTTTCCGAGAATGTAAAGCCCATGATGTCGTTGGCAAGCGAGATCACAGTTGAATCGTATCTTGCCTGAAGCGTGGCAAACAGCATGAGCACAGGGATAAAGTTCATCGCTTCCTCCTTACTGCTATCAAATAAGAGCCCTCGGATGTGGCCACATGCCTTAAATCGACGATTTGTGCGACTTCGGAGATTTCAGCCACAGCCTTTTGCACGGGGTAAAGGTTAACCTGAGATCCGATGAAAATCGAGTAAAATGCCCGATGCAGCCTCATGAGTGTGTTCGGGATTGTAAGGTTGAATATGGCGGTTCCGTTTGGGGCGAGCGCAAGCAGTTTCTCGACAGCGCTTTTGAGGGGCAACAGCATTATCGTGTAGAGCGCAAAAACGGCATCATAATCGCCGTCGAATGCCATGAAATTGCCAACCCTGAACCTCACCCGTCCAGGGTAACGGTTCCGTTTTACCGCGAAGTTGATCATACGAGGGGTTATGTCGATTGCGTCTATCCGTGCGTTCGGGAAATGCATTGACAGCCGTCTGGTGAACGCACCGCTGCCGCAGCCGACATCGAGGAATGTTGCCGCGGTTCCCTGAACATCGCGAAACATCTCTATCGCCGCCCGAAATGTGCCATCTCTCCACTGGAAGAGCGGAGGCAACAGAAACGCCACCTCCCGCAACACAGGATGGTTGTAGTAGTAGAAAAGGCGCATCTATCAGTGTTTCCGCACGATAGCCTGATACAGTTCCGGCCGTCTATCTTCAAAGATGTCAGTAAGTTCCGTGAATTTCTTGTCGAGCGCCTCATCCGGATTTATTTCGACTGTCATAACCGCCTCTGCGTCGTCGGACGCTGAAACGAGCACATCGCCGTTGGGAGCTGTGACCTGACTTTTGCCCGTAAACCGCAACTGAAGCCCCGCCCTGTGCTCTACGCCTATCCGATTGGCTGTGATCGTGAAGATGCGGTTCTCTATCGATCTGACTACCATCGCCCTTTGAGCGTAAGGCAGCACGAGGTTGGCAGGATGCGCCACGATCTGCGCTCCCATCAGAGCGAGGGAACGAACGGACTCAGGGAAGACCCAGTCGTAGCACACGATCATCCCAAGCTTGACGCCACGGAATTCAAACACGAAAAATCCAGTATCTCCGAGCCTGAACAGCAGTTTTTCACGGTCGAAAAGGTGTGATTTTCGGTATATGAAGAAGCCTCCGTCGGGCAGAACCGCCACTGCGGAGTTATAGACGCCGCCTTTCACCTCTTCCGGGGCGCCGTAGATCACGGCTGTGCCCGTGTCCATCACAAATTTGCGAATTTCGCGAAATGTGTGGCCTTTCGGGATGGGTTCAGCGAGCGCCTCCAGCTCCGTCCTGTCCTCAAAAAGATAGCCCGTAAATGCAAGTTCAGGCAGGACAAGGAGGTCGGCATCTGCCGACTCCATCAATCCGATGGCCTTTTGGAGGTTGACTTCCACATCGCCAAACTGTGGATCGAACTGCACAAATCCTATTTTCATGCTATCACCTTCTTGATGTTTATTGCCTATCAACGAGATACATGGCGTCAAAGTTGCACATATCCTGACAATATCCGCAGCCTATGCAGTTTTCGGGTATGACTTTTGCTATCTTGTTGTCCATATAAAGTGCGCCGTGCATGCAGGCGCGAACGCACAGGGTGCATCCCGTGCATTTTTCTTCGTCAACAAACATCACAGGCACACCCTCGTAGATGCGCCTCTTTTTCAAACCCTCACGATAGAGGTTTCTAATCTCCTCGACCGATGAGTAACCGTGCTGATCGAGCCATTTCTCGATCTCGGACGCCACCTTGCCGTAAATCGAGTGGCCATATCGGATTGCCGCAGAACAGATCTGAACCGCAGATGCCCCGACCATCAGGAATTTTATTGCGTCCTTGCCTTTCTCAACGCCGCCGACGCCTATCACGGGTTTTGGCTGGACGGACGCAATCTGATAGACGATTCTGAGCGCTATCGGCAGGATAGCCTGACCGGAGAACCAGCCCTGACCGTATTCCGAGCCAAGCACCGGCTCAAATGTCTCGATATCGAAATCCAGAACCGGGCCGAATGAGTTAATCGCGACGAAGCCATCGACATACGCCGATGCCTCAACGGCCAGCCGCTCGATGTTGGGGGTGTTTGGCGAGATCTTCATCCAGATTGGCAGTTCGGTTGATTCCCTCAACGCCTTCGCCACCGCAAGCAGCGGCTCGATGTCCTTTCCGACATAGTGGGTCGAAAACTCAATGGCGTCAGGCTGAACCTCTTTCTCTATGACGGGCGCCAGCTTCTTCATGTCAAGAGGAGTGTAACCCACCGAAACGATGAGCGGCACATCGATTTTCTCTTTGGCCTTCACAAGCTCCTCTATCATTTCCTCAAGGGACAGCTCCGACCATGTCTCACAGTTAACCAATCCGCGACACACCGTCTTCCTTATGGTTGGCCTGCGGTCTCTGGCCGGCTTCACAGAGACCGTCTTTGAAACGATGCCGCCCACGCCGCCGTTAAATGCGCCTATTATGTGCTCTGCATCCATGACATTTGGACCGGCAGCCGTCAGAACGGGGTTGCGAAACTTAATTCCGTTGATCTTTACTTCCATGTCAGCCATTTCATCGCTCCTTACTTTGTGCCTGAATTTTATGCATTGATGTATGAAAGTTGCAAGTGCAGCATCGGCACGATGCAAGGGGCGGTCGAGGCTGGCGGTTTGGCCTGCAATAGCGAAAAGTTTATCATTAAGCCCTTAAAATCGGGAGGTGTCAAATGGGATATAACTTTAACTGGATGCGAAAAACCGTCGAAGAATGCAAGGGCACCACATGTGAGGTGCTTTTCGGATGGGGACTTGACCGGGGTGAAGCCAACCCGTTGAGGCAATCCGTCCGCAAATCCGTCTTTGATTACATAAATTCGTTGATAAAATCGGACAGGGTCAAAGGGCTCTGTCTCAAAGCGCCTGTGGATGTCGTGTTATCGGAAAGGGATCTCGTGCATCCCGATGTCGTGTTCCTGACATCCGACAAGATGGAGCTCTGGGACGGAAATGAGGTCAAGGGTGCGCCAACTCTGATCGTGGAAGTGCTTGAGGATGAACATGATTACATTCAGCTGCTCCTGAAAGCTGCGCTTTACGAAAACTATCAGGTGCCTGAATTCTGGGCAGTCGATCCATTCAAAAAAGAGATAAATCACTATGTCTATCGCGGATTTGACATGAAGCCGTTTCTGAGCTTTGAAGGCGCTCACGGCATAGGCGATACTTTCGTCTCGGATTCGCTTGGAGGCGCTGAGATAAGCGTCGAGAAAATCTTTGAGGTGCTGGAATGACATCGTTGCTCCTGTGGGTCGCATTTGCAGCTGCCCCGTGGCAACAGGGGGTTCGCTACTGGATTCATGCGACGCTGGACGATTTCCTCAACACCATCATCGGACATGAGGATGTGATGTATGTCAACAACTCGCCCGATACCCTGAGTTTCATCTGGTTCCACCTTTACCCAAACGCATTTCGCCCGAACTCGGTTTATTTCAGGGAAAGGGAGGAGCTTTTGGGCGACTACTCGTGGAGGTCGGCTGACGATTCGGATTTCGGTCGGATAGATGTGCTCAATGTGGTTGTCGATGAGGACACTGTGCGCGACATCTCGGTGAACGACACCGAGATGAAAGTTCCGTTTCACGCCTCCCTTGTTCCCGGCGACACCGCCCACATCTCGATGGATTTTGTCGTGAAAATCCCGAAGGTATGGGAACGATTTGGGCATGAAGGGCACCATTACGCCATAACTCAGTGGTATCCCAAGGTCGTTGTTTACGACGAAACTGGCTGGCATCCCGACGGTTATCACCTTATGGGCGAGTTCTACGGCGAATTTGCGCACTACGATGTCTCGTTCACGCTCCCTGTCAGGTATGTGATCGGCAGCACCGGTCGGATTATCGCTCCGTCCAGCTACATCGAACGGCTCGATTCCATCATGTCAGGCGTGGAGGTGGACACGACAGCCAGCCCGATGGTCAATGTGCATCTGGTCGCCGATAGCGTGCACGATTTCGCAATTGTGGCATCACCAGATTACAAAATACATCGGCAATCATGCGGCTCAACCGAAGTGCTGACCATGTATTACAGGGATTTGTCCCTGTTCTCCACTGTCCCGAATTTCGTCTGCACTGTCCTCGACAGCTATCAAAGGTGGTATGGGCCATATCCTTACGGGAAATTGACCGTAGCTCAGGCGCCCCACAAAAACGCAATGGAGTATCCGAAACTCGTCATCATTCCACCTTCCATCGGGAAGCGCACCCCTTCTATCAAGCGTCTCAACAAATTCAAAGAGACCGTTGCGCATGAGATCGCACATCAATGGTTTTACGGCGTCCTCGCAAACAACGAGATGGCCGAATCATGGCTCGATGAAGGCTTTGCCACATTCACTCAGGTCAGATTTATGAGGACCGTGGACACAATCCCGAAGAAGAGGCCGCCGATGGACGCACTGCTCATCCATGGGGTCATGGGAACGCCGTTTGATAAACCCATACTCGGCACAAAGCCATACACAGGCCAGATATACTGGATCAACTCCTACATCAAAGGCCGCAGGATACCATCGATGGTCAGGTGGATCGTCGGGGACACGATTTTCGATTCCATAATGCACACATATTACCGCAATTATGCCTTCAAACACATCCGCTCATCGGATTTTCAACATGTGGTGGAGGAAGTCACAGGTTACGATTGGGATTGGTTCTTCAAGCCGTGGCTCAGGACGACCACATATCCCGATTTCAGCTTCAGGAAACAGAGCGATGGCAGGATAACTCTCAATGTGGAAGGGCCTGTTATGCCCGTTCCGATTGGATGCGGAGACTCGTTATTGAGGGCCGAGAGAGGGCAGCAAACGGTCACGCTCCCGCCTGAATGCCGTCCGATTCTCGATCCGAAGGACATCTTTGTCGAAACCGATGAGACCAACAACGGAAAACGGCCACGAATTGGCTTTCTGTTGCCAGGATTTGATTACATGCGCGACGACTGGGTCATAGTGCCCATGCCGAGTATAAAGATGCCGGGCGTTAGCATTCTGAATCTGAAATATCAGGATCTTCGCGGCACCCTGCTGTCCGCCCTTTACGATGTGGATAAGAGGAGGGCATTCCTGTTCGGCAGCTCCATGAGCCTAAAACCGGGCATTTGGAACACAGCGTGGAGGTTTGACGGTTATCCGCCTGAGGCGCTGACCGCTGACATAGGCATCTTCAAACTCTCGTCGAAACACCTTGTCGCGACAAGCGGCCACATCGACAGGACCGGCATCAGATTCGTCAGGGTGACGAACGCCGACATTAACATCGTGGGGGACCAGTATTCGGACGGCACATCTAACTCGACAACTCCATATTACCTTGTCACGGGGATTTACTATTCGGGTGGCTGGTGGCATAAATACCCTTACTTTTCGTTGAACTCAGGAGGCCACATCGAGCTCAACTACTCCTTCAGAGATCACAGCGGTCCTTACGCCAGATTGACCTTCAGCGCCGTGCTGTCACTCGCCCGCCCGTTGAACATCTCGTTGGAAGGGGAGTCGGAATTTGTTGTGGGGAAAGATGTTCCGCGCTTTGATATGGCATCGGTAGGTGGACACCGCATCTATCGGTTTTCTTGGACTCAGGGCCCGGCGCTTCCGGGCTATTACCGACATCAGATTTTCGGAAAGAGCATGGTCGATGTGAAGGCGTCCGTTCAGCCTGTGTCCGGGATAAGCCTTTACGCTGCCGCAGCGTGGCTGGATTTTCAGCCGCACATTTATCGCGAATTCGGCATAAAAATATCCATTCCGATCGGCAACGCTGCGCCTGCCCTGTATTTCCCACTCTGGATATCGGATCCGCTTGAGGGCGAAAGGAATTGGGGCCTACGTGCCGTCTTTGTCGTGTATCAATGACATGATAGTCGCAACGGAAGGCAGGGCAAAGCTACATTACGAGGAACACGACGAGGTGTTTTTCAATCCCAGAGGCAGATTGGCGAGGTCGATGGGCGTCCTCGCCGCAAGGGCGTTCTCTAAGATCACATCGAATGACGAGCTTGTGATTGCTGACGCTTTCACGGGCATAGGTGCCAGAGTTGTGCGTTACCTGCTTGAAGCCGATGATCGCATAAGCGTGGTGCATGCAAACGATTCATCTATGCCCGCCCTCGAGTTCGCCATTCGCAATGTGAGGCTGAACGGAGTGGCCGAAAAGGTCAAATTCCACTGCCTTGAGGCGCGCAGGTTTTTCTGGCGAAGCGTTCAGGCCAATCGGTTTTACGACATCATCGACATAGATGTGTTCGGCACTCCCATGCAGTTCATCCCATTTGCCGTCAACGCCTTAAAACATAGAGGGGCACTCTATGTCACATCTACGGACACGGCGCCACTTTGCGGCATAAATCGGAGGGCAGCGTTCCGAAATTACGGAGCTGTCGCTGAGAACTTTGAGTTTTGCCACGAGACAGGCGCACGCATCGTCATCGCCGCCGTTTTGAAAGCGGCCGCTCAGCAGGCCTACATCGCAAGGCCGCTCTTTACGCTTTTCGACGGTTATGCTTTCCGCATCTTCATGGCTGTCCAGAAAGGGCGGCGCGGGTTCCCCGTCGATGAATTCGGGTTCGTCGTCAGATGCCCGTCGAGCGGCAGGATAATGGTTTTCAAGCAGAAACATGCGGGTAGGTTCTCGCTGGATTGCAAAAGCGACCTTCAGATAGCGGGGCCGCTGTGGATCGGGGAGCTCCACGACGCCGAATTCCTGAATCAGATGCTCGATGAACTCAATGCCGATTGGTTCTCTGAAAGGGACAGGTCGAAGCTGAAGAAGACGACAAAGTTGATGGAAGCCGAGATGGGCATGCCGCCGTTTTTCCACGACATAAGTGCTTTATCCGACCGACTTAACATCGACACGCCTAGCAAGATCGACCTCATAAACGAGCTGAGGCACAGGGGGTTTAAGGCCGGGATGACGCATTTCAGCGGACGCGGTATCAAGACCGACGCCGATTTCGACACACTCGCCGAGATCGCCAGATCGGTGGTCAAGGGAGGAAGATAAGGCTGTAAGTCAGTTAAATTTTTGAGGAATGATAGATGTGGTCAAGTTGTGCCTTTCCGAGAACCTCATAGGTGGCGATCATAGATCACCTCCATTTTAGTAACATTATCACTTGGTGCAGGGGTTCATTTCGGTAAAATTTAGATGAGTGATAACGGCCGATTGAGCCTTTAAGACTGTATAATTTAAAAGACAAAGGAGGGCAGGACAATGCGATTGGGAGTTGTGGCAATTATAATTATACTCGTACTGTCATTTGTTGGATGTAAGCCTTTAAAAATAGCTAAAAAATTCAAAAGCGGTATTCCAGAACTTCCAGTAGAAGCAGATACTGTACACTTTGAGGAAGAGCATCCCATTGTCCTGTTAGTCTCTATAAATGACTCACCTGATACTTTCAAATTTATCCTGGATACAGGTGCTCCAACGATGATTTCACCTGAAGTGGCAAATAAACTGGGAATTCATAGAGGGGAAAAGCTTCCTTCAAAAGGAGTGAAGGTGCATGCATATTTATCCAAGGAACCAATTACAATTTCTATAGGAAAAGCAAAGGTGAGAAACTTTATTCCTCTGATTTCTGAATTTCCAGATGAAGTGAAGGGAGTTTCGGGCTTTATAGGTTCTGATTTCTTGAGATTTTTCAAAGTTCGGCTGGACTATAAGACAAAAACATTGATTATTGCGAGGCCCGAATATCAATTTCCATTATCCAACAGGGCTGTAAAACTTGAAATGAAGACTTCGTTCCCGTTGTATTTCCCGATATTTACGTGTGAAATGGATAGTGTTAAGGCCAAGGCGATGGTCGATGTCGGTTCTCCGTTCTCAATTGTTATACCAATGAAATACAGGGATATACTTAGGGATGTTATAAAATCCAGGGGAATTATGGCTTCATGGCCAACGAAAAAATCTGTCCCAAATTATCTCGGTAGAGTGAGAAGTTTTAGAATGGGTAATTTCGAGGTAAAAAATGCAATGGTGCTGTCTGTTTATCTTCCAATGCCCTATGTCTTGCTCGGCAGAGATTTTCTGAGAAACTTCGTTATTATTCTCGATTATCCTGAAAGGAAAATTATTTTCGATCCTTTCGAGAAATTGGAAATAAAAACGAATGAATTTAGTTATGGTTTGAAGCTGCACAGGGAAGAAGGAAAGCTTGTCATTCAGGGAGTATGGGAAGGTTCTCCTGCAGATAGAGCCGGACTGGGGCCGGGCGATGAAATATTGAAAATCAATGGCATACAGGTTGATAGTATGGATATGAAAGAAATTGAGGATTTACTGGATAGGACCAGAAGTCTGGAGTTGTCAGTATTGAAGCCCGGTAACAATCGGGAGATCTTGGTAATTTTGAAGAAAGACTGGTTATTGCCGAGACTCTGAGTTAAATAAAGTGATTTTCCTGATATTTTGCGAAAAATCCCCTCGAAAGAGGTTTAACGCGGATGCAATACCGTGCCACAGGGGGATAGGAAGTAAATTTGTGATCCCCGACTGATAGATTTTTAATTAAAAATGAATTTTTCGTCCTCCACGGAGGGGCTACATGTCTTTGAGCTCGTTCGAAAATTCCCCCCTCCTATCCTCCCCCCACGCACAAGGTGCGTGGGGGGAGGAATAAGGTGGGGGGCAAATCTTTCTTTAAAAATCAAAGGTTTTGAAATTTTTCGAACAGGCTTA
>JALVZN010000179.1 GCA_027037615.1 Caldifarciminota bacterium | reverse complement strand
GCTCATGGGATGCTAACGGGAACAACACTTTCGGCGAGGTGGCCGATTCCGTTGACCTGTATCCAGATGTTTTTGTCGGACGAGCGCCAGTAAGCAATGCATATCAAGCACTTACATTCGTCAACAAAGTTATCCGCTATTCCGAGCCCATCGTCACGGATTACCAGAACCACGAGCTGTTTTTCGCCGAGATCCTGTGGCATTCACCTTACACCGATGCGGGCGAGGGCAAAGACCTGATCGATTCGCTCTATGTGCCGGACTCTGTGACCATAACCAGACTTTACGAATCGCTCGGCAACGAATCGCCGTCAAGCGTGATGAACGCAATCAATCAGGGCGCCAACCTTCAGAACCACGACGGACACGGGTTTTACTATGTCATGGGTGCTGGCAGCGGCTACCTCTACGGCAGCGACATGGATGCACTGACAAACGCAAACAGGCCCGGGGTGCTGTATTCGATCGGATGCTGGGTCGGCGCATTCGACTACGACGCAATTTCCGAGCACTACATTAAAAATCCGCATGGTGGTGGAGCCGCATTCATCGGAAACTCGAGATACGGCTGGGGTTCGCCCGGCAATCCGGGTTATGGCTATTCCGATAAACTGGATACCGAATTTTACGGCTGGGTCTTCCAGCGCGGCGTGACTCAGATCGGCGTGGCGATGGCTCTCGACAAGGCGATGTTCATCCCATACTCCCGTCAGGCCAATGTCTTCAGATGGCACCAATATCAGGTCAACCTGCTCGGTGACCCCGAAATGGCGATATGGAGGGGCAGCCCGTCAGAGCTGGTTGTCAGGTCGGAGAGCGAAGTCTCGGACGGCGGCGTCCTGCACATAACCACCGAGCCGCCAATCGACGGGAGAGGTGCAATATCCGCCGACGGCGCACTCATCACATCGTTTCCCATCGCAAACGGCGTCGGAGAGGCACATCTGCCGAACGGGCTGAACGCGGATTCCCTGAAACTCAAGGTCGTGGCTGACGGTTACCTTCCTTGTGAGAGATACATCAGCGTCCTGCACAGCGGTTCATTCCTCTCGATAACTTCGTTCTCGGTTCTGGACACGGGCTCGGCCTTCCCGGATTCAATCCCAACGCCTCTGGACAGAGGCACGATCTCGTTCCATATCAGAAACATCGGCACAGAGCCATCTCCCGAAACGGCATTTACCGTGACATCCCTCAACGACTCGGTAAACCTGTCGGGCACGACGACGCTTCCCGCAATCCAGCCCGACGACTCGGTGTCAGTCCAATTCCCGTTCTCGATCGGCATGATCCCGTTTGAGAGAGCCCGAATTGCCGCCATTTTCGGAGATGACACGACGATCATCGGCTTCAATGTTAAATCGCCACTCCTCAAAGTGATCGATTTCGTCCCGGATTCATTCATCGTCGTCGGAGACAACCATGTAAGCGTTGAGCTGGCCAATACGGGCAACGCAACCGCACATCACGGCGTCATCGTGCTGCATCCAGTTGAGCCATGCATGGTAATTCAGCCCGACACGCTTGAGCTCGACGAGCTTCAAAGCGGCGACACGGCGTGGTTTGACATCGAAATCACGGTTCCGCAGGCCGCAAACGGCGAGAGCTTCCCGATCGAGGCTCTGATGGATGTCGATGGCATGGCTCAGAGCGACACCGTTATCGTCATAGTGGGAGTTCGCCCTTACGAAAGCAGTTTTGAGGACGAAAACGGCCTGAACGGATGGGAGCCACACGGAGAGTGGCATCTCACATCTTACAGGACACACAGCGGCGATTCTGCGTGGTATTGCGGCGTGGAGCAGCAGCGCAGGTATTACAACAACGCAGACTATTACCTCGTTTCGCCTCCGTTCATCGCCGGAGATGCGCCATCGCTGTCGTTCTACATGTTTTTCAGGGTCACAACCTACGGCTCGGACGGCATTTATGTGTATGTTGAGCGAGATGGCCAGAGGCAGCTTATCGACTACATAGGCTCAGGCGGCGCGCTCGACTCGCTTCTCGGGTTCTGGACGGACTGGGCCGTTTACTCCTACTCGCTGGAAAATTACCTGTCAGCGGGCGATACATTCAGGGTGAGCTTCAGGTTCAAGAGCGACGATGAGGACACCGATGAGGGATTTTACATCGACGACTTCTCGATGACGGATGTGGTGCCTCTGATCAACAACTCCGTGTCAGAGAACACGGCCGCAAGCGGAAACAAAATCAGCGTGTCAATGTTTTCGGGCGGGTTCAACCTGTCAGTCAGAGGTGAGCCTTACTCGACCGCCGAGCTTGCCATCTACGATGCGGCCGGGCGCGTTGTGAAAGCTATGGAACTGCATTTCAACGGGATCGGTGAGGCCACCGCACATGTCGAGCACCTTCCTTCGGGCGTCTATGTGGTGAAAACCGGCAACGAGATGGTGAAAGCTGTCGTTACGAAATAACACCGTGCGGCAGGGCTTCGCCCTGCCGCACAGCATGATGTCCTGTTGTCCTCTAAATGATAGCGTTGAGAATCATGCTCACAACTGAAAGAATCAGCGCGCCAAGAACGGCCGTCCAGAAAGTTCTTATCTCAAAACCACCAACTATGGCCGCCGTCAGATACAACACTATACCGTTGATGACCAGCGTGAACAGGCCAAGCGTCAGGATGTTGATCGGAAGCGTCAACACAATAAGTATTGGCTTGATAATCCCGTTCAAAATTCCGAGGACAAGGGCGGCAAGAAGTATCGACCAGAATCCCGAAAATGTTATGCCCGGCAATATGTAAGCGGTTATTGCCAGAGCCGCTGCGTTGAGCAATATCTTCGTTATGATTCTCATGGTTACTTTCCTCCTTTGATCATCAGAAATTGCGTGTCAATAATATCCGATAGGCCACGAGCAAATCAACATGGAGGGATGGGCTTTAAAATTTAAGCATCTCAACCAAGTAAGGAGGAAAAAATGATAACTCTTCTCCTGATTTCCATTGCGGTGTCTCAGCTGGAACAGGTTATCCCCAAAGACAGGTATGTGCTTGGCCCCGGCGACCAGATAGAGGTTTTCGTAAACAGCGACATCTCATACTCTTACCCGACGATAGTTGACCTCAACGGGCAGATAGACCTCTACACCTACCAGCCCGGCGGCAGCCAGTTGGGTTACACCGGCCTGTCGATGGCATTTCAGGCTGGCTCAGGGCTGAAACTCTCTCAGCCATCTAACCTTGCGAAATATGGCTACCTGTATGTGGCCGGAAAAACGATTACGCAGGCAGAGGAAGAAATCAAATCAGTCCTTCAGAAGGCGCTTAGCGGGAAAATAAACTCAGTTGACATAAGGCTCATAAAGACACGCACTTTCCTTGTCCCGGTGCTCGGAAATGTTTTAAATCCTGGCGTTTACCCTGCCACGCCGCTTGAGCGCGTCTCCATGCTGATTTACAAGGCTGGCGGCATCAAAGAGACAGGCGATCCCTCAAAAATCCTGGTGCATCGTCCGGATTCATCCGTTGACACGGTAAACCTGTATCTTTTCGCCTTTGGCGGTCAGTTGGACGCCAATCCGTTTGTCTCTGAAGGCACACAAATCTTTGTGCCTGAGATGGAAAGCTGGGTGTTCGTGGAGGGGGCGGTCAACGGCTCTCCATTCCAGAAATCGCTCGTCATCTCTCAAAGCCAGTCCGAGTCATCGGAAATCGAAAACGAGAAATTCCCATCGATCTCGCTGCGTCCATCGGGCTCCATAAAAAGCATCGGCCACAGGGTTCCGTTCCACAACGGCATGTCCGTCAACGATGCCATCAACTTCTGCGGCGGCGCACTTCAGACAGCCGACATGTCCGACATCAGGGTGATCAGGGGCAGTGAACTGCTGCATGTCGGGCTGGATGCCGCTCTCGAACCGTTTGACACGGTGGTCGTTCCGTATTCTCCCCGGAAAGTCTATGTCAGCGGTGAGGTCATCCAGCCGGGCGCATTCAGCTTCAGGCCTGGCCTCAAAGTGGCGGATTACATCGGCATGGCAGGCGGGCTGACCACTCGCGCCAAAAAGTCGATCTTCGTTTACCGCAGGGACGGAAAGCGGGTGAAGGTGAGCTGGGATTATGAGGTTGAGGCGGGCGACCGCATCTTCGTGCCCGAAAAATCGCTCAAATGGTGGCAGGATTACCTGCAAATTCTCGCCGTCATCTCATCCGTCGCCGTGACATGGTTGACATTGAACAGATAGTCAGATACCCGTCGATCATCAGATATGGACGCTCGACATCCGACTTTGAGCTGTTCCTGAACGACCTTCTGGCGGCCGTCAGGACGCATCGCGCCACCGTGGTCGCAGGGTCGCACACGATAGAGATTTTCGGCAGTGAGGTCGCATCCCATCTCAAATCGTTCGGAGTTAGGGTCAGGCAGGCGATCGCGGGTTCGAGCGATGAGCAATCCGTCGCAAAAATTTCGGCTGCGGCAGGTGATTCCGAGCTTGTGATCTCCGTCGGCGGTGGAAAAGTCATCGATGTGGGCAAGATGGCGGCTCACGGGCTTGGCGTGCCGTTTGTATCGATCCCTACCGTGCTGTCCAACGACGGGATTGCGTCGCCTGTGGCCGTGATAGACGGGGTGAGCAGGTTCACGACGCCGCCGATCGCCGTTTACCTCCCGCTGGACATCATCAGGATGGCGCCAATTCGACACATCAGGGCAGGGATAGGCGACCTCGTGTCGAACATCTCCGCGACAACGGATTGGGAGCTTGCGCACGCCGAGATCGGCGAACCGATAGTTGACATCGCAGTGCTTCTGGCGCGCGGCGGCGCTTTCTCGATACTGGGTGAACCTGTGGATGTGACTGATATCGAATACCTTAAATGCATAGCCATAGGCTTAATTCAGAGCGGACTGGCGATGGAGCTGGCGGGCTCGTCCAGACCGGCGAGCGGCGCCGAACACAAGATCAGCCACGCCATCGACGCACTGTATCGTGATAAAGTCACGACACTTCACGGCGAACAGACTGCGCTCGGCACGATAGTGGCTCAGTTCCTGAGGGATGCGGATGTCTCCTACCTGCTGGATTTCTTCAGGAAGGTGGATTTGCCGACGGACTGGAACGGGATAGGGCTGGACGACAACGAGATGGCCGATGTTCTGGTTCACGCAGCCACAAAAATCCGACCGGAACGGTTCACCGTGCTTGAAAAGTTCGGAATGACGCGCCCGAAAGCGCTCAGGGTCCTGGGTGAGCTTAAAAATCTGCTTATGAGCCGATGATGTGCCGCTCAAGCTCCTCGACTGATGTCACAACATCGACGAGCTCCATATCGGACAGCTTTTTCAGGTTTTCGAGGTCTATCCTGCGTGCCTTCAACACGATTTTCCTGCCGCTGACCGTCACAAATTCCTGAACAGGCGCATGATCAGTGGGCAGAACTATCGATTTTATGCCGATCTTGCCGGCCTGAGCGAACATGTTGGTGACGAGGGTATCGGCTATGCCGCAGGCCATCTTTGCGACCGTGTTTGATGTGGCCGGTGCCACGACCAGCAGCCTGTATCGGCCGGAAAAAAGCCGCATTATGGGTGGTGACGATGCGTTTGTATCCCTGAAAATGCGCTCGGCGGCCTCAAAAACGGCAGGTGCCATCCGGTATCGCGAAAGTAGTTCCTCGCCTGCGCGCGAAAGGAAAAGGTCAAACCTGAATTGACCAGAGACCAGAAGGTTTACGACCTCCCGCAGATAGAACTCGCCGCCGGTTATCCCCCACG
>JALVZN010000178.1 GCA_027037615.1 Caldifarciminota bacterium | reverse complement strand
CAGAAGGTCAGCTCTCCGTGGGCCTTGATGGCCACATGATAAAGGACTACTCGCCCGTTATCGGCGGCATAACCTTCGAGTTCACATCGATGATCGACGGTGACCTGTTCAGGATCACAGGCTTTCGTGTCGTCCGCAATGTCAGCGGATTTGATGGCACGCTCCAGATTGCGGGAATGGACAGCATGGGCACGGCGCCGCCGAACACCAACCTGCGCTGGGCGTTCAGGGGCTCGGATTACATGGTTTACTGGGTTCAGGACTCGGCGACGGGGCAGACCACGCTCCGCATCGTCGATGTGACCAACGGCGTCGAGGTGCCATTCGACTCGACGACGGGCGACAACTGGTTCATCGGGCTTCCGAACGCACCGAGCCGCTATCTGGATCCGTCAGTCCATCGCTGCTTCTACCTCTCAGGCCAGTATTACTGGTTCAACCTGCGCAACAACATGACCGTGCCGCCGGCACCGGGCGATGTGTGGATGATCACGAGCGGCGGCCCTAAAGTTCCGACAGACGGCAACATCTACTATCTGCATGTCAGCGGTCTGGCACAGGGCATCGAGGAGACACGCCCGTCGATGGGGAAGACGGACATGATGGTCGCGCCCAATCCGTCTGCTGACGCCACCGAGATGATGCTTTCCCTTGACAGGCCATCGGATGTCGAGATTTCGATTTTCGATGTGTCGGGCAGGCTGATAAACAAGCTCGGACACGGCAGATTTGGGGCGGGCGTCCACAGGTTCAGGTGGGACGGGACTGACATGAGCGGCCACAGGGTAGCCTCAGGCGTCTATCTGGTGAGGGCCTCGATTGACGGCAAACGCACCATAGTGAGGCGGATAGTTAAAATCAATCGCTGAACGGCTATCATGACGGGTTAAACGATTGGGGAGGCGCACTGCCTCCCCTTTTTCATTTCTGAATTGCAGCGGGGATTAGGGTTTTGCTTTGAAGATCACAGTGGTGACGAGTTCCACGACAAATCCATACACTATTGACGCCAGCTCGAATGCCAGAAACGATGCGAAATCGCTCTGAAGCGCCGCAAGGCTGAGCGGCAGCCCGAAAATAGCTCCCATCAGTGAGCCGTGAACCGCCCAATGCATCTTGAATCTGGACATGCCGATCGCAAAACCGATGAGCGTGCGGTTGGCAACCGCAGATACGAGCATCCATGTGCCCCAACTTCCCCTTTGTGATGCGCCCCAAACGCACAACAGTCCGGTCAGAAAACCGACAATTGTGGCTATCCATAACCTTTTCATGATCAACCTCCTGTTTCAACAGCGGGAATTATAAAATTTTGGGTGATGAATTTCCATCTGAGTACTGGAGGACAATATTGCTTGCTTTTTGTTATGTTTCCCGTTGACAAATTGACAAAAAGCGAAGTTTGACCAATCATAACGGCTCGATGAAATTCCCGACGACTCTGGACAGATACATCCTCAAGGAGCACATATCACCGTTCATCGGCGGCATCGGTGTGCTGTCGTTCATAATGCTTTTGGACTATTTCATAAGGCTTGCAGACCTCGTGGTGAGAAAAAATGTGCCGCTTCTGACGGTCGGCAAGCTGGTAATCTACCTTTTAGCATTCATCTTAACGATGAGCGTGCCGATGAGCGTTCTGATCGCCTCGCTTGTGGTGTATGGC
>JALVZN010000177.1 GCA_027037615.1 Caldifarciminota bacterium | reverse complement strand
GAAGCACCTCGGTATTCGACTCATAAGGAAACTCAACCCTGACAAAGAACTGGCCGTGAACCTGAGGCAGCTCCTGCGGAATTGACGGATAGAAATGGAAAAATTCCTTCAATTCTATTTTGCTTTCCTGAAATTCAAAGATGTTGATATACCTCAATGAAATCCCCTTAATCCCTTTGGGATTTGCTGTCTCTTTGTAAATGCTGAAATTATCCATTATTGTCTTCTTGAAGTTTTCCCATGAAGGATATGGCCTTAACTGATTGATAACAAGCGTATTAGGTGCAACCTGTATGACAGCAGTCCTGTCCTTTTTTACAAACTGTATTCCCGGAGAAATTGGTTCTATCGTGTGCTCAATCCCTTTCTCCGTGGGGTGCATTTTAATTCCAATGCCTATAGTCTGCTTCTTTTCGGGGAAAGCTTCTTTAATTTTCTCATAGATGAGCCCGGGAATAGTCAGATCCCACTCTTCGCCCGGAATAAAACGGAATTCGCAGAGCGCTTCGACAAGTGGAGGTTTCAGGTATTTCGTTGACATCGCTTTGACTCCTTCACATCGATGTTATGATACTACATGATGCTTGAAGAAAGCAAACAGTTTGTCTGTCGGTAAGTGATTGATTTTCACGATGAACGAGTGAGAGTTCCACACAGAGCGGGGATATCCTAATCGATTTTAAGGACGCTCAAAAAGGCCTCCTGAGGCAGCTCAACCTTGCCGATGCGTTTCAGCCTCTTTTTGCCTTCCTTCTGCTTTTCCAGCAATTTCCTCTTTCGTGTGATGTCTCCGCCGTAGCATTTGGCGGTAACATCCTTCCTGATGGGCGGAATCCTCTGCTTCGCTATAACCCTTTTGCCGATGGCGGCCTGTATGGTGACCTCGAAAAGCTGGCGTGGTATGATGCTGCGCAGTTTATCGACAAGCGCCCGGCCGATGTAATACGCTTTGTCGCGGTGCACCACATGTGAAAGTGCGTCTATCCGTTCGCCTGCAACCAGAATGTCCAGTCTGACGAGATCCGACTGCCTGTATTCTAAAAATTCGTAATCGAAAGAGGCATAGCCACGAGAGACGGATTTGAGCTTGTCGAAAAAGTCAAAGATTATCTCTGCGAGCGGGAGCTCATACTCCAAAATCACCGTTTTCGGATCCATATACTGGAAATTCTTTTGCACGCCGCGCCTCGCCTGACACAGTTCCATGACGGGGCCGATGTAGTCGGATGGCGTTATGATCTCAGCCCTGACAAAAGGTTCCTCGGCATAGACAAAATCATCAGGGAAATCTTTCGGGGAATGTATCTCGATGATCTCGCCGTTATGCAGCTTAGCCCGGTAGCTGACATTGGGCGTTGTGACGATGATCTCAAGCCCATGCTCCCGCCTTATGCGCTCCTTCACTATCTCCATGTGCAAAAGGCCGAGGAATCCGCACCTGAACCCCATACCGAGTGCAGGCGAATGCTCTCCGATGTAAAGGAGCGACGAATCGTTCAATTTCAGTTTCGACAAAGCTTTTTCGAGCAAAGGGAAATCCGATGGCTGCATCGGGTAAATGCCGGCATAGACCATAGGTCGGGGCTCCCGATATCCGGGCAACGGCTCGGTATCGGGATGGCTTGCATCGATGATGGTGTCGCCGACGCGCGCATCCTGTATCGTTTTGATGCCAGCCACAACATAGCCGACCTCGCCCGTTGACAGCTTCTCAGCCCTGACCATCTCAGGGCGAAAGTATCCGACCTCAATCACTTCATACACTTTCTCCGTCGATTTCAACTGAATCCTCATGCCCGGCTTTACCTCGCCGTCAAACACGCGTACATAAGGTATCGCGCCCCGATATTCATCGAACTTGGCATCGAAAATAAGCGCCTTAAGCGGCTTATCGGGCTCCCCTTTTGGCGGCGGCACCCGTCGTATGATCTCATCGAGCAGCTCCTCAACGCCCCAGCCGAGTTTTGCGGAGACCAGAAGCGGCTCTTCGCCTATCAGATCGACGATCTGCTCCCTGACGCGGTCCACCTCGGCATTGGGCAGGTCGATCTTGTTGATGACCGGGATAATCTCAAGTCCCTGATCGATTGCGAGGTAGAGGTTGGCGAGTGTCTGAGCCTCAACGCCCTGCGTCGCATCGACCAGCAAAACAGCGCCTTCGCATGCGGCAAGCGATCGGGACACCTCGTAAGAAAAATCGACATGGCCGGGCGTGTCGATCAAATTCAGGATGTAGCCCTTCCATTCCATGCGCACCGGATGCATCTTGATCGTTATGCCGCGCTCCCTCTCAAGATCCATCGAATCAAGCACCTGCTCGACCATCCGTTCGAGCCGCACGGTATGCGTGATCTCAAGCATCCTATCCGCAAGTGTGGATTTGCCGTGATCGATGTGGGCGATTATCGAAAAGTTCCTTATGTTCTTCATAGCGCTGTCAGTAATAAACCCCCGTTGTGTCTTTTGCCGAATCACCCTCGATGTTGGACATCGAGTCTATCTCTTGCATGAGCATTATGGTGCTATCAACCGGTGTCGTCAGCTTAATCGGCCTCTTCGAAAGTGTAACTTTAACCTCCCGTCCCTTCTTGACTTCCATACCAGCAGGTGGTTCCTGATCCAGTACGATGTCCGGTGGCACTCCCGTGGTATCGATGGTACCAGCCACCTTGAAAATAAGTCCATGCCGTTTGATAACCTGCTGGGCGCTGCTTTTGGTCAGTCCTCTGACATCCGGAACGACGATGACCTTATCGCGACCGACGACGAACGGCATCACCACGCTGTTGAACAACACGACTGTGCCGCCTGTCAGAATGGAAAAGCTCAACAGGAATCCGACCCAGAATCTAAATGTCTTCATAGTGGCTGAAATTCTAAGGCTTGCATCTATGAAATGGAACTCCGACATGGAGTTCCGCGGCGCAATTCAATTTCGCTCAACCGGATAACGCCAATCCTTATCGAGGCACATGCGCGATATGCGGGTGATTGTAGGCGGCTTCCGCTTGTGCTCGTTCCTTATGACGCGCAGGTAGATGTCCCTGACAGCATCGGCGGATATGCCGAGGTATTCCGCCGCCTCCCTGACGGACATCTCCATCTCAACAAGGGCATACAACACAGAATCGATCTCGCGGTATGTGTGGCCCAGCTCCTCCTCGTCGGTCTGCCCTTTCCACAGCCCTGCGGACGGCGCTTTCCGTATGATCTCAGTCGGAATGCCGAGAAACTCCGCCAGCTGCCACACCTGCGTCTTGTAAAGGTCGCCGATCGGGTAGATGTCAGCTGCCATGTCGCCGTATTTCGTGCCGTATCCGAGAAGCAGCTCGGTCTTGTTGGATGTGCCTATCACTATTTTGCCCTCGATGTTGGCGTAGATGTAGTTGATTATCATCCTGATTCGCGGCTTAACATTGGCGAGTGCGAGCCGATGTGCCCACTCAGAGAAATCGCCCTCAGGGAAAACTGAGCTGAACCATTCCACGGCGCCGTTTATCGGAATTTCAACATATCTCACGCCAAGCTGTTCCACCAGCGTGTGGGCGTCGCGGATGTCCTGCTCAGGTGATACCCCCTCCTCGGGCATGATTATCGCTGTGACATCGTCGCCGATCGACAGATGCGCCAGTTTCAGCACAAGCGAGGAATCTATGCCGCCCGAAAGGGCCACGATCCCGCCTTTTGCCCCGATCTTCTCTATCCTGCTCCTGATCGACTTGACGATTATGTCGCGGATAAGCGGAAGTTCATCCTCATTCAGAAGTATTTCCGGTATCATCACCCAGTCCTTTTTCCTCGAAAAGGCGCCGATACTTATACAAAATCCTGAGCTGTTTCTCGCGCAGCCTGTATTCGCCGTGAACGATGTCGTAAACCCAGCCGGCAAAGTTCATCCCAAGCCCAACTCCAAGAACGAGGAGGTTTGTCCGAACCTTCGACAGTCTTATGTCGGTGATCGAGCCGGGCACGCCGGAATACAAGGCGTATCCCATCATCCCATATCCGATGAGCCTGAAAGCGGCTATAAAAAATCCATCTCTGGAATCATAGGTCTCAAAATGGATGTAACCCGGAAGCGCCAGCGACCACAGCTTATCCTCATTCGTGATCTTAATCGGCAGATACTTGAATTCATCGTAGGGCATGCTTTTCGGAAGCACGGGAAACATCCTGTAAACGGTGAATGTATCAGGTCTTATGATCTTTAGCGCCGTTGAGGAGTCGTTGACGGTTATGTGGACATCCCTGCGCCCTGACGCAGGCAGGTTCAGCGATATCGAGATTATGAGCATAGCAATGTTGCTGGCAAGCATATCAGCTCCTGTTTGCGAGTTTGATGGCCTTCTGCGCCCCTTCCGACATGGTGGTTGCCGTGATGAGGGGCAGGCCGGAATTTTCAAGCATTTCTCTCGCAATATCTTCATTCGTGCCCGTGAGCCTCACAACGACAGGAACGGGTATCTCCATCTGCGAGAACGCCTCGATAAGGCCTTTCGCCACATCGTCACACCTCGTAATGCCGCCAAAGATGTTGATGTAAATCGACCTGACATTCGGGTCGCGCAGGATGAGCTCCATGGCCTTCAGCACCTTTTCAGGCTTCGAGCTGCCGCCGACATCGAGGAAATTGGCCGGCTCGCCGCCGTAATGCTTGATTATGTCCATCGTCGCCATCGCAAGCCCTGCTCCGTTCACGCAGCATCCGATGTAGCCGTCAAGTTTCACATAGGACAGTCCTGCCTCCCTGGCCTCCAGCTCGGTGGGATCCTCGTAATCCATGTCCCTGAGCTCTTCTAACTCAGGATGGCGATAAAGGGCGTTGTCATCGACCAGAATTTTGGCGTCGAGGGCCAGGATTTCGCCCTCTTTAGTGGTCACAAGCGGGTTGATCTCGGCCAGCTGAGCATCGACCGACTGAAAGGCGTTGTAAAGTTTCATGATCACAGATGCGGCTGCTCTTGCCTGATTTTTGTCCTCGAAGATCTTGAAAGCGAGCCACCTTGACTGATACGGCTGGAGGCCACGATCGGGGTCAACCGTGAGGATGTGGATGGCTTCAGGGTTTGTTCGTGCGACTTCCTCAATGTCCACGCCGCCCTGAGAGGAGACCATGACGACGGGCTTCTGGCTCTTTCTGTCCATGACGACGCCGATGTAGAACTCCTTTTCGATGTTCGCTGCCTTCTCGATGATGACCTTTTTGACCTTTATGCCCTTGATCTCCATGTTGAGGATGTCGGTCGCATGCTTGATGAGCTCATCAGCGTTTGCGGCAAGCTTCACACCGCCCGCTTTGCCACGACCGCCCACCGGAACCTGAGCCTTCACTACCACGGGAAACTCAAGACTTTCAGCCATCTGCCTGACTTCGTCCACGCTCCTGACAAGCGTCCACTCCTGAACGGGGATGCCGTATTCCGAAAGCACCTTTTTGGATGCATATTCAAGAAGTTTCATCTAAGTTCCTCCTTGTTCACGCTTCTGGCAACAGCGTTTAAATTCTAATCAATCACCACGCCGTTTTCAAAAGAAATGGGCTGGCGATTGGATGACAACGGCGTGACTTATCGGTGACCAGATGTGGCGCAAACTCCGCACAGCGTGATACTTTTCATCTATCTAACAGGATTCAGATGAGGGATCACCCGCCACACCGCTTCTCAAGCTCAAGGTAATCCTCAATTTTTCTCATTACATTGGCCAATTTCCTCTCATCTTTCAGGAAAAGGCTGTTCATATAGCTCTCATCCGAATAGAGCGAAAGGATATTGCTCACGACGATTC
>JALVZN010000176.1 GCA_027037615.1 Caldifarciminota bacterium | reverse complement strand
TCGACATCGAAAAGGGGCACATACAGATCGTATCGGATTATCGGGCGCTCAACCCATGTGGCGCCAAAGTCCGGGGAGTAATAGACATTGCTCCTTGAGGTGTCTTTGGCCACAACCCAGATGTTGTTGCCATACACTGCTACACCGTGATAATTCTTGTAAGTTGCATTGGCGATCCCGCCGAGAACCAAAAGCACCATTAACATCCGTTTGACCATGTCCTGACCTCCTTGAAATTTTGGGATTTTTCAACAAACCACAGTTTCAGGCTAAATTTTAAATCAACCCGTTTCAGCGGGCTAACTGATGTCATCTGATATGCGAGATGATGACATGACCAGCTGGAACTCCGTCGTTTTTAACCCTCACGATGAAAGTGCCTTGAGGCAGTCCTGACAGTTGGAGCTCACAGCTGTGCCTGCCCCTGTCCATAAGGCCGAGGTCGATGTTTTTCACGAGCCTTCCGCTCATGTCGAACACCTCCAGCGTGACATCCCCCTGCCTTTTGAGGTCGAATGTCAGAGATGTGCGGTCGCTGAACGGGTTGGGAGAAGCGGTGAATGCCCCGATGATTGCGTTTCTACCGTTCACCATTGAGCCACCGATTTTGACATCGTCCACATAAAATCCGTGTCCGAGTTCGTCGTCCGAATCGCTTCTGAAGACGAACAGGACCCGTGCAGGCCTATCAGGATCGAGGAAGGACAGGTCGTAGGAGTATTCTGCCCATCCGACATCTATTGCGAGCGTGGAATCGAGCGCACCACCGGAGCCTATGAAATCCAGGAGATAGGACGAAGTGTCCTGTTGCACATAGACATAAACGCCATCGACGCCGTAGTTCGCCGTCTCAAATTTGAGCCAGAACGAGAGTTGAGGCGACGGCGGAATGTCGAAATACGGCGAGATCAGGGTGTCATCCCAATTCGGCAGGTAACCCTGCCCTGTTATCCCGCAGTATGCCGATTTTGATCCGCTGTGCGCATCTTCATCGGTGATTGACCAGTGGCCTCTGAAGATCCATCCATCGACCTCTCCCTCAAAGTCCTCGAAGTTGTAGGATTGGCCAACACTTATCGAGAAAGGCAGTTCGATGTGATGGTTGAGTTCGTCCCTGCCCGTGAGGAGGAATCCGATTTCCGCATTGTGTGACATGTCGAGCGTGGAAAACTCAAATCTCAACTCGATGGTGTCATCGGTTAGGATGGAGACGCTATCGACAGACATCGAGATGGGGACTATCGGAGCCCCCTTTTCGGGGTGAAGCTCAAACCTGCCGTTCGATATCGGGGCTATACCCTCGTTTTTGAGCAGCAGTGAAAGCCTGACATCTTCGTGCGAATCCACGATCGAGTCAGTTCCAGCGAAAACGGCGTGCGAAACGATGTGGATGTCTGGCCTTCCGATGTCAAATGCGAACGGATAGGCGAAAGTATCCGCTCCAACTGCCACAATCACATCTCCCAGGGCGTGATGTAGTAACGAGATCGTGTCGCTGACTGTGCCGTGAAAGATGCTTCTGCGCTGATCACCCGGATGAATGTCGTTGAAATCAAAAGAATGCTCATAAACCGTGACAACGGGGTCAACGGAAAGCAATACGCTGGCATGTGGAGCCGTGCTGTTGCCCATGTTTTTGATGTCCACTACGAGGATTATGTCATCTCCCGGCTCAGGGATGCGCCCATCCTCGGCGG
>JALVZN010000175.1 GCA_027037615.1 Caldifarciminota bacterium | reverse complement strand
TAAGGTTGATGCCATCGTCGAGGTGGACGAGCCGCTGCCGACATACAAAACCAACGAGATTACAGAGGTGGAGCGGAAAATCGGCGAGAATGTGGCGTCGCTCGTCGAAGATGGTGCCACGCTCCAGCTCGGCATCGGCGGGATACCAGACGCCATTCTCCACGCCCTCGTCGATAAAAAGGATCTCGGGATACACTCTGAGATGGTGTCAGATTCGGTTATCGATCTGATAGAGGCTGGCATTATCACCAATGCGCGCAAAAACATCCATCGCGGAAAGGTGGTCATCTCTTTCCTGATGGGCACCCAGCGGCTTTACGACTATGTGCACGATAATCCGCTGTTTGAGGTGCTGCCCGTCGAATACACCAACGACCCCTATGTGATCGCCCAGAACGATAAGGTGGTAGCCGTGAACTCGGCGATTGAGGTCGATCTCACCGGTCAGGTCTCATCTGACAGCATAGGGACAAGGATTTACTCAGGTTTTGGCGGTCAGCTGGACTTCATACGCGGTGCGGCGAGGAGCAAAGGCGGCAAACCGGTGATAGCAATTCCGTCCACGACCAAAAACGGCAAGTTCTCGAAGATCGTGCCGTTCCTGAAACAGGGGGCAGGCGTGGTCACCACGAGGGCGGATGTGCACTATGTCGTTACGGAATATGGGGTTGCTGAGCTGTTTGGCAAGAACCTGAGGGAGCGGGCGAAGGCCCTCATCGAGATCGCTCACCCCGATTTCAGGGAGGAGCTGGAGCGAGCCGCAAAAGAGCGCAAACTGCTCTAACACGATGCCGTTGAAAAATCGGGCTATTTGACAAATAATTGAAATCAGGTCTCAATATTTCAAAAAGGAGGGCGATATGCCAGCAATCTCGAGGCGTGGGGCTGCAATGCCCGCATCGCCTATCCGCAAACTTGTCCCCTATGCAAATGAAGCCAAGAAGAAGGGCATCCATGTGTATCATCTGAACATTGGCCAGCCGGATATAGCCACGCCGCCCGTGATATTCAACGCCATTGCCGAGTATGCCAACACGGAGAAAGTCCTGCCTTACGGGCCGTCTGACGGCCTTCCTGAGCTGAAAGAGGCGATTTCCGACTACCTCAAAGGTTACGACATCGATGTTGCGCCCGATGAGGTGTTCGTCACGACCGCCGGCAGCGAGGCGATAGTCTTCTCGATGATGGCGGTGGCGGATCCCGGAGACGAGTTCATCGTGTTCGAGCCCTTTTACACGAACTACAACGGGTTTGCGAGGATGGCGGATGTCAAACTGGTGCCTGTCACGACATCGGTGGAAGAGGGTTTCCACCTGCCGCCCAGAGAGGCTATCGAGTCGAAGATCACCGAGCGCACGCGAGGCATTATCCTGTGTAACCCGAACAACCCCACCGGCACGGTCTATACCCGCGATGAGGTCGAGATGGTGATGCAGATCGCAAAGGAGCACGACCTGTTTGTGCTTTCCGATGAGGTGTATCGCGAGTTCACCTTCGACGGCAGGAAACACACGAGCGCTTTATCTTTTGACTCTGAGGCCGACAGGGTCATCGTGATGGACAGCATATCGAAAAGGTTTTCCGCATGCGGCGCCAGAATTGGTTACATCATATCGAAGAACAGGGGTGTGCTTGAGACATTGCTCAAATTCGGTCAGGCGAGGTTGTGCCCGCCCACCATCGAGCAGGTCGGGGCGGTAGCCGGGTTCAGGCACATCTCGGAGTTCATGTCGGATATGATCGCCGAATACGAGCGCAGACGCGATGCCGTGTATGAGGAGCTCATGAAAATCCCCGGCGTGTTTACCCGAAAGCCTGAGGGCGCTTTTTACACGGTGGTGAGGTTGCCGGTTGAGAACGCCGAGGAGTTCGCCATCTTCATGCTCAAGGACTTCAACATCGACGGTAAGACGACGATGGTCGCACCGGCCAACGGATTTTACGCGACCGAAGGCAAGGGGCAGGACGAGATCAGAATCGCTTATGTGCTTGAGGTTGAGCAGCTGCGGGATGCCATAAGGATCCTCGGAGAGGGGCTGAAAGCGTTTGGAAAGTGAGCGGCCGTCGGGCTGAGGGCTAATTACGATTTGATTGCGAAGAATTTGCCCGGCAGCTCGTGGATTACCCCTTTCATCTCAAGGACGAAAAGGTGGGTTATGGTCTGTGAGGAGGTGAGTTCAAGCAGTTCCGAGAGTTCGTCCACATGGAGCGGCCCTTTCTCGGATAGCAGCTCATAGATTTTAAGTTCAACGCCTTCAAGTTGTTGCCTGACTTCCTGCCTTTTCGACGGTGCGACGCCTCCGTATTCCTCGATGATGTCGTTGGCGGATGTCACCACTTTTGCGCCCATCCTGATCAGATAGTTGCATCCTGCCGATTTGGGCGATGTGATCGGCCCGGGGACGGCGAAGACATCGCGCCCGAAACTTGACGACCATTTTGCCGTTATCAATGCGCCTGAGGTCATGCCAGCTTCCACGACGATCACGCCTTTTGATAGGCCGCTGATTATGCGGTTCCTGCGTGGGAAGTTCTCAGGTGCAGGCGATGTCCCGAACGGGTATTCTGTCAACACGACGCCGTTGGCCCCGACGATTTTGTCGAACAGCCTTTTGTTTTCACGGGGATAAATGCGGTCGAGGCCCGAACCGAGCACCACGACCGTTACTCCGCCTGCCTCAAGTGCGCCTTTGTGTGCGTAGGAATCTATCCCGCGCGCACCGCCTGAGACCACGACAAAACCGGCTTCTGCGAGCGACCGCGACAATTCGATTGCGACCCTCTGACCGTAATGGGTTGGTGACCTCGTCCCGACTATCCCGACGGCCTCGCCGTGGATGTTAGCGATGTCTCCACGATAGAACATCACGGGTGGTGCGCTGTCTATCTGAGCGAGGAGCTGCGGATACTCTTTGTCCTTCAGCGTAACGATGTCGGCGCCAAGCTTTTGCGCCGTAGATAGCTGTTTTTCGGCGCCGCTCAGCCAGTCGTTTTCGAGGATGTTCGATGCGACGCTGTTCCCGATGACATCCTTGAGTGCGTCGAAGGGCCGGTTGAACACATTTGAGGGCGAGCCGAATGCGTTGAGCAGTTTTCTGAACCTCAACGGCCCTACACCTTTGACCATGTAGAGCGCAAGCCAATAAACATCTTCATCTCTCATCGCCTTCCTCCAAGGAACAGCCTGTGCTGAGCCACAGCAAGCAATTTTTTGGGCGAATCGCCATCGGTTGGATACGATGCAATCCCGTAACTGCATCTGTCGCAGTCTTGAATGAGTATGTTCAGGATGTCCTCAGCCTCTTCGTAGGTGCTTCGGGGAATGACGATGGTGTAGTTGTGCTTTTCCCTGACCACGAAGCTATCTACTGGCAGAAGTGTGGGGTCGATGGCCGTCTTATCATCGGTTTTCAGAACAGCCACCGAAAGCGGTGTCCCCGTTCGTTTGGCGTTTTCCAGCGCTTCCTGAAACTGTTTTGGAAACTCAGCTGTCGATATGAATTTTCCGGGTGCAGTCGATTTGGTGCCCTGAGATTTCTTGTTTTTGACCACCATCAACACGACTGCAATGGCCGTAGCCACTGCCTGAAGGAAGTCGATATCCTCGGTTTTGAAAGCGTTTCTTTCCTTCGATTCTATGTCGAGGACGCCGACCACCTCGTCTGCGATGAGCAGCGGAATGGCGAGCTCGGAGCGAATATCATGCGACCTCGGGGGGACGAACAGGGGGTCAAGATTAGCATCTCTAACTAACACGAACCTTTTTTCCGTCATGGCCTTGCGCGTTATGCCTTTGCCTTCTGGCAGCCTCATCCCAACGATGGATGGAGTTTCCGCTCCCGCCTGCGCCGCCACATAGAGTTTGCCTTCCTCATCCTCCATAACTATGAAATACATCGCTTCGCGGTCGTAGGCCTGCCTTACAATCGGCAGAATGCTGGCCAACAGTTCATCGGGATCTGAGGTCTCCTTGAGCAAATCGACGATGTTATAGACGACTTTCAGCTTGTTTATGTCCTCTGAGGCCTGCAGCTTAATTTTGTTGAGGAGCCGATAGACCTGGGCCTCGCTTGAGATAAGTTCAACCTTATGCAACACATCGACCGCGACAGTGACGATCTGAGGATCCCAGATTATGCCTGCCCATCGCAATAGCTCCCGCTTGGCATCTTCTTCTGACAAAACCTCTGCATTTTCGTGGCTGAATGTTGTGAGGATGTCGAAAGCGTTTGCAATGGAGATTATCCTCGATTCAATGGGTATATCTGTCTGTTTCAACCCATCAGGATACCCGCGCCCGTCCCATCTCTCATGGTGCCATCTGATCCAGTTGGCGATGTCATTGAGGGCTGGTATTTCCCTGAGCAGGAGGTAACCCAACACCGGATGCTGTTTGTAAGCCTCATCGTTTGACATTGAGAGCATATCGGTGTTCTCAGTTATTAAATCTGGCAGGACAAGTTTGCCTATGTCGTGCAGGTATGCGGCTATCTTGAGTTTGTAGGAAAATATTCCGAGCCTCCTTGCGATCAACTCCGTGTAAACCGCCACCCTGAAACCATGCCCATGATACTGAGAATTTTTGGAGTTTATTGCGCGCGATGTCGCCCTTGAAATGCCGAGAGCGATCTTCAGGAGGTTGTCCCTCGAATGGGATTGTATGATCAGAACAGTGACCATTATTACCAGTAGCAGTGCCACCCCGGTGACGAACATCAAGACCTGAACCTTTTGACGCTCGTAATACTGAGACGGCATCAAAAACCATTTCCTGTAACTGGTTTCATATTCGGGAGATATGAAATAGCTGCTCAAAACGGTGTTGATGTCCGAAAGCAGCTCCTTGTCTCTTTTATTCTTTTTATTTACGCCGATCGCGACCTGGTATTCCCTAATTATCAACGGATTACCTGCGATATCCAGTTCGCCAAGGTTGTATCGCGATATGTAATAAACTGCATGGTGGTAGTCATCGATAAGGGCGTCGATGTAGCCCCTTTGTAAGTCTTTGTAAGCATCGGCAGGGTTGTTATACGGTATGGGCATGAAACCGTATTCATCTTTGTGCTTTTCCGCCCACTCCTGCCCGGTGGCCTTGCGTTTAACCGCAATCCTGTATCCCTTGAGGTCCTGCAACTGCTCAACAGCTTCATCTGTCCTTTTCACGATCACAAGTCCAGTTCGCATGTAGGGTATGCTAAAGTTCATGATTTTCTTCCTATCAGAAGTCACATAGATACATCCCAGAATCATGTCAATGGTGTCGGACTGAATTGCATCCAACAGCTGCTGGAAAGTAAAAATCCTGTAATCAAACTGAGCCCCAAGGGATTGTGCAATGTAGTTCGCCATCTCAATGTCAAACCCCTTGAGTTTGTGCGTCAATGTGTCTATCACGACATAAGGTGGATAAACCGCAACTCCGACTTTAAAAGTGCGGTTGTTACCCGCTGAAAGCGTGACTGACGCCAATAAAATTGCTCCAAACAATTGCCTCATAGTTTTCTCAGGTTAAAACAAACCGCACCTTAAATCAAGTTTACGAGGTTTCCTTAAGTTGAACATGCTGGAAATCAACATTTTATGCAGTTGAATGTGGGCTGTTTTTGATAATACTCGAATGTTTCCTGTCTCAAAGTTTTTGATATCAGGAGGCGGGAGGCAACTCTGCAATCGTGTTTGTTCGTGGCAGTATAATTTTTCAAAAGGAGGTGTTACATGCATAACCTGATATTATTGATTGCGTTGAGCCTTTACGGAAATAATAAAATGTTGTTCGTTGCAGACATAACGCCTGAGCTTAATATGGAAAATCCCAGTCTGGTTTCATGGAAACGGGTATTTCACGGGCATGGAAGGCTTTACGCCAATGGTGACACGCTCATCTTGCTTACCGAAAGGAACATCGTGATCAGAACCAACACCACAGAGCTCAAGGATGCTGCTGAAGCCGCAAAAAACCTTCTTGAGGCCATAGGGTTAAAAGGGGTAAAACTGGGTAACTACCGTTTCACCAGCAAATTTGGTTACACTTACACCGACGAAAACGGCGAAATAAATGTCGGGGTCATCGAACTGCCCGCATCGCCTCCGCACATCGATTATCGGCATGAAAATGGGGTGGATCTCAGGCGTGAGGCGAAAAGGCTGGAAGTTGGGCGGCCGGTTGAGGGGAACAAGAGCAGCGATTCTTCTGTGGCGATAATGTTCAATTCCAATTCGGCGGCCTGGGCTGCGATCGATACGCTGCACTCGATATACGCAAATTCTTATGTGGATCTTGAGTTCTCCAACAGGATATCCGAGCGGATAGATGATCTTCGCTCCATAAAGCCGCAATACATCATCGTGGTGGCTGATCCTCAAGACCTTACGCCTGATTTTATGTATGACGCCGATACGACCACCCGTGCGATAGATGACGATCGGTATCACGATGCGGTCCTGTCATTTGTCACCGGATACGGTGAGGATGAAGCGACTGACCTTGCCCGTGCCTCAAATTCCGACAATGACGCCACGCTCACCATCGCAAATCCGGATGGTTCCCTCCTTGCGTCAGGCTATTCGGGCGTCTGGCTGTCGAATTACCTTTACAACGACGGTAATGCTCTTGGAAATGAGAGGCTTTATGTCAACACCACATCCAGCAACGATCCGGACATCACGGCGGTCAACATAGCTGACGAGCTCAACAACCTCCATCGAGGGAATGTGTTCTTCAGCGATCACGGATGGATCAGCGGCTGGGCGCTTCGTGGTTATACGGGCGACAGAGCGCATGATGTTGTAGCGGGATACTACTCCGATTTAAAGACATGGGAGGATACGGACGGAAATGGCTACCTCGACACGCCTCACGACATCACAAACGGGCAGAACAGCTTTGTATTCGCCGATGCATGCATAACGGCAAGGCTCAACGGTGCAAGGGAGACGAACTGGTCGCCGTGGGAAACAGCGGGCTCAAATGTCAGCGCCACACCTGAAAACAACATCGCACTGGCATGGATGAAGGATTCGCCCGGCTACTACATAGGCAGCCATTCGGTTTCCTATGGCTCAGCCTTTTTGAAGCCGGTCCTTTTGGGCGTGACAAAGGGAGGGGTACCACCCGCCATCGCCCTGAAGGACGGCAAGGACATCTACAACATGATCATCGGGCACGAGACGACCGACAACGATTCGTCTGACGGCACAACAGACGATTTCCTCGAATACCTGCGCCACGAGTTTGTGGGTCTGGGCAAGCCCACATGGATGCCGGCAGTTTCAGCGGACCCATCTCCCGACTACACGGTCAACCCCGGCGATTTTGTGCAGCAGGATCAGCTTCCGAATAACGATCGGGGATATGTGTATGCCGGCACAGGCGTAAAATGGCTTACGGAAGTGACTTTTAGGATGAACGAGGAGCTCGCTCACGAGCCTGCTGGCGATGTAAGTGAGGATTCCATGCCATTCACATACATCTTTGTCGAAAATGCGGGCGGGGACGGCAGTTCGGTCTGGGCTGATGGTGAGTGTGCTGTGCTGCCTGCGGTTTTGTCGCCCGGATATGGACTGCCTGAGGAGACGGATTCCATCCAGTTCGCCGATGGCAATCCCGGAGACCCAAACTACCACCTCTACGATCATCCATGGTATGGCTCAGGCTCATCGGAGGCCTATGAGATATTCAAGGCCGACATAAACTCGCCGTCGGACCTGATCATGCTGGTCGCAGCAGGTGTCACCGATGTGGACAACGACGGATACGGGGAGTGGCGAATAAACAACGGATACACCAAAACCTTCAACATCTTCGTTTACACGCCGGCCGTGACCGAATCCATCATTGACACGATGGGGCTCGGAGATGACCACTGGCTCCAGAGGGTTCAGGTGTCCAACGAGGAGAACTCCGCTTCTGTTTCGGAGGTGATTGTCAGGGTGCCGATAACCGATAGCGTAGCTTCAGTCGATTCCGTCACGCCTTCCGATGTAGTTCACGATGTCGTTGTGACATCCGACAGCAAGGGTTACAACATCGAATTTACGATAAGCTCGGTCGAGCCCTATGTGACCGACACATTTAGCGTTTACTACACGGTGGCTCCGAGCGGTGTCAATGAGCCGATAAACCCGGGCAATCCGCCTCAGCTCACCCGTCTGTCCGCTTTCTACGATGGCGAGTTGGCGCATGTCAGGCTATCCATTGCAGCTCAGTCGGCTGTGCGGATTTCGGTGTATGATGCCAGCGGCCGCCTCGTCGCAAAACTGCACGATGGCATATTGGCTTCGGGAAGCCACGAATTTTCATGGAGGCCCTCAAGAGCCGGTGTCTATACGGTTATCGCATATCTCGGAGACGGCAAAGAGCTGAAGAATAGGATCGTTGTGGTCAGATAAGCCTATCGGGAATAAATTTTAGCCAATTTTTTCAGTCCCTCCTCGATGGTCTGCGCATCGGGAGGGACAACTTTTAAACTTTCCATGTTGTTTAGAGCATACCCGTCGCCATCTGCGAAATACCCTACCATGTCGTGGGGAAGCCCGAAAAAACTGCCGAATATTCCTGAGATTGTCTTTGCGGTCGAGATCGAGATGCGCCTTGAGATTTTGTATCTGACGGACGATGCGAATATCTCTAATACACTGTCCGATGGCATGTTATCGGCTGACACGATGTTGTATGCCGATCCTATCGCATCTGAGTCATCGAACAGCCTGATGAACGCAGTTTTGAATGTCTCAAAATCGACGAAATTCATGCTTCCTCTGCCAGAGCCGATGTAATACGGCCCGAAAACGGGTCTTGAAAGCGAGATGTATCTCAAAACATGGTAGGCGTAGTTTGTCCATGTGCTTCTGTCACGAGTGTAAACCAGAAACGACGGCCTGATGACCGTAATCGGCAACAGATGGTTTTTCTTTGAAACCTCTATCTCCGCAAAATATTTACTTCGTTCATAATGGTTCCTGAAATCGTTTTCATGTTCAACGATAGCCTCTGGATAGACCTTGGTGTTGAGCCCGGCAACAAAAACGGTTGACATGTAAATCATCTGCCTGAGGCTTTTCATCCTGAGTGCAAAGTTAAGGGCGTTCTTGACCGCCTCGATGTTCTTCAGATAATAGGTCGAAAAAGGTGCCCCAAACTCGCGAAATTCGTTCAGATACAGGAAATGAGTGGTCTTCTCCCATATCCTAAGCGGCTCTTTGAGTCCCAAGGACACACCCCTCAGATCGCCAACGAGCAGCTCCAGAGGCGGGAGTTTGGGCAGATGCGTTATGGCGGCCTCTACATCTTCCTCCTCTATCAAAAACCATATCTTTTCAATTTCGTGCTGTTTCACCAATTCGTCTATCAGATCTGCGATAAAGCTGTCGGGTTTGCTGACTATGAATAGAGTTGTTCCCATGTTCCACCTCCGTCGAAATCGGGCAAATTATGAAGTTTTACCGCATTGACAATCAAACCTCGAACTTGCTCCCACTTAAGATGAGATGCACTTTGCGTTTTTTATGATATAATTTTGACCATGAAACTGATGCGATACATTGAGGGGCAGTCATATCTCCACAAAATAAATCCAGTTATAAAAGCTATCGGATTACTGGCAGTCATGATTGCTGTGATAACCTCATCGAGCTGGCTTTTCATATTTTTCGTTTTTCTGGTAGCCACATTGATGATGCTTGGGGCCGACATAGATGTTTCCATAGTTGGAGGCCTTTTGAAGTGGTTGATTGCGTTTTCGTTGTTCATAATTTTGATTAACTACCTGTTTTATAAACCGTATGGCTCGGATATAGCTCGGTTTTTCTACATGTCGCGCGAAGGGTTTTATCGTGGGCTGTTCATAAGTTTGCGCATAATAACCGTTGTTTTTCTGTCATCGATGTTCGTTTTCACAACTGATCCGACGGACTTCATAAGCGCTTTGATGCAGAACATCGGGCTGTCCCCGAGGATTGGTTTCTCGATCCTTGTTGCTTTGAGGACAATCCCGATGTTTGAACTGGATGTTGAGCGCATAAAGGCCGCACATAGAGTGAGAAGATACAAACCTGAGGGTAATGTCTGGAACAGGCTGAAATTTAAGATATTGTCCGTGGGATTACCCCTTTTCGTGCTTGCGATTTTGAGGGCTGAGCGCGCGGCAGTTGCCATAGCAGCGAGAGGACTTAGCGAGAACAGGAAAAGGACATTCCTGAGGACATGGCGCGTGGGGATGATGGATTGGATTTTTCTTACCTTTTCTTTTATCCTTTCCATCGTTGGCGTTTTGACTGACATTTTCAAAATAACTTGAGGGAGGAACAAACATGCCTAAATTGCTTGCAGGAGACATACTTGACCGAATGGCCACCGAAAGGATAAGGGAGATGTGGTTGGTACCCGGTTCAGTGGCGGTTTACAGGAAAGAGGGGCAGATTGTGCCTTTTTCTCAGGATAGGCTTTTCCCGGATGACATAAGGCAAATACTGATGAATTTCCGTTCGAGGGCGGCTTTACACGCTGGCACGGGTATGGGTGAATCTGGCAGTTTCTCGTTTGGAGTTAGAGGAGTTGGTAGGTTTCGTGTGAGCTATGTTATGCAGAGGGGTTCTTATGCGGTTTTCATATTCCTGACCGGAGAGAAGCCGCCGCAGCTCGACATGCTGGTAAAAGACATGGAGATGATGGCGTCGCTCCGCCAGATGATGGCCTCAAGAGAGGGTTTAATCCTTGTCACCGGTCCGTTCAATGTGATCAACTTCGATTTTACAGGCGCCATAGTGGATGAGATCATAGATAACAGGCACAGCGTGGTTTACACCGTTGAATCTCCTCTCATGTACACCTTGCGTCACAGGAAATCAGTGGCGATCCAGTGCGAGGTTGGCACGGATGTCCCAACGGTCAGAAAAGGGATAGAAAACGCCATCAGCATCGCTGCCGATGTGCTGTATCTCAGCAATATCCCAAACAGCGAAGCACTTGAAACACTACTGAAATCCATCGAGGGCGGTCGCTTGATCATAGCCTCACTGAACGCAGCCGGTGTTGTGTCCGGTCTGGTGGGCATGGAGGCGCTTACCCATAACCCGAGATATTACCGGCAGAAGATCTCCTATGCACTTTTGGGCGTGTTTTCTCCGAAAATAAGCAACGAAAGATCGATTGTGGAATGGGTGAAGATATCGGATGAGCTCAGAGATGCCATAATCGAGGGCAATTATGAGGAGCTGAACAAGCACATCAAAGTTGCGGAGGCTGAGTTCACGCTATGATAAAAGCGGTGGCAAGTGCTTGCCTTCTTGGGATGAAGACCCGATATGATGGTGGCACGAATGAGGATCCTGAGATCGTGGAGATGTTCAAGCGTGGCGAGATTATCCCGCTGTGCCCTGAGCAACTCGGTGGTCTGCCTACGCCTCGGGAACCTTTTGAGTTCGTAAGTGGGGATGGAGAGGCACTTCTTGAGGGGAAGGCCTATCTGAAAGGTTTAAAGACCGGTCGAGACGGCTCCGAGAATTTCCTTCGCGGGGCGCGTGAGGTTTTGCGTATCGTCAAACTGGCGGGTATCAAGAAGGCCTATCTGAAAGAGGGAAGTCCTTCATGTGGCGTTAACTGGGTTCACATCGAGGGCGAACTGGCTAGAGGCTGCGGCGTAACAGCTGCCCTGTTGAAAAAGGCAGGAATTGAGGTAGAAGGCAGGCTGCCGCCGTCGTCCGTCAGAGAAAAGTAATCCGCACGCTGCCGTTTCCGAATTTCCTGAAAAGCCCCACGCCGCTGAACTCTGTGAAGTGCATTAAGGCGTTAGCCTTTTTGAGCTCCGCCTCATCGCTCCCATCGAATTCTATCTCTAAATTGCCGTCTATTGAGAACACATTTCTGTTTCGAAAATTGACCTGTTTCCCTCTGAGTTTGTAGGACTTGATCTGGAAATGCTCCACATCTACATCAGGGAGGCTCTCGTCCGAGAAGTATTCCCACAGCTCTTCTGCCAATCTGAAAACCTCTTTGAGATCAGGAAATCTGCTTTTGCCAGTATCGATCAGGACAGGCATGTCGGATGAGATCTTGATGATTTTTGCTGTGTGTGAAGACAGGAAGTCCCTGTAAAGCTTCGACCTCACCGTGTTGAAAAGTATCAACCTTGCAGGGATGTCTCCGACATCAAACCTGTTGCTGTTCCGCGTTATTTCACTGACGCCCTGGACAATAGCTTCGAAAGATGGTTCGTCGAGCGTGGCAACAAGCATGTCAAACGGCCGTCCTTCGTTCAGAGCTCTCTTTTCTGTTTTCTGGAAGCCGCCTTCCGGTGCCACGATCCTGATGGGCAGGTATTCCTCTTCTTCCTCAGACTCGATACTGGTGTAATACACCTCGCTGCCCATCTTTATGATGCTCTTCAGCACCCTATACTGAAACTCTCCGATGGTTTCAGTAACATCCACTTTCTCTTCAAGCAATACCCTAAGATTGATTATAGCAGGCATAACATGTTGCATTCTATAACAAAAACCCAGGAATTGCAAACTTCACAGGAATAAAACCTTTTCAGCTTGAAAAATCTTGCGGGGTTTTAGAATACGCCTTCCCTGACAGTCACTATTTTGGGCACCTCGTCGGTGCAGTAGAATACGCTGTTGTTCACATTATCGGGATCAGGGGCGTCGCCATAGCCTCCATTGGCATCTAAGTCGCCGACGGCGATGATGGTTATGTCCTCGAAGTCGGTGGCCGGGGTGTCGTTGCCTTTCTCTTTCGGGATGTTCCCGCCGGAAGGCGTGCCTTCGGCCACGAGATAGCTGAAATAGACCTTGCCGGCAGGGCGGAACCCTATCCAGTTAAATCCCTCCACATCCGCTCCATGCGAGTCAAAAGGCATACTCATGGGGCCGGGAACGACTCCAGGTGCCCAACCAGCTACTTTGTAATAGTTGTTCTCCGTAGCGAATAGCTCCTCATCCACTCTGATTGCGTGGATGTTGATCTTCGCCTCGGATGTTTTGGCTTTGAGTTGGAATTTCTGATAATTTGGAACGGCTATGGATGCGAGAATGGAAACGATAGCCACCACGATCATCAATTCGATTAAGGTGAAGCCTCTATGCTTCATCCTCATTCATATCACCTTCTTCCTTTATTTTGATCTCCACCCATCCAACGGGCAGAGTGTTTTCAGATGAAAGGATGATCTTGCGTGGCAATATGTCGAGGTTATATCTGCGAATTAACATCTCACGAACATCTTTGACTTTCCAGAAGAACATGAAATTCCCACCGTAGGGATTGGTTGTCCACCACCCCATCCTCAGAGGGATTTCCTGTTTTTTAAGCCTGTTAATGTAGTCTCCGTAGAAAGTAACGGCCTGTTCAAGGCCGCTCAACATCTTCATCTCGTTTTTGGCGAGCGATTCGCTGTATGAATGGGCGGCTGTGGCGATTTTCTGCACATTGCCCCCTTCGATCTCGAGTTCCACGACACCATCTATCGCTTCGGTTTCAAAGGAATCGACTTCCGTCTCAGACTCAGTATCGTAGATAACCACATTTAGCTTTTTAATTATTTCCTCCGGGATGTAAATCCTATCCGGAACCCATAGACCTGTCAGGATGTCATAGCGGTCGATTACGATGTTGAGTATGTCAGGAACCACTTTTCTGAGCCTGAATCCGCCACCGAGGTATCGCCTGATGCGCTTCTCCACGAACGAATCCTTGCCCGTGTAGTAGAAAATCACGCTGCTCTGGATGGCCTGTATCACAATTCTGCCCGGCAAATAGGGTTTCCCCTTTTTGTCTCGCAGAAGTCCGTCCTTCTTAAGCAAAAGTGGTGTCCATGTCAAAATTTCAGCATGAATCTCCCTCATTTTTTCCCTCCATGGATTAAGTTAACCCGTTATTTGGGGATAATATTCCACAATACCGCAGCTCTCGTCAAGCAAAAGGGTATTGTGTCTTAAAAGCTGGTGTAAAGTTGGCGTAAAGTATGCCAGAAAATTAGGACAATATCAAACATGATTTTCTATATGTGGTGCATGTATCGAATAATAAATTTTTCCACTTTTTAAAACCTGAGCATCAACGAAAGGCCGTTCGATGGGAGGGGGCTGCGTCCCATAATCATCGGCGTCATGTTGACTGCAACGGCCACATCGAAATGCTTGAAATGCAACGCCAGAGACGACAACAACCCTATCCTCAGCGTCGCAAACTCCTGCCCATCCCTTTTGAACCCGACATCCACAAAAATCGTTGCCAATTCGGGCGTGCCCACACCTCCGCCGACAAACGCCTGACGATCGCCATAATTCACGATGGGATGTTTGAATCCGAGGATTGCGACCGGCGTAAGTCCCTTCGTGCCGAATTCCCGTAGTTTCACATTGGCCAGCCCGAGATCGAGATAAATATAAAACTCATCGTCAATTAACGGCATACAGAGGTTATATGTGAACCTTGTTATCCTGTTACCACCGTTGACCATGTTGGCGATGGAAAATCCGGAATACGGCTCCGTGTATGCAGGCACAGGCGCTCCAAATGAGGTGGGCAGAGCCGCCATGTGTTCAAGGAATACTCGTCCGATAAAAGCCCCTATCAGCTTATCAAGGGACACATACGGTGTACCCGATATTGTGCTTAATATTATGAGCTTTGTTACGAATGCCATAATGGCGAAAATGATAACACATTTTGAGGTAGTTGCAACTCTACAACGATGATGTTAAAGACGTTATATCCGTTTCGGTGATGTATGATGCTTCTCGGCATATTGATTAACCCATGCCAAAGTTATAAAATTGGAATAAATGAAAGATGATAAACTCAACTCCGACGATATCATGGAAATCCTTCACATTGGCGTTGTTGTCACAGAACCGGAATCTCCTTATGTCGTGAAATACATCAACCCAATGGCTCAAAAACTCCTTTTAGACGGGACTGAGGATGAGCTCAGCAGCCTGAGAGATTCCCATATTTTGTCAAACGAACTGGTCCAAAACTTGCTTTCCATGTTGTCCGAAGCTAAAAAGCTCGGCCATACCGAAAAGGTAATCCCTTGCAGAGAGTCACACAAAAGGTTCCACATATCAGTGAAATATGTCGAAAACGGAGAACAGAGTTATTTTGTGTCTACGATAGGGAAACATTCATCTGCCATTGACATGTTAACCCCAAAATTGATACGGGACAGCATAAGAGGGGCCGTCCTCTCATTGATGCACTCAGACAACAGCAACATCTACATGGACATGTATCCGTTTCTCCACGAAATCGCCAAAAATATGAAGTCAGTTCCATTTATCCGTGGAGCCACAGTTGTCCATAAAGAACGCATACCTCACCTGCTTTTTGATCAAGGAAAAGATAATCTTCCTGGAATATCTCCTGAGAGCATAACCAACGTCTGCATAAAGAGATGTGAACCACTTTGGGTGCCAGACAACGAGGTCATCGCAATCCCTTTTGCAATTGGAAAAGAATGCCTGTTAGATGAATTGCCTTATGTTTTCATCTTTCACTTTCAACCATCGTCACTTAATGACATCGAAAAACAAGAGTTTGTATCCTCATTTCAGGAAATAGTTGTTTTAACAGCGTATCTTATGAACCAACATATAAATTTCCAAAAGAAGCAGGAGGCTCAGGAAGAAGCACTTATCAGGCCTCTAATTCACAAGATAAAAAACCAATTGTTCGCCTTAGAGCCGGAATATTCGTTCCGAGGACAAAACGGGAACTGCCGATGGGGTGAGAATTATGCACAGCTTAGGTATATAGTACATGTTCTAAACACTTCATTCCGAACTTTATACTATGAAATTTTCAGGGAAAAATTAAAGTTGGGCTGCTATGCTCCAAGGAAATTTGATCCAAAAAAGAAAATAGATAAACTCGTCAGCCCATTTGCAGGACGACTTGAAGGCAAAAAGGTCAAGGTTATCAAAAACATCGATGCACTTCCGGAAGAAATTGCTGCACCAGAGGACATATTTGAACTTATAATATCCAACATCCTCATCTTTCAGACAGATAACATCATAGGCTTTATACTTTCAAACTACGGCAATTTAATTGAGGATATAGAGCTTCCGTATTTGAGATTCATAATCGATGGACATATGGATGGAGATAAACTTATACTCAAATTTTCCACCAATGAGGATGTATTTCTTGAGCGTTTTTTGCCGGGGAGCAACGAAAGGCCAATCATATACGATAGGTCATTGTTACACGCTCGTAGATTTACAAAAAGCTGTTTTAATGGAGAAATAGAAACCGAAGTCGATGAAAAAAACAGGCTGTTTAGCGTAATACTGACCCTGCCACTTTCAAATAGCTCTTAAGGCGGGGACAATTAAGGAGGGGAAAAATGAAATCCGAAATCAAAGGCAATGTGCTCCTTTACGATACGGACCCGAAAAATCAGGAAGAGCTGAGAAACCTTCTGGAAAATGAAGGTCTGCACGTCACTACGGTGAACTCCATCGAGGAAATCGTTGAGGAAGTGTGGAAAAACAGGCCTTTAGGCGTTCTATTATCAGTTTACGACGAAAGCGAGTACCAGAGAGCTCTCGAAATATGTCAAAAGTTATATGAATACAAAGATGTCCCAATAGTGATAATAAACCGCTTTTCAATGGATTTCCATCACACAGTTGACGCTTTAAGCGCCGGTGCCTTTGAACATTTTTTATCGCACACGTCTAACGACAACGCCGTAAAACGCTTTATGAAAGTCGTTGAGGAAACCAGCCAAAACAGGCCTCAGACAGCCCGGCCACAGGTGCAGAAGCCCGAGTATGTGCGAAAAACCGTTGAACCTGCTGCTACTCAAGAACCTAAAATGGATATAGAGACGGATGCCATAAAAGGGGCATCTCCTGAGACACAAACAGAAACATCGATCCCTGCAGCTGCGCCTCCCACAGGCAAACTCGAAGACATTTCAGTTGCTGAACTTGTGGAAATTTTCAGAAACCAGATATTTGACGGCAGGGTCGTGATAAGATCAGATGCAGGGGTGGCCGAATTAGAATTTAGAAACGGCGAACTTGAAACTGTTAAAACTGGTAAGAAAAAAGACATCAAGGCATTACACGAGATAAACAACTGGAAAAGAGGCGATTTCTGGATCTATTATCGCTCCAACCCTCTATCGCCGTTATCGGCAGAGAGATTTAACATGCTTCTCGAGACCGGCGTGCCACTTGAGTTTCTTGAGAGCCAATTCCCGGCCGTAGAACCATCTCCATCCCGGCAAACCGCTTTCGAGGGTTCTCAACCCGAAGAACTGCAGGGCATCATGGCGGAGCAGGCCGAGGAAGTTCAGCAGCCGACAGTCGAGGAAGCTCAACCCGAGGAGTTAGAGGCGCTCCTTTCGCAGATGGAGCAGCAGGCCGAGCAGCAGCTTGAGTCAGCTCAACGGCCTGAGACCCCTCCGCAGGCCCTCTTTGAGGAAGCTCAACCCGAAGAACTGCAGGGCATCATGGCAGAGCAGCCTGAGGAAGCCCAGCAGCCGACAGTCGAAGAGGCTCAGCCTGAGGAATTGGAGGCGCTCCTATCGCAGATGGAGCAGCAGGCCGAGCAACAGCTTGAGTCAGCTAAACGGCCTGAGACCCCTCCGCAGGCCCTCTTTGAGGAAGCTCAGCCCGAAGAACTGCAGGGCATCATGGCAGAGCAGCCTGAGGAAGCCCAGCAGCCGACAGTCGAAGAGGCTCAGCCTGAGGAGTTAGAGGCGCTTCTATCGCAGATGGAACAGCAGGCCGAACAACAGCTTGAATCAGCTCAACGGCCTGAAACCCCTCCACAGGCCCTCTTTGAGGAAGCTCAGCCCGAAGAACTGCAGGGCATCATCGCCGAGCAGCCCGAAGAAGCCCAGCAGCCGACAGTCGAGGAGGCTCAGCCTGAGGAGTTGGAGGCACTCCTATCGCAGATGGAGCAGCAGGCCGAGCAACAGCTTGAGTCAGCTCAACGGCCTGAGACCCCTCCGCAGGCCCTCTTTGAGGAAGCTCAGCCCGAAGAACTGCAGGGCATCATGGCCGAACAGGCCGAGGAAGTCCAGCAGCCGACAGTCGAAGAGGCTCAACCTGAGGAATTGGAGGCGCTTCTATCGCAGATGGAGCAGCAGGCCGAACAGCAGCTTGAATCAGCTCAAGGGCCTGAGACCCCTCCGCAGGCCCTCTT
>JALVZN010000174.1 GCA_027037615.1 Caldifarciminota bacterium | reverse complement strand
AACCGGACATGGACAAGATGGACATCGTCAGGGCATTGCGAGACCTCGCGATGGAGGTCGATGAGGTTATGATCGCCACTGATCCGGATGCCGAGGGCGAGAAGATCGCATGGGACCTGTTCCTTTCGCTCAGGCCGTTCAATCACAACCTGAAAAGGGCTGAGTTTCACGAAGTTACGCCGAGAGCCTTCAAGAGTGCGCTCTCAAATCCGAGAGGATTCGATATCGGCCTGGTGAAAGCGCAGATCGTGCGCCGAATAGCCGACAGATGGGTCGGTTTTTCGCTTTCAGAGCATCTGCAAAAGCGGTTCGGCAGGAGGAACTTGTCCGCTGGACGGGTTCAGACGCCGGTGCTCGGTTGGATCATTGAACGGGAAGCGGAGCGGCGCAGCAAAAAGGGCGTCATCACCGCCACAATCGACGGCATCACGGTCAGGTTTGAGATCGATGACACGGAAAAGGCGAGAGCGGTCTTTGAGGAGCTTGAGAAGATGCGGATCTCGCTGGTCGAGGAGACCGATATCCCGATAAACCCGCGCCCGCCGTTCACGACAAGCGCACTTCTCACGGCTGCATCCGAAGCGCTCGGTTTTTCGGCTGAAAAGACGATGTCATTGGCGCAGAACATGTTTGAGGCCGGAATAATCACCTATCACCGCACGGATTCGACACGCGTGTCCGATGCAGGTTTCAGGGTCGCAAGCTCGTTCATCGTGGAAAATTTCGGCGAGAACTTCCTGAAGCTGAGGCGCTGGGGCGAGGGCGGCGCCCACGAATGCATCAGGCCGACCCGTCCGATCGAGCCACAGGAGCTCAGGATGCTGGTTTCCACCGGCCGATTCCAGTTAGACGACCCCAAAAACGCACTGAGGCTCTATGCCTTGATCTGGCGCAGGTTCATCGCCTCACACATGAAGGAGACGGTCGTCCACCGTAAGACGCTGGAGTTCAGGCTCGGCGATTTCGTTGACCACAAGGAGTTTGTCACATCGATAATCGAGCCCGGATTCAACCTCGTGATGCCGATAAAACTTGTCCATCTCCCGCCTCCTGAAACCCTGAGGGTCACGCGCAAAGAGCTGAATTTTGTGCCGAAAGTCGCGCCTTTCACGCAGGGCACGCTCATCGAGACCATGCGCGAGCGCGGACTTGGAAGGCCATCGACCTATGCAAAAATCGTCGCAACTCTGCTCGAACGGCAATATGTCGTCGAACGCAAGCGGTATCTCTTCCCTACACGGCTCGGCCAGCGGATTTACCACTATCTCGCAAACCGATTCCCGAAATGGACGGGTGAGGAGTTCACCCGCTACATCGAGGAGCAAATGGATAAGGTGGAGTCCGCCGCCGTTGATTACCAGCTGATTTTGAGGGAACTGCGAAAGGTCCTGGAAGAAGCTGGAAGGAGATAAAATTCTGCGCTTTAAGGCTCGATCAAAAGGTTGATCTGGACTTATGCGACATACGGCTAATTACCCTGAACTATTCCCAATAGCCACTTCCACAGGGGAATATACCTGATGGATTTACCCTTCACATTTTCTACTTTCTCCACCTCGGCATTGATTATCAAGAGGTTTTCGCTATTAAGTTTCTCACTCGCCAGCATCAAAGCCTTAATTTCTCGTTCAAGAGTTTCAAAAGATGTCGTTTTGAAGTATTATTTGTCTATTTGCATCCGTTCTATTCGACAAAATTGTAAATCGCCCGATAGGGCAATCCCTGCCGTGTCTACCGATTGATGGGCATCAGGTTTTGGAAAGATTACGCAATTTCCGGAGTATAAACGCTGAGAGACAGCAAACCGTTTTTTACCCTACAAAATTTGATTTTGAGATGATTGTAGGGTAACATACTGGACGATATGAGGGATCTTCAGAATATGCTTGATGAAACACTTGAGTTCTATCGTCGACAGGAGCGGGCTATTGTCGCCGCACTTGCAGGTCTGCCCAGAGGAAGGATTAAAGAAAAGAAAATCAGGAACAAAATTTATTACTACTTGCAATATCGTAACAGAGACAGGGTAAAGGATAAATATCTTGGAAAAGATTTTCCGGCCGAACTCGCGGAAAAAATTGAAAGAAGGGAAAAGCTGAAAAAACAGCTCAGAGATGTCAGGAAAGCTATCAAGATGATTTCAAAAAAGGAGTCAGAAGTGGAACTTATTGAACCTATCCGTGAGTTGTTCCAAGCATTTACAAAATATGGGCTCTGGGAGGTGGGCATTGAGGTTGTCGGAACATGGTGCTTCTACCTCTATCAAAAATACCTTTTTGATACCTCATACCCGATTGCCACTATGGATATAGATATCTTGATCCCACGGCCATACAAAGGGAGGGCTTTCGATATCTCTCAATACCTTAAAGAGTTGGGATTCTTAGAGCATTTCAATCCCGATGGCTCAACATATTTCACAGGATTTGGTGTAAAGATAGAGTTTCTTGCACCCGAAAGAGGCAAGGGAGTGAAAAAGCCAGAGCATATAAAATCCCTCGGAGTAACTCCTCAACTTCTCAGGTATATGGACATTCTGTTAAAGGAAAACGTGGAACTCAAGATAAGTAGAGGAATAAAGGCCAGAGTTCCTGCACCTTCCGCTTTTTTGATTCACAAACTTCTGGTCGCTCAAAAAAGAAGAGAGCATGGCAAAAAGGAAAAGGACATAAGACAGGCAATATACACAGCAAGATACATCCTTCGAAATCCAGAAGAAAGGGAGAAACTGGTTTCTCTCTGGAATTCACTTCCAAATTCATGGAAAAACAGGGTAAAGAGACAATTGCAGATGTCCTACGAACTCCTCCCATTGGAAATCGAAACGATCAGGACGCTTTCCGATTTTCTTCCGTAAGCAATCTGAGACTTGATCAATGCGGCAATGGGAGATGCGGTTATGTCCTTGATCCACATTGCATAGGCAAAATCAACTTTGCCACGGAGGTTCTAAACATCTCATATGTTTCCCAAAGGGCGGACATTTATGAGTGCAGTAAGGCTTTTGGTATCAGGGAGATGCTTATGGATGCGCATCTTGATTTTGCATGTGGCTAAATCGGCCTCCTAATTTGCGGTTGAAATCGGTTGAGGTGTCTACTTCCTCCTCACTATTGGGATAGGTCGCCGTTTGATGTCCCAACAGAGGGGTTAAGTCTCTATCACAAGCAAAACGGTGGATAGCCTGCTTTCCTTGAAATCCCTTTGCCTATGTGATTACAATTAAACAGCTATGACAGATAACGCTATAAGCAACGACGCTGCCCGTAAGTATTTTGAACTGCTACGCGACGCATCGGAGTATCTGGATGCGCGAGGCGTTTTGATCACCAAGCGAATCGTGCTCCTCAGGATGGACGAGATCTATGTCCAGTTAAAAGCCGCTCGAAAGGTCAAACGCGAAATTCGCATCCCACAGAAATCCATCGAAGAAAGCGAGACAGAAGAAAAAGCGAGAGAGCTTGAGGACAGCGAGGAAATGGAATTTGAAGAATCAAAGGATAGCGAAGGCCAAAGACGCCAGAGAAAAGAGGAGATACGGATAATTGAAGAGGAAGAGGAGGTCGATATCCCTGAACTCGTATCGAGCGAGAAACGGATTGTCGTGCTCGGCGATCCGGGCTCCGGTAAGACCACCTTTCTGCGCAACATAGCCTTCAAGATCTCGCATTCCGCACTGGATAACGGTTGGGACGCCCCGATATCCGATAACGAGTATTTCACCGAGGAGCTGTCCCGCAACGCACTGGAGAGAAACGGGATTCCCGTTCCCGTGCCCATCCCGATAACCCTGAGGTATTTCGCAAGAGCCCTGAACGAGGGCAGGGCGAACTCCCTCGAGGACTACATCCGCGACTATGTCGTCCCTGACCTCCTGGACATAGCGAGCGCACTTGTCAGGTCAAAGGAGGTCATCGGCGGCCTCACACCCGCTGAGAAAAAGAAGATCGAGGATTTCAGGGAGGCCGCCCGTGAGGTCGGGGAGTGGTTGCTCAGTGTGGCAAAGAATGGAATTGCGTATCTCCTGTTAGACGGGCTCGATGAGGTGGCAAACCGTGAGACAAGGAACAGGCTCGTCGATGAGATTCTGAGGTTTGAGGCAGAGCACCCCCAACATTCCTATGTGGCCACATCCCGAATTGTGGGTTACGGCCTCAGACCGTTGCCTGACAGGTATGCCCATGCGACCCTCAGGCCGTTCGACGACGAGCGCATCGAAAGGTTCGTGAGAAAATGGTATGAAGCGCTTTATGAGGCGGAGAGCAGATTGTATGCCGTCAAAGCCCTGCGCGCCGAGACAGAGGCACAGCGGTTGTTGGAGGAACTGAACCAGAAACAACAGCTCAAAGCGATAGCCACAAACCCGCTCATACTCACCATAATCGGGTTGATACACCATCAGGGAACCAAGCTGCCAAACCAGCGCGTCGCACTCTACCGTGAGGTCGTCGATACCTTCATCTGGTCATGGGAGGAGTATAAAAGGATCGAGGGGATAACGGCCGACATGCCTGACCCGAGAGAGACGCGGTTGATACTCGCAGAAGTGGCACTCTACCTGCACGAAAAGACGGAGGACAACCTCATATCGAAATCCAAGTTCCACGAGATAGTAAGCGGTTTTGCAGAAAAACGGGGCAAAACTGACCCAGAAGGTTATGCAGAGAGGTTCATAAAGCTCGTATCGGAGCGATCAGGTGTGCTGTCCGAAAAGGGGCAGGATACATTTGGCTTCATGCACCTCACATTTCAGGAATACTTCGCGGCGATGGCGATAACCCGTAAGCGAGCGAGGATAGATAGCTATATAACGCAATATCTTTGGGATTCGAGGTGGAACGAGGTGATCCTGCTCGGGGCAGGGATACAGGGTGAAAAATCACCTGAGGACGCTTCCGAATACATCGAAACCATCCTAAAAACATCCCATCCTTTAGAGCCTTACCTGCACCACGGGCTTCTCATGGCGGCGAGGTGTCTCGCAGACGATGTGGATATCCTCGATTACCCTGCGATCGTGAACAGGATATTCGACGAACTCGAGAAAATCTACTTCGACGAGTGGACACCCGATCCCTTAAAAACAAAAATCCTCGATATCTGGAACAACATGGCCAGGACCATTTACATGGAAAAGCTCATATCCATGTTCAACCGCAAGATGCAGGAGATACCTGCTGAGTGGAGGCTGTCATTTTGGTGGGGCTCCCGGTTTGATGTCGTAACCGAAGCGCTGACCAAAATAGACAAACTCCAATTCGACGGGAAAAACGAAAGGATTAAGCATATTGCTAACGCTATTTCTAAGAGATTGAAGGATGAAGATCCTGATGTAAGGTATGCAGCAATAAATGCCCTATCATCCCTTGGTGTTAAGGATGTGGATGTCATTCTGAAAATAGTTAAGAGATTGGAGGATGGAGATTGGCGTGTAAGGAAAGCAGCCATAAATGCCCTTTCTTCCCTTGGTGTTAAGGATAAGGATGTCATTCTGGAAATAGTTAAGAGATTGGAGCATGGAGATTGGCGTGTAAGGAAAGCAGCCATAAATGCCCTTTCTTCCCTTGGTGTTAAGGATAAGGATGCCATTCTGGAAATAGTTAAGAGATTGGAGGATGGAGATTCTGATGCAAGAGAAGCAGCTATAAATGCCCTTTCTTCCCTTGGTGTTAAGGATGGGGATGCCATTCTGGAAATAGTTAAGAGATTGGAGCATGAAGATTGGCGTGTAAGGAAAGCAGCCATAAATGCCCTTTCTTCCCTTGGTGTTAAGGATGAGGATGCCATTCTGGAAATAGTTAAGAGATTGGAGGATTGGGTTCCGGATGTGAGATATGCTGCTATAAATGCCTTATCTTCCCTCGGGGTTGAGGATAAGGATGTTATTGAGAAAATAGCTAAGAGATTGGAGGATGAAAATACGAGTGTGAGAGTAGCAGCCATAAATGCCCTTTCTTCCCTTGGTGTTAAGGATGAGGATGCCATTCTGGAAATAGTTAAGAGATTGGAGGATTGGGTTCCGGATGTGAGATATGCTGCTATAAATGCCTTATCTTCCCTC
>JALVZN010000173.1 GCA_027037615.1 Caldifarciminota bacterium | reverse complement strand
AGTGGTGCGATCTGTGCGGCAGCGGCCACACCGAGCCCGGTCTCGACCATGCAGCCGAGCATGACCTTGAGGTTGTGTGCGCGCGCTATCTCGATCATCCTGATGGCTTCGGGTATCCCACCGCTCTTGGCAAGTTTTATGTTAATTCCGTCCGTGTAGCCGAGAAGTCGGGGGATGTCAGTCGATGTCAGAACGGATTCATCGACCACTATCGGCAGCGGTGACCTCTCCTTTAAAAATTTAAGTCCTTGAAAATCATTTGGATGAAGCGGCTGCTCCACGAATTCAAAGCCGCCGAGCTCGGCCATAAACTCGATCTTTTTCAGGGCTTCTTTTGCGTCCCATGCCGCATTTGCATCGACACGGATGGGCTTATTGGTAGCGTCGCGCATCGCTTTTATGATGTCGTAATCGTTTGGACGGCCAAGTTTTATCTTGAAGACCTCGAAATCGCAGTGGTTTTGCATGTCGTCGATCATCTCGTCTATCTCGCCGAGCCCGATGGTGTAGGATGTCTTAATCGGTTCGGATGGCACGCCGATGAGCTTCCAGACGGGGATGTTCAGCATCTTGCCGATCAGGTCGTAGAGTGCGTCCATGATGCCGGCTTTGGCGGGAAAGTTGCGCCCGGCGATCTCATGCAATCTGGCCTCTATCCGCCTCGTGTCGAACGGATCCACGAACTCAGATTGGATTATCGGTATGGCGATGTCGAGGAACCCCTTTACCGCCTCGATGTGATCGCCGTAATAGGGGTATGGGATGGCCTCTCCAAACCCGACAAGTCCATCGTGCTCGATCCGAACGATTACGGTGTCCTTTTCGATGGTCACATCGCGCGAGATGGCGAACGGCCGCTTGACCCGTATGTGGAGCACATCATAGTCTATTCTCATCACATGCCCCTCATGGTAATTTCTTGCCGGGATTCATAATGCCCTTTGGATCAAAGACATTTTTGATGTTTTTCTGAAGGTCAATCAGGGGCTGAGGCTGTTCGAGGTGCAGGTGCGGCTTTTTGAGGATACCGATGCCGTGCTCGCCCGTTATCGTGCCGTCAAGCTCAACGGCGACCTCGCAGAGCCTGTGAACGACTTTATCGACAAGCTCGATCTGATCATCATCATGCAGGATGTTGACATGGATGTTTCCGTCCCCCGCATGCCCGAAGACTGCAAGCGTGAGGCCGACCTCGTCCTGAATCCTGTAAACCGCCTCGACGGCTTCCGGGATGCGGCTTCTCGGCACGGTGATGTCCTCTATCCTGACCTTCTTGCCTGTCGCTTCAAGTGCGTGCAGGAGGTCACGGCGCGCCGTCCAGATCTTTTCCCTGTCCTTGTCGTCCATTGAAGCGATTATGTCCATTGCGTTGTGCTTCTCGAAGATCTCAGCAATCTGTTCCGCCTCAATCATGACTGCGTCTTCGCGGCCGTCGAGCTCGACCAACAGGATGGCCCTTGCGTCGGACGGGATGTTGGGCGGCATTTCGTCGCCTGCGGCATCGATGGACGATTTGTCGATGAATTCGAGCGCACGGGGCAGAAACTTGCGCGCTATGATCTCGCTGACGACCCTGGATGCGGCAACTTCATCGTCGAACGGCACGAGGAATGTCTGCACATACTCAGGAAGTGGGATCAGCCTCAGCGAGATCTCGGTGATAAACCCAAGCGTGCCCTCGGACTGGCTGAAAAGCATCGGCAGATCGTAGCCCGCAACCCATTTTTTGGTCTTTTTCCCGACGCGCATGACCTCGCCGTTGGGCAAAACGACTTCAAGTTCAAGGAGATAGTGTTTCGTGACGCCGTATTTCAGCGCTCTCGGGCCGCCTGCATCTGTGGCGACATTGCCGCCTATCGTGCACTGGTCGAGGCTTGCAGGGTCAGGCGGATAGAACATGCCGACCTTCTCGACCTCCTTCTGGAGCGTCTCGGTTATCACGCCCGGCTCAGTCGTCACGACGAGGTTCTCGGTGTCTATCTCTTTGATGGATGTCATCCTGTCGAACACGACGAGGATGCCGCCGTTGACCGCAAGCGGGCCGCCCGACAGGCTTGTGCCAGCTCCGCGAGGCGTCATCGGAACGCCGTAATCGTAGGCTATCTTCGCCACTTTGCTGACATCTTCGGTGGATTCCGGATGGACGACCACATCGGGGAGGTAAAGTTCAGGGATGCCGGACTCATCTCTCGCAAAAGCTGCCCGATGCTCTTCTGCATCGGATACCTTCGATTCTCCAAGTTCGAGTTTGAGTTTATCGATGTAGTTCATGTCACTTATGATGACGCATGTGATGCCGCAGTTCAATCGTGGGGAATTACCGCTCAAGCGTCCCATCAAGTCAGGTGAGGTTATCCGAATGAAACCGAACTGTGGTTGGGAGGGTAATCATTTCCGATATAGCGGCTGACGCATGGGAAGGAAAGCTTATCTGACCGAATTCATGCCAGACGAACCTGATTCCTGAAACCCTCAAAAGAACCGTGGGGTGGTCATTTTGTATTTTTTGTAAGCTTCGCCGTAGGCCTCCTCCAGCCACAGCTCCTCGGCCAGAGGCATCAGCAGAAACGCCAGGATGAGCAGCGAAAACCCGGCGGCGGCACGGAACGAATTGGAGATCAATATCATGCCGAGGAATATCAGGATGTCGCCGATATACTGAGGGTTACGGGTGAATTTGTATGGGCCGGTTGAGATGAATTCTCCCGCAACTCCAGATGTCCGTTCAATTCCGAGCGTCAGGATCCCCCATCCTAAAAACAGAACACCGACGACCACTATCGGCACAGATAGATAGAGCCGCTCGTTTCCGATGGGCAGAAATGAACTCCTGTCGATGACCATCATGGCGACATCGGCACTGACCGCTCCGAAGAACAGAAGCCAGCTCAACAGAAACTGCCACGACCATTTTTTGAGCGGCGGCCAGATGCGCTTTTCGGGGAACATGATCGACCACAGTATCACGCCCAGATAGGCGTAGTGTATAGCCATGCTCAACAGAAAAACATCGTTTTTGCCCATTTTCCCCTCCTTGTGTAAGGTGATCAGTTTACAGGATGCCCCAACTGCGACAGCCCTGAGTTTAAAACCATCAAAGGGCGCGGAGCCGAACCATTAAAACCTTTATAATTCTGGCACTATGCTGAGGAGATTGAGGATACAGAACTTCAGGTCTTTAAGGGATACAGGCGAGCTTGAGGTTCGCCGATTGAACTTACTCATTTGTAGATTTCTTTTCTGTGTCCGACTCGTAGAATCACTATGTTTCCCTCATCTATGTCAAAGATAACTCTGTAATCACCAATTTGAAATCGGTATGTGCCTATTTTGGGGTGTGTCAATTTTCGGGCATATTTAAAGGGATCTTGGGCATATTCCTTCAATTTTCTGACCATTCTATTTCTTGTCTCCTTATCGAGGTCCATCCAATCCCTCAATGCCCTGTGGGTGAAAAGCACTTTATACATCTGCTATTTCCTCGAGGGTTTTGACCTTGCCCTCTTTGTAGTCTTTCCTTGCTTCCTCGATTGAGCGTAGATAGCTTTCACTTGAAAGGGCCAAAATGTCTTCTATCAGATCCTCGATGCTTTCTTTAACCACTTCCGAAATCAAAGATTTTAATTCATCAACGGTCAAATCTTTCACCTTTGATTTCACATTCATATCACAGCCCCCTTAATGAAGCCATTGACAAAATTATAACGGATTTGTCCAGATATGCTGAGCAAAGGTTTGTCGTTCTCATCCCCTCAAAACTTCCTCGATTATCCTGCGCTCCTCGTTACTCAACATGCTGAGTGCTTTCTGGTAATCGGATTCAGGCACTTTTGAGACTGCGATTTTAAGGGTTACGAGGGCATCTATCGCATCAACAGCACCGAGCTTTTTGAGTATTACAAACCCTTCCATGATATGTGCGAGTCCCTGTGCCCGCTCCTCGTCATCCCCGTGTCCCACAAGCAACTGACCGAGCATGACCAGTGCTAAGGCTTTGCCCTGAAGGTCTCCGATCTTCTCCTTGATTTCGAGCGATTTTTTGTAAAGCTCCATCGCCTCCTCATATTCTCCCCTATCTCGATGGATGTTAGCCGTCCACCAGAGTATGGCGCTCTTTATTTTCTGGTCATGTGCAAGCTTGGCTGCCATATCCAACTGTGTGAGTGCATAGTCCCACAGCCCTCTGAGGTCAAAGTAACCTCCAAGCCATGCGACAAGCTCCGCATAGAGTTCGCTGAAATTTCTTCTAACGGTCTCGTCTTCAAGGAGTTCGACTATGTCAGGCCAGTATGGGTCAACGGCGTTGAGAAGGTGGAAATCCAAATGCTCACGGAGGAATTCGATAAAGAACTTCAGGATGCGTTCGAGCGATTCCTCTCGCTCCTCGTCCTTCAGCCATTTTTGCGCAATATCCCGTATTCCGGGGTGCATGAAGCGGACGAAAAACCTGTGCTCCTTACCATTAGATTAGCTGAGTAATAACGCGCTCTCTTTTATGACCTTCATCATGCCATTACAATTATTGTTGCATCGTTTCTATTTGAATACGGAGGGAATAGATGGGTGCTCTGCTATGGATTGTTGTAACTTCAATCGTGGTGAAAGGCCAGGTGGTTTCCATCAGGGGAAAAATTGGCATACCATACGCATCCGTGAAAATTCATGAAACAGGAAAGGGCATGATGGCAGATGAAAACGGTCGATTTACATTTGAAGTCCCCGAACCCGGTCGATACACTCTTGAGGTGTCGGCACTTGGATTCAAACGCAAGATTGTGCATTTTGATGCGGTCGAAGGTCAAACTGTGGAACTCAAAATCGGTCTCAAAGAGGAAGTTATTAAGCTCAAAGAGCTTATTGTGACGCCAAGTCCGTTCAGCGTAACCGATCAGACAACATCCGAAAAAGGCACACTGACTATCATGGATGTCTATCTCACACCTGGTTCTGCCACGGACATTTTCATGACGATTCAGGCGCTGCCGGGCGTCAACAATGTTGGCGACAATGCGGCCATCTCGGTTCAGGGTGGCGAGCTCAATGAACTCGGTGTGCGGATAAACGGCCTACGGATGCCTCATCCATTCCATTTCGAGAGTGGCGGCGGGATTATCTCGATGCTCGATGAGACCATGATCTGCAAGTCCGACTTTTACGCAGGTGGTTACCCGGCAAGCTTCGGGAACGCGCTCTCTGGAATCCTCGACATCAGGCTGAAAACCGGTGAGCCGGGCACTGATGGTTCACTTAAAATGGGCATGGCTGGCCTGAGCGCTTCATTCCATCGTAACAACTTCAGAATATCGGCCACACGAAGCTATTTTGACCTCATCGCCAGAGTTTTCGGGATAAGTGAAGGATTCACATCCTATCCAGGCTCATGGGACATTCATTCGGTTTATACATCGCAATTCAGTGAAAATCTGGCGTTTACGGCATTCACAGTGCTTGGTGGAGACCATGTCGGTGTCGATTTGACAGATGGTGGGTTTATCGGAGAAGTGAAAGAGCAAAATTCAAAAGGTCTTGCAGGAACAAACCTTGTAGCATCGATGGGCGGTTGGACTTTTGACATGGCAATGGGTGCCAACTTCCTAAACCACAACTGGGAATTCACCGAAGGCTGGTTCTGGGAGGAAGCCAACCGCGCATTTGAGCTGAACATGGCGGCATCCCGTGAGTTAAGCGACAGATCGCTTATCGAATTAGGATTCAATGGGTTGCATAGCGTTAAACGATTCAAATACGCATTTCCTGAAGATGAAGCCTTCATCCGCGACCCGAACGCCGATAGAGACACAGGAGAGCGCAAGATAAAAGATTGGCTTTTAAGCGGTTATCTGCTGCACCGTCGTTTGCTCACTAATTCGCTTGTCCTCGAACTCGGCCTGCGAGGTGAACACTACACCTACACGGGCAGATCCGTTATTCTGCCTCGATTTGGACTCGCTTACCGACTCGCATCCGACCTCATTCTGCGGTTCGGAACGGGCATTTACTCACAGGTTCCATCAATTCGTGAAATTGACTCGGTTTTTGGCAACCCAAACCTCGACTTTAAACTTGCGAAACATTTGACTCT
>JALVZN010000172.1 GCA_027037615.1 Caldifarciminota bacterium | reverse complement strand
AGCCGTTCGGATCTCGCCATGCCGCCCGTCACGACGATGAGGTCAACATTGCCGAGCAGAGCAGCCGCATACGCCCCGATCTCCTTTCCGATCTGGTAAATCATTGCACTGTAAATGAGTTCGGCCTCAGGATCGCCCTCCTTGAATGCGCGCTTTTCGACCTCCCGTATGTCGTCCGTGCCGAGGTATGCGACGAGTCCAGCGTTGCGGGTCACCTTCTTGAGCAGCTCCTTCTCCGTGTATTTGCCCGAAAACGCCAGTTTTATCAACCCGGTTGTGGGCAATGAGCCGGCCCTTTGAGGTGAGAACGGGCCGCCGTCGTTGGCGTTGTTCACATCGATTATCCTGCCTTTCTGATGGGCGGATATGGAAATGCCGGTGCCAAGATGGGCCACGACCAGATTTATGTCCTCGTATCGAACTCCAAGCTCTTCAGCAGCTTTCCGCGCCACATATCGGCTGTTGAGCGTGTGGAGCAGGCTTCTCCTCGGCAGCTCAGGCAATCCCGACGGACGGGCGAGGTCGTGGAACTCGTCAACCGATACCGGATCCACAAAATACGCCGGTATGCCCAGAGGCTCAGCTATTTCGTAGGCAATGAGTGCGCCAAGGTTGGACGGATGATCCGCCTGCACATTGCCGTTCATTATGTCGTCGATCACATCTTTGTCCACAGTGTAAACTCCGCCCTCGAGAGGCTTGAACGCCCCGCCACGCCCCACAACGGCATCCAGTTCGTTCGGATCTATGCCGATCTCTTTCAGAAAATCCATGACCGCCGCCCTGCGCATCGGCAGCTGGTCTATCGTCGTGTCGTATTTGTTGAGCTCGTCGGGCGAGTGGCGAAGCTCCTTTTTGGCTATGAGCTTTTCATCCTCAAAAAGCGCAACTTTCGTCGAGCCAGCACCGGGATTTATGACAAGGATTTTGTAGCCCATAAGAACCTCCTTTAATGGGGTTAATCAAGGTTTTTCACGACATCTACGAGTTTTTTAACCCGCTCTTCATCAACGGGATTGGTTACAATCCCATCCTTTTTGAAGTATGTGCCGACTATGAACCCATCGGCGCAGCTGAGCAGTTTGATGTTTTCGGGCGTTACACCGCTTCCGATGATGATGGGCGCCTCAGGCATGGCTTCCCTGAGTGTTTTCAGATCCTCTGGACTTGTTGGAGCGCCAGTTGCTGCGCCGGTCAGTATCAGGGCGTCGGCGCCGCCCCTCCCGTAGGTGTCCTTAGCTGCCTGAACGAGATCGTAGCCGTATCCGAGCGGGTAAGCGTGCTTGACTGCGACATCTGCCAAGATGGCGATCCCCTCGTCGAAGCCTATCTCGCGGCGGTAACGCAGCACCTCATAAGCGTTGCCCTGAATAATCCCCTGATCAGTGACCATCGCCCCCGTAAGGACATTGATGCGGACGAACCTCGCATTTGCGGCAGCGGCAACGGCTATCGCAGAGACGCCATCGTTCCGCAGCACATTTATGCCGATGGGGAGTCCGAACTCATCCGAAATGCGGCGCGCTATAACTGCCATGAACGCCACGACATGAGGCCTGACATGTCCGCCTGTGAAAGGCGCATCTCCGAGATTTTCCACGATGATGCCGTCCACACCGCCGTTTTTCAATGAGGATGCGTCTTCAAGCGCACGGTCGAAGATTGCCCTCACATCGCCGTCGAACGATGGGCTACCGGGAAGAGGGAGCAGATGCACAACGCCGATAACGAATTTGTGAGACATGAAATCAGGATTTCTCGATGAATTCGATGACATCCTTGAGCTCC
>JALVZN010000171.1 GCA_027037615.1 Caldifarciminota bacterium | reverse complement strand
CAACGGCCTCTTCTTGATATGGTAAATCTTACGGACTGCGTTTTCGTCAAGGGCATTGCCGATGAGCCCATACACCGTGTCCGTCGGGATTGCTACGACGCCGCCATTTAGTATCGTGTCGATGGCTCTTCTGAGTGATCCCATATCTCCTCTGTCATCAATATTTTACCATGGCCCCAATGTAGAGCGGTGGATACGGCTGAATGGGAACGCCGAACTCCACCAGTAATTTGACCGGTATGTGATTTATGTAAACATTGGTAAGTTCCACTCCTCCAAATGCCTCAAGGAAGAGCGTAAACCTTGTCAAATCATCGTATTTTAGTTTTCTGGCATCGTCAAAAATGATGCCAATTCTGCGGTAATCAGGCATCCTCATAAACGAGAACCCGAAATATGTGGTGCTGCTCTGAACAACTGAAGTCGAGAAAATGAGGTCGCTGCGCAAAGTCATTCCGAGCGCAAACGGCTGGAACCCAAGGCCGAGCATGAGCGCACCGTTGAATGTCCTCAAATTGAGAAATTGCAGCTTGGTGTAAACGCCGATCCCCTCGCCGAAATTGGCACGAAAACCGGCATCGATGTTATCCGACACACCGTATGTGTATGTATAGCCCAATGTTGGGATTATGTGAGCGCCTTTATTCCTGACAACGGAGCTATCGAGATATTGACGATCGAAATAGACAGGGAAATTGAAATACCAGCCATAACTTGTGTTCTGGTAACCGACCGTTTTGGCCGTCTGGAATGTCCCCATAAAACAACCTGAGGAAACAATTACGATCATTGAAGAGATAATCAAAAGTCTGACCACTTTCATTTGAAGCCCCCTGTTTGGGGATATTATAAAACAAAAGTGGAGCCCACGCCCGGATTCGAACCGGGGACCTCTTCCTTACCAAGGAAGTGCTCTGCCTCCTGAGCTACGTGGGCAAAGGAAGGGAAAAAGCGGGAGACGGGATTCGAACCCGCGACACCCAGCTTGGAAGGCTGGAACTCTACCAGGCTGAGTTACTCCCGCCTGTTTAAATGGAGGGGGGAGGATTCGAACCCCCGAAGGCTGAGCCACCGGGTTTACAGCCCGGCCCCTTTGGCCGCTTGGGTACCCCTCCATTTTCGATCAAGCTGGCGGAGGGACTCGAACCCCCGACCTGGTGATTACAAATCACCTGCTCTTCCAGCTGAGCTACGCCAGCACATATTGTCAAAGAACATTTTGTCGGGCTAATAATGTAAGGTAGAGCCCCAACGGTGTCAACTGGAAAATACCGCCAAATTGGTGAAAACCATACGGTTAAACGGATCGAAATCGGTCATACCCTGACCACAAGGCGATTTACATCAAAAGTCGCCACATGAGTGGTGACCGAGCTAAATCCACACTGCTATGAAATTTCTATTCCACCACCCTGTGCGGATGTTTTACAATCCTGCGACCGATTATAAACCTCTTCCTCAACCTCTCGTTGTAGTGCGTTTCCTCAGGATCGAACGAGTTTATCGCAACGCGCCCCCGCTCAAGGCTTGCGTGGATGAACTCCATGTTTCCAAGGTATAACCCCACATGCCTTGGGAAGAAAACGAGGTCACCGGGTCTGAGTTTCTCGATCACTTCGATCGGCTCGCCGACATTTATCTGATGCTTTGTGTCGCGCGGCAATTCGATCTCAAATCTGCGATACATCGCCTGCACAAAACCTGAGCAATCAAATCCGAACGGCGTCGTTCCGCCCCAGAGATAGGGCACCCCTATGAACCTCAGAGAGAAATTCAGCATCTCCTTGAGGTTAAACCGAATTTCGTCCTTGCTAAGCAGGTATCTACTCTTCACAAACGCCAGATCGCCGCCCGGCAAACGGATAGCCGAGAATTCGCCCACCTCATGGTCAACTATCACACGGGAATTGAGCGGCAGTTTGCCTATCGGCTCGGACGATTCCGATGGGCCGTCCCTGAGCATGGCGAAGTCGTCCGCAACGATATGAGTCCATTTGCGAGGCGCATCTATGTAGCGGATATGAGCCGTCTGAACCCATCCCGCATAGCCTTCTTGAGATGTGCGGATGAACGCCCACTCCCCTCTCACCTCGATGACCTTCATCTCGAAGCCGTAGATTATCTGACTGAACCGCTCGGAACGGAATGTCGGCAAAGCTCGGATATCGGTAACGCCGACCCTGATGGTAGCAAGTTTCGTCTTCTTCTCCTCGTCAGATGTGACTATCGGCGCGAAAAGTCGCTCTTTGGCAACAAGATCGAAGAATGTCTCCCTGTCCCTCGTGGTAACCCACTTATCGCCTTTCACAACTGCCTCAGGCGCCCTCGCACGCCCGTTGTAATTGCATGCCATCACGGAGACATAGGCTCCGACATTGGTAAATGCCAGAAGCTCGCCCTGTTCGGGCAAGGGTATGGGGTAATTCTTTGCAAGATAATCGCTTGGCTCACAAATCGGCCCAACAATATCGACTTCGACCGGCTCAGCATGTTTTTCCTCGACAGGTATTGCCGTATGGACAGCTCCGTAAAGCTTCGGCCTTATCAGATCGTTCATTGCGGCATCTACGATCACATACCTCACGCCGCCGGAAAGTTTCCTGTAAAGCACTCTGGTGACCAGAACCCCAGACGATGCCACAACAGCACGCCCGGGCTCGATTATCAGCTTTTTTCCGAGCGATTTCGCTATCGGCGATATGGCTTTCCCGTATTCGGACAGGGGCACGAAGTCGGACTCCTGCTCAGATGTGTATGGGATGCCAAATCCTCCGCCGATGTCGAGGTATTCGATTTCAGGAAACTCGGTTATCAACGGGCGGATTTTTTCGATTGCGTCAAGATACGGCTCAGGTGAATGAATTTGCGAACCGATATGGATATGTATCCCAATAGGTTGAACAAGCTCCTCGTTTTGAGCCAGCGTGTAGATCTCATAGGCTGCATCAGGTGAAACGCCGAACTTGGTGCCCCTTTTGCCAGTGGCTATCTGCTCATCGGTGCCGGGCTCTATTTCAGGGTTTACACGGACAGCTATCCTGACAGGCCTGTTGAGCCTTTTAGCGACCTCCACCACCTTGAGGTATTCCTCACCGGATTCTATGTTCAAAAGCAGGATGTTTTTGTTGATGGCCTCCTCGATCTCGGCTTCCGTCTTCCCAACGCCGGCAAAAACGATCTTTTCGGGCGGGAAACCGGCGAGTATAGCCTTCTTGAGCTCGCCGCCTGAGACGACATCAGCTCCACACCCCAGATGCGTCAGCAGATACAGGATGTTGAGGTTGGCATTTGCCTTCAGGGAGTATGCGATGAGCGTGTCCTCAGGGAACCCGGAGCGCAGTTCGCGGATGCGCCGCTCGATTTCGTCAAGGCTGTAGATATAAAGCGGAGTGCCAAGCTCCTCCGCTACATCCCTCACCGCTACATCTTCAATATGAAGGTGCCCGTTTTTGTAGGAGAGCATGTTATTCCTCTCCGCTTAATCTAAGAATCCATTGCTCAAAGAAATCCTTAGGCGCATACCCGACTTGGCGGTACCGAACATGGCCTTTCTTGTCTATGATGAATGTTGTCGGGATGGCCCTTATGTTTGAAAACTCCTTAATTTTCAGCAGTTCCCGGGTGGGCAATGCCACCGGATAGTTCATCTGATATTTTTTGTAAAATGCAGCGATCCTCTCAGGCTTATCCGATACAGCTATGCCGATAAACTGAACTCTGTCGGGATACTTTTTCTGCAACTCTATGAAGGACGGAATTTCCATGCGACACGGACCGCACCATGTAGCCCAGAAATCGAGCACAACGACCTTGCCTCTATAATCCTTTATCGAAAGCTGCCCGCCATTCAGCAAAGGCACAGTGAAATCCAGCCCTGTATCTTCCTCGACCGCTTTCTTCTCAGCCTTTTTGCTGCTATCTTTTGTGGCCTTTTGGGGAGTAGCAGCTTTCCCGGAATCCGCCTTTTTCTGCGTTTTCTCAACCTTCTTGACCGTATCTTCTTCAACCTCAGTAGATTCAATCGCGACGGAATCGCGCTCCGGTGCGCCAAGCGTATCGGTCGCAACGCTCGTGGTGTCTTTTCCCCCGGTTGTCTCCGGCGATTTGTGCTTCTTACAACCGGAAACGGCTAAAATAATGATAACTATGAGCAGCAACAGTTTATTTCTCATGCTGTTTGACCTCCGTGTAAGTTGGTGCCGATTTTATCGGTTTATGCGCTATCAGTCAATTTTGCGCATTGCTTAAGCTCAAAGATTTGTGCTTCTCATTGCCAAAATAAATTCACATCTGGCGTCGATGCTCTACAATGGCGAAGGCACAGCTGCGTTTGACCTGAACTTTGAGAATGTTCTATAATCAAAGCATGGAACTTGCTCGATTGACTATCCATGAACTCCACGATAGGCTGAAAAAGGGAGAAATCTCCATCGCAGATATCGTCCGTGATGTCCTCAAAAACATCCAGAAGAAGGAGCCTCAGATCAACGCATACATATCTGTATTTGAGGAAGAAGCGATAGAGCGTGCAGTTGAGCTCGAGAACAACATGGACTCCGAAATAGGCGTGCTTTACGGGATTCCCATCGGCGTCAAGGATAACATCGTCACGAGAGGACACGAAACAACCTGCGCATCAAAGATATTGTTAGGCTATATCCCCCCTTACAATGCGACAGTCGTCGAAAAATTGCTTGCCAACGGCGCGATCATCACCGGAAAAACGAACATGGACGAGTTCGCAATGGGTTCATCGGGCGAGTATTCCTATTTTGGCCCCACGAGAAACCCGATCAACACGGAGTATGTGCCTGGAGGTTCATCGAGCGGTTCAGCGGCGGCAGTCGCATCAGGTGAGGCGATAGCTGCACTCGGCTCGGATACGGGCGGATCCGTGAGATTGCCAGCAGCATTTTGCGGCGTGGTGGGCTTTAAGCCGACCTACGGCACAATCTCGCGCTATGGCTTGATAGCGTTCGCATCATCGCTCGACCAGATAGGTTTCCTCACAAAAGATGTCACCGATGCCGCCATCCTTTACTCACTTCTTGGCGGTTTCGATCCCCACGATTCAACATCTTTCGAGGTCGAACTGCCTCATTGGTCCGAAATGGTCAAAGAGCAGAAAATGACGCTCAAGATCGGTGTGCCCAAAGAGTTCATGAACGAGAAAATCAACCCCGAGATTTTTGGGAAGGTCGAGGATTTTATTTCCGAAGCAGAGCGATACGGACATGAAATCAAAGAGATAAGCTTGCCACACACTGAATACGCCATCGAGACATACTACCTCATAGCGATGTCCGAGGCATCATCCAACCTCGCGCGTTATGACGGCGTGAGATACGGTTACCGTGTGGAATCCGATGATCTCGAAGAAATGTATGTGAAGACGAGGACCGAGGGGTTCGGCCCTGAAGTGAAACGCAGGATAATGATGGGCACATTTGCGCTATCATCAGGCTATTACGATGCTTATTACCTCACAGCTACTAAGGTCCGCAGGCTGATAAAGGGCGACTTCATCGACGCCTTTAAAGAGGTCGATGTCATAATTGGCCCGACTTCTCCTGAACCCCCGTTCAAACTCGGGGAAAAGCTTTCCGACCCTATATCCCTTTATATGACTGATGTGTTAACGGTCACCTCAAACCTTGCCGGGTTGCCATCGATATCCATCCCGCTCGGATTTAACTCAAAAGGGTTGCCAATCGGGGTGCAGGTGATAGGCAACGCATTTGAGGATGTCAAACTGCTTAACGCAGCTTACAATTTTGAGAAAATAATCAACTCCTAAACAGGGAGCATTTGTATGGCCACAAATGGTGAAAGTGGAGCAGATAATGTAGCAGGTGGCCTGCCTGACAGCTTATGGGGAAAGTTAGTGTATTTCTGGGAGAAACAGTCAGGTATCGTAGGCCTTATCGAGCTATATCTGGTTGGCATCTTATGGGGCGTTGGCACAATCATCGCCAAGTTGTTCTTCTTTGCCGGATTTAACGCCTTGCAGGTAGCTTTTATAAGGGCGTTCGTGGGCGCGATTGGCCTCTTTGCACTTACAGTAATTCTCAAGAAGCTCGATAGTCTTAAGCCCCGCAAGGATCTATGGCTCCTGATTATGAACGGGGTCAGTTACGCGTTTATGTATTTTGCGTTTTTGCTCGCCATAAAGATAAGTGTCGCACACGGAACAATCCTGTTAATCGCTGCCCCCATATTCGTTGCAATCCTGAGTCCAATCTTCCTTGAAGAGAATCTACACAGGAACACAATCTATGCGGTTATATTTACAGTTATCGGGATAGCATTCCTGATATTGTCCAGTGTTAGCCAGGAGGGCTCGATATCGGCCACAAAAATGCTGTTTTCCGACTTGATGGGTATAAGCGCTGGCTTCTTTGCAGCGTTTTACATCATGAGTGGGAGGAAACTAAAGAGGTCTTATGAACCGCTCTCAATCTCTTTCTGGAGCATGGCGGTGGCAAGCATACTGTTCGCAATCCCCTTTATTTTCTCAAAGTTTCCTAAAACAGAGACTTTATTGAGGGGCGATTTGATATTCTGGGCGCTGTTTATGGGATTCGTGATAAACGGGTTGGGAACATATCTGAACATGGATGGTGTGCGAAAAGTTATCGCTCAGCGCGCCGTCATAATCCAGATGATACTCGATCCACTTGTATCGATCCTGCTTGCATGGGTTTTCTTCAATGAAGTTCCACACTTAGGCGTTTTTATCGGTGGTATATTCATGGTGATAGGCCTATTCATAGCGACCAAGGAAGAGGCTGCTGTTCATCTCGAAGTCGAGAAACTCAACATTGATCCCGATGCGAAACGCATACTGCTGGCTATCAAGCAGCTCGGCTCTGCTTCGGTGTATAGAATAGCAGAGGAGACTGGCCTACCCGACGAAGTGATAAGCGAAAAGATAAAGTTTTTGCTCGAAAAGGGTTATCTTGTTAAGCGCGAAGATGTAGGGCGTTACTGGGAAAAGATTTACGAAGAAGAAAAAGCCCTGATAGATAAAACAAAGGAAAAACTCGATCCAGAGGTACTTGAAAAGATAGTGAAAGAGCTTGCTAATGCTCAGGTTGTATTTGTAGGAGAGAAAACTGTGGGGCTTAACTTCTCAAGGATTATCCCATCCTACCTCAAATCAGCTGGTGTGGTCTCTGTTGCTGTCCCTATCACAAACCACGAAGCTATGACCTCAGTTCTGAGGAGTATGAAGAAAGGCGATGTGCTCCTGATAACGGATTATGTATTTCATGAGAAAAGCCTCGATGTTATGATAGCGTATGCTAAAAGGCTTGGTGTAAAAACAATAGCTATTGCCGACGGGTTTACGATCAAATCTGTTGATGGAAAAGTTGATCTCATCCTTGAAGTTGAGACCAAAAAACTTGGTTTACCGATATCGCTTGTCCCGCTCCTTGCAACTATAGATGCTATAGTCATCGGAGTGGCTATACACAAAAGGAAACTTATTCAGAAAGTTGCTGCTGATACACATGAAGGAAAGTTATAATTGTGTGAAAATCGGAAAATAAAGGAGGATTTCAATGGGGATTAAAGAAGCAAAATACATCTGGCTTTCCGGGGAATTTGTGCCCTGGAAAGAGGCGAAGGTACATGTCCTTACCCATGCGTTACACTACGGGTCTGCTGTGTTCGAAGGGATCAGGGCATACAACACGAAAAGCAAAGGAACAGCCGTTTTCAGGCTGAGGGACCACATAAGGCGTCTTATCGATTCCGCCAAGATTTACAGGATGGAGGTCCAATACACAATCGAAGAGATAGAGGAGACCATCAAAGAGCTTATAAGGAAGAACGAGCTCAAAGAATGCTATATCAGACCGCTGGTATTTCGTGGTTACGGCGATGTAGGTGTCAACCCGCTGAACAACCCGGTCGAGATGATGATAGCTGTGTGGGAATGGGGGGAATATCTCGGAGAAGGTGCACTTGAGAATGGCGTGGATGTCATGATCTCGAGCTGGGCGCGGATGGCCCCCAACACATTTCCTGCACTGTCCAAGGCCACAGCCAACTACGCTAACGCACAGCTGATAAAAATGGAATCGCTCGAATACGGATTTATCGAGGGAATTGCTCTGACAGTTGATGGACTCGTAGCCGAGGGATCCGCGGCCAATGTCTTTGCCGTGAGGGACGGCGTCATTTACACTCCACCTTTTTACGAGTCGATATTGCCCGGAATAACGAGGGACAGCATCATAAAGATCATCAAAAAGCTCGGCATGCAAGTGGTTGAGACCCCTATGCCAAGAGAATTTCTGTATATCGCCGATGAAGTGTTCTTCGTTGGGACTGCATCCGAGGTCACCCCTATAAGATCCATCGACAAGATCCAGATCGGGAGCGGGCACAGAGGGCCTATAACCGAGAGGATCCAGAAGGAGTTCTTTGCGATAGTTCGCGGCGAGAAAGAGGACGAATTCGGCTGGCTAACTCCGGTTTACGAGTAGTCAGCATGGGATAATATGTAACCTTGACACCTTGATTTGCAGGTATTAACCTCAATAAACATAAACAAGGAGGTTGTTATGAGGTTTCGGTGGTTAGTCGTGGTAACGGCAATTATTGCAATTGGACAGGCTTATGGTGCTAATAACCATAAGCCCGTTGTTAAACACAATGGCAAACGAGGGACAGAATACAAGGTCGATTCCAAAGCTACCGGCGGCGTGGCAGTCGGTTACTATTTCTGGGAAGATGGTGTATCAGCTGATTACTGGCTTGACGAGACAAATACAAGTAACTGGACTAACACCACTCTTTTATCAGGGGCAGATGATGATACTACATCTGTATTGACAGGAGATAACTTTACATTTAATTACTTTGGTACGAGTTATAACTTAAGGAAATCTGTGATAAGGTTATGCAGTAATGGATTTATCACAATTTACTCTGTCATCGGTGACCCAGCGGCTTCGTATTCGGCCGATATGCCAAACGAAAATGATCCTAACAACACGATAGCGCCTTTCTGGACAGACCTCGAGCTGAAAGATGGCTCAGGTAACAATACATCAATTTATTTTGCTGATAGCAGTGGAAGCACTGATAAAAAAGCCGCTATCTTTTACTATCACGCTAGACATATTGATGACCCTAACAAAGTGTATCATTTCGAGATATGGCTTATAGAGGGCGACACCATAGTGTTTTCATACGCACAAAATGATTCTTCGGATTACACCTATCCAAGCAACGAGGAGCTTGGTGTAGAGAACTCGGACGGTTCCGTATCGATAGAGATAGACCCCGCTTCTATTGATAACGCCCTTTCCAGTAACTCATATTATTGGGTTAAATTCTATTACAAGACCCATTATGAGCAGAGCTTTGAGGATGCATCCATTCCAGAAGGATGGAGCATAGGAGCAGGAAGCGGCTCGTGGACATTCGGCGACGAAACCTATTCACGCCTTGGCAGTGCTTCTGCAAAATTCAATTCCTCAACGTTCACCGGTTCAGGAACACCGCTGGTTACACCTCGTCTCGATCTGAAATATGCTGGCTCTCCATACTTTATTTTCTACATGTATCACACTAAAGTTAATCCGAACAACCTTGACTCGCTCTATGTGGACATATCCGTTGATGGTGGAGCAACATGGTCAACTCTGACAGGTTACAGCCGCTACGGTTACTATGAGGGATGGGAAAAAATCAGGATAAATCTTGATGCTTACAAAGGCTATTCGAATGTAAAAGTCAGACTGCGTCCTGTGGCCAAATCGGGCGGCGATATTTACATTGATGCTGTTGAGATTTACACGGATTACACTAAGGATGTAGATGCTCAGTATGCTTACTATCCAGAACAATATCTCCTCCCTATTGATGGTGATACACCTGATTCCATGCGCCTGAAGGTCAAAAACTGGGCAGATTATCTGGACGCCGATGTGCGGTGGGGATATCACACCGTTGGAGGCGGCTGGACCGATGCTGATGTTATCTTAGGCAGACCTTTCCCTGCACTTTCTGAGTTGGACACAACAATCGAAATGTTCTCAACCACACCGGCGGACATAGACTCGCTCAGGTTCTATGTGGTTGGAGATGATCAGGAGCCTCTTGGAGATACTATTTCGTGGGGCGTTCAGACATCACCATGGGCCAGGTGGGACGATGAGACACCCGAATCTCACACCGAAAATCCTAAAATTGCAGTTAGATTTAAGAATCCTTACAGCGGAACTAACATCGACTCGGTCGGTTTATTCGTAGCCGCACTGACCAAAGGCACGATAGATTCCATTTACATAGCAGACGATAACTCAGGTGAACCGGGCAATCCTCTCAATGTGGTTACCAATGTGGATGTCTCTACTTCTGGATGGCTCTGGGTGGCACTGGATAGCGTTCTAAACACAAGCAATTCTCCGTTGTGGCTTGTGGTTGTGAATTCTGAGAGCTTGAGCATAGGCGTTGACAAATCACATCCTAACGGGTTCTCGATGTATTACGATCCGTCCAACGGATGGACCCCTGTCAACAGTGGCGATTATATGCTTAGGATGAAGATAAATAAAAGGGTCGCCTATGATGCTACTATAACGGGCTATGGGATAGACAAATTCGTTGACTCTAATGTGAAAACCGGATATACCAGTGACTATACAATAAAACCAACTGTAATAGTTAAGAATGTGGGCACGAATTCGCTTGACGATGTGGAAGTTGACTTTTCAATTAGTACGGATGGTGGCGGCTCATGGACATCAGTATCAACAGAAACTATAGGAACAGCGCTTGATCCTGATTCAAGTGCATCTTACACATTTTCGACCGGATACGACGCCAGCGGTGACGCTGATGGAACGCAGTATTTAATAAGGTTCACAATCACACAGGTCAATGTTGGCGGTACCTGGCAGGCGGACGATAACTCGTCTAACAACGAATACACAGTCCCTGATACTGTTACCAAAGATACTGTTCACGCAGGCGAGAGCGCATCTGGATGGAAATGGGAAGACAACATCGGTGATGTCTATAGCGATATAACAGTGGATGACAGCTGGTGGGATTATGTGTCTTCGGCTCCTGCAGGAGTTGAAGTTGACACACTCGCTCTCGGGGACTACGGAACCGCCAAAATCGCTTTACCGTTCCTTGTCAACTTCTTCGGTGTCAATTATGACAGCGTCTATGTTGGAGCAAATGGTGCGCTTGACTTCGTGAGCAGCCAGATACCCGACGAGAATGTGGATCTTTCAACCTACAACGAGACCGACAAGGCATTGGTAGCACCATTCTGGGATGACCTTACAACAAAAGCAAGCGTGTTTGATCCTCCTGATGAGCTCATCTATGTGGCCAGGTCTGCAGATCAGAATTTGCCTGACACATTCGCCGTAACCTGGTATAATGTCAAAATCAAGGCAACAGATGAGCCTGTAACATTCCAGGTCCTGCTCATCGATAATGAGTACACTTATACCGACATCGTGTTTAGATATAATGGTACATCCTACACAACCGATCAGGCCGACCCCACCATCGGTCTCTACGACAATGTCGGAAGCGGAACTTATTACGCTCAATACAGTTACGATGAGTATCCTATTGGCCTTTATGGCAACAAGTGGCTGACTGCTCCTGCTGCGATTTTCTGGAAAAACCCCACGGCCACAGAGGTAAGCGAGGACGACGGTTCGGATGTCCCGAAAGTGTTTGCTCTTAGCGACATCAGGCCGAACCCTGTGTCTGGCAGGGCATCGATATCCTTTGCGGTTCCGAAAGATGCCCGTGTGAGGATCGACCTCTACGACGCCGCAGGCAGGAAGGTTCAGACACTCGCAGATGGCAGGTTCAACGCCGGTTATCACTCTGTCACGCTCAACACTTCCCACATCGCCAACGGCGTGTATTTCGTCCACATGAAAGCCGATAACTTCCGTCAGACTAAACGCATCATTATCATGAAGTAACAAACTTATTCAAGTGGGCTAACCACCGAAAGCGCTCGGTGTTCGCACCGGGCGCTTTCGTTTTACTGGGTTCTAACGCCCTGCAAATTCAAAATTCCGTCCGTCTTTTCCCCGATTTAAGTGACCGATCGGTGTTCAAACATCCGCAAGCTGGCTTTAAACTCAAAGCGGCCATGATAAGGGACAGGATAGGCAAATATAAGATCGAAAGCTGGATAGGCGGAGGCGCTTTCGCAGATGTTTTCCTCGGCTTCGACACCATCACGGAGCAAAGATATGCGCTCAAAGTCTCCCGTCAGAGGCAAAAAGACATCGAGATGCTCATTCATGAAGCGAAACTGCTCGCATCGCTTGAACATCCTCACATAGTCCGTTTTTACAACGCTGACATCATAGACGGCCGTCTCATCCTCGTCATGGAGTATGTCGAGGGTATGTCGCTTCGCACATTGATGGAAGAAAAGCAGATATTCCCGCTTCAGGACGCCATTCAGATTATGGGGCAACTATTGGAAGGATTGGACTACGCGCACAGGCGTGGAGTGCTCCACAGGGATTTGAAGCCGGAGAACATCCTGATAACAGAGGGCGGAATTGTGAAGATAACCGATTTCGGGCTCGGCGTATTCTTCGGAGGCGAAAAGGCCTCGCTCTCCGTTGCCGGAACGCCGACTTACATGCCACCTGAGGCATGGAAAGGCGAATACAGCCCTGAATCCGACATCTGGTCGGCCGGCGCCATCTTCTACGAAATGCTCGCCGGGCGTCCGCCTTTTTTCGATGAAACGCTTGAAGGCCTGCGCATGAAGATAAAGAACGGCAGGCCGCCGAGAGTTCCGAATGTCCCACCGGATGTGTTCTCGATAATCAAGAAGGCTCTAAACAGGTCGCCTGAAAAGAGGTTTCACAGCGCATCTGAGTTCAGAGCAGCGATATTCAACCATCTGCGCAACAGGGAGCTTCCCTTTATTCAGGTCGAGCTGGGAAGAAGACGCTCAAAGACGCTTCAGGGGTTAACAGATGAGCAGGTTGAAGCCGCCACAATCGGGAAACCCGCAGTTCTGCTGATAGGTGGAGCTGGCACAGGGAAAACAACCACGATCGCGCACCGCATCGCCCACCTCATAAAAGAGGATGGAGTTCCGGCCGAAAGGATCGTCGCAGTGACATTTACCGGCAAGGCAGCGGCGAAACTGAAGACGCGCGTCGAACACCTCATAGGAGAAGGGCTGACGCGGCAGCTCTGGACGGGGACATTCCACATGCTTGGCTTTCGGATAATCTCGTATGGCGCCGACAGGCTTGGCCTCCCGGAGGACCTGATGATCATAGGCAGGGAAGAAGCCCTGAGAATTGCCATGATTTTGAGCGGCAACGAGAACGCCAATCTGGTCAAGGGGATGCTGAAGGAAATCAGCCTTGCCAAAAGCAGGCTCATCGACCCTCAACAGTTTGCAAACAAAGCACGGGGAAAATGGGGCTTTGAAGTGGCCAGACTTTACAAAGCTTATGAGGCATACAAATTTGAGCACGGCCTTCTGGACTACGATGACATGATCTCGATGGCCATAAAACTGCTTAAGGAACACAGCGACATAAGGGAAACTTTCAACGAGAGGTTCGATCACCTCATAGTGGACGAGTTTCAGGACATAAATCTCGCCCAATACGAACTTATCATGTATCTCATCCTGGACAGCGTCGGCAAGCTCAGGACATCGATATTCGTCACAGGCGATGACGATCAATCGATTTACGGCTTCAGGGGAGCATCCAGAAAATTCATAGAAAAAATCAGGAAGGACCTGCCCGAAATTGTCGAATTAAGGCTGACCCACAACTTCCGATCGCCGCCCGACATTATGAAAGCAGCTGAGACGCTGATCTCTCACAACAAAAACAGGATACCCAAAGTGATAATCCCCATCCGAAAGGCCTCCGAGGACAAATCTCTCATATTCTATGCTGCGGCCGACGAGAACGATGAGGCGGAATATGTCGCATGGAAGATAATGACGGAGCACGAAAACGGGTTTGCATACGAGGACATGGCCGTGATAATGCGCATAAACAGCTATTCGCGGGCGTTTGAGGAGGTGCTTGCGAAGAAACAGATACCTTACAACCTCCCGTTCAGCGGCGGGTTCTATGAGAGGGCGGAGATACGGGAAGCCGTTGAGTTTCTCAAACTTTTGCTTGACATGGCCGACAGGTCAGTTCTGAAATCGGCATTCAGACGATTTTTCGGGTTCACATCATCCGAGGCGGCCGATGCGTTCAGGAACTTCAATCGCACGGGTCGCCCGACATTCTCGAAAAAACTGCCTCAGGAGAAGATAGACATCCTGAAGGCGTTCTGGGAACTGGTCGAAAACAGGCGAAATGAGCTCGAAGTCATATCTCCTGCCGATTTCTTGGAGGAAGTATTCAACCTGAGCGGCTTCCTCAGCGAGGATAACAAAAACAGCTCTCCATCGGTCGAGGAGCGGAAAGAGAACATCCGCGAGCTCCTCAACATTGCGGGCTCCTTTGGCCGCGGCGGAATCCGCAACTTCCTGACCCACATCGAGATATCCAGAGAACTGGGCTCACAGTCCCAATCGTCGGGCGGGGTGCAGATCATGAGCATCCATTCCGCAAAAGGGCTGGAATTCCCGATAGTGTTCCTCGTCGGAATGGCTGAGGGCATCTTCCCGTCGAACAGGTCGATTGTGGATCCCATTCAGCTTGAAGAGGAAAGGCGCCTCTGCTTTGTGGCCCTCACACGCGCTCAAGAAAAGCTGTTCGTCACATATCCCAAAAAACGGTTCAGGAGGTATCAGGAGCCGTCGAGGTTCCTTTACGAGATGTATCTCAAGGAGAAATAGAACCCTGCGATGTTGCGGGTTAATCCTTTAAATTTAAGGCCGAAAAACGGAGGGAAAGCATGGCAAAAGGGATTTTTGCAGGGATTATGGCGGGCGGCAAGGGCGAACGGCTGTGGCCATTATCCCGTGAAAGCCGTCCAAAACAGCTTCTCAACTTGTTGTCCGATAGGACGATGCTTGAGGAGACGATAGATCGCATTGCGCCGATGATTCCCATCGAAAACACCCTCATCATAACCACATCCACGATAGCCGACCCAATCCGTAACCTGTTGCCTCAATCAAAGGTTCTCGTGGAGCCAGTGGGCAAAAACACCGCTCCGGCATGTGCATTCGCCGCCTTCTACCTCAAACAGCTTGGATTTGAGGACGGCCTCATCTTCATGCTGCCAGCTGACCATGTGATAAAGGACAGGGAAGGCCTGCTCAGGACATTCCGATTTGCAGCGGACATCGCAGAGAAAGAGAGGGCGCTTGTGACCTTCGGCATAAAGCCCACGAGGCCGGAAACGGGCTACGGTTACATCGAGTTTGGCGACGAAATCGGGCAGCGTGAGGGCATCAGGGCGTTCAAAGTCGCAAGGTTCAGGGAGAAACCGGACAGGGAGACCGCCATCGAATACATCAAAACCGGCAGGTTCCTGTGGAATTCAGGCATGTTTGTGTGGCGGGTGGATGTGTTCATCGAGGCCCTTAAAAAATACCTGCCGGATGTCTTTGAGCTCGGCGAAAAGCTAAATCTGACGACAGAAGATGGCGTCGCGGAGTTCTATCGCCTTGTGCCTGAGATCTCCGTGGACTACGGCGTGATGGAGAAGGCCGACAACATAGCCGTCGTGGAGGCATCATTTGATTGGGAAGATGTAGGATCGCTTTTCGCCCTGTCGCGAGTGCTCGACCGCGATGAACACGGCAATGCGGTGCACGGTGAGGTCGTGACCCTGGACGCAGAGAACAACATCCTCTACTCCCGCGACGGGCTCGTCGCCGTCATAGGCGTGAAGGACATCATAGTAGTCCATACCGAGGATGTCACGATAGTGCTTCCGTCAAGCGAGGCTCAGCGCGTGAAAGAGATCCGCCGTCTCGTGGCGAACATGGGCCTTAAAAAATACCTGTGATCATGTTTACCGGACTTGTAGAGGCTGTCGGGAAGGTGGTTCAAGTCATCGGAAGTGGCACGGGCAGGCGTGTCTTCATCGAGACCGACCTCGATGTGTCGCCGGGCGATTCCGTTGCGGTTGACGGAGTGTGCCTCACCGTCGAAGATGTGATCGAGAGAGGGTTCTGGACCTACATGTCACGCGAGACGCTTGAGGTCAGCAAATTCGGAAAAACCCTTCGCGTCTCGTCGAAAGTCAACCTTGAGCGGGCGCTTCTGGCAAGTTCAAGGCTTGGCGGCCATTTCGTGCTCGGGCATGTGGATTCCATCGGCCGCATAACCGCAATGCACCGCGAATCCGACTCTTTCATCTGGGACATCGTGCTCCTCAAGCCGGAATTCTCGAAATACATCGTTTACAAGGGCTCGATTGCGGTGGACGGGGTCAGCCTGACGGTTAACTCAGTGAGCGGCAGCAGGTTCTCGATCAGGTTAATCCCGTTTACCATCAGCCACACCAACTTTTCGGACAGGAAAATCGGCGATCTCGTCAACCTTGAGTTCGACATAATCGCCAAATATGTGGAAAAACTCACGCTCGGCTCAGGCAAGTGACCTGAACGGAAGGAGGGACCATGAATATCGACGAAATTGTGGGCAGGTATGTCTCCGAGGGGCAACAAAGGAAGTATTTGATTCTGTGCGGACTGGCATGGATGGCGGTGGCCGCCGGCATAATGCTCATCCCGTTCACACTGCCGCAAATCATTAAGGAATGGGGACTTAGCAAAATACAGGCGAGCACGATCGCAAGCTCCACTTTCGTCGGAATGCTGCTCGGCGCTTTCATATCGGGGTTTGTGTCAGATCTATTCGGGCGCAAGTTTGCCAACCTGTTATTCCTTTCCATGACGACCATCCTGACAGCGGTCAACGGGCTTGCAAACTCACTCGACGCATTTGCCATCATAAGGTTCCTATCCGGAATAGGTTACGGCGGCCTTCTGCCATCGGTAAATGCCTACCTGAGCGAACTCACTGCGATAAAAATCAGAGGCCGATACCTCGCCATACTCGACATGAACTGGGCTTTTGGAAGCATCCTCATCGGCCTGTTTGGGTCACTCTCGGCACCAAACTGGGATGGAGATATGACTACTACATCATGCTGGTTTTTGCCTTGCTTCTAATTCCATTCGCCCTCGCACCGGAAAGCCCGAAGTATGTATTTTCCAGAAAAGGCAAAGCTGCGCTTGAGGAATTGCTTGGCGTTCAGATAGATGAGGAGATCGAACCTGTTGAGAATGTCAAAGTGCCGATAGCCGCCCTGTTCTCCAGAAAATACTACCGTCAGACGATCATGGTGTGGATCATCTGGTTCATAGCGAGCTTCATTTACTATGGGCTGTTCATCTGGCTGCCCAAAATGTTCGCTTCCAAAGGCATCGGTGAGCTCAAAAGCCTGTGGTTCACATTTTTCATGATGCTCGCACAGATTCCGGGCTACCTTTCTGTCTCCTACCTGATCGAAAAGACCGGGCGGAAATACACGCTCGCAATTTATTTCATGGCGCTCGGCGCATCCGCAATGGCGTTCGCATTGGCCAGAAATGTGACCGTGTTCTTGCTCGCTGCGCTGATAACCAGCGTTTTCTGTCTCGGCGTCTGGGGTCTGCTCTACGCCTACACCCCGGAGCTGTTCCCGACATCGTTCAGGACCACTGCAAACGGGATGGCTGGCGTGATGGCAAGGATAGCTGGGATAATTGCGCCCTATTTCACGGCGTATTTCATCCAGAGAGGCTCGATCGTCGGGGCACTTTCGTGGTTCGCTGCCATGTCCGTGTTCGCAGGCATCGTTGTGTTAATCCTCGGCGTCGAGACCAAAGGAAAAGCTGTGGGGTGAGCTATTGTCATGAGAAAACCATCACAGCATAATCGAGGCATGAAGACGAAACTCTTGATCTTATAGGTGTTGTTGCTTCTGGGCTGTGCCCAAATCAGGGAAAGGGTTGCCGTGCGCAACCTGCGTATGAAGTTTACAGGCGTGGAGATCGCAAGGATTGACCTGCAAGGAGTTACGCTCAATCTGCACTGGAAGGCATACAATCCCAACTCGGTCAACGCAGTTCTCGACGGGTTTGAGTTAGATCTTTCCTCAAACGGGCAAAAGCTCGGCCATGCAAAGTCGAACGGGCAGATCCGAATCCCGCCACACGACTACGGCAGGGTCGTCGTGCCACTTCGTGTCAGATGGCGGGATCTGTCAAAGCGAATTCAGGACGGCATCCGAAACAAGAAGCTTAGCTTCAGAGCTGTCGGCTATGGCATCATGAACACTCCGCTCGGCAAAGTGAAGTTTCGGGTTGTGGACAAAACGGGCAACATCTGGTAGTTCGGCACAGCTTTCAAAAATAAAAAGGGGCGGAGAGATTCCGCCCCTGCGTCTTTTCATAGCCCAAATTGCATCAATAGATCTCTTTGGGCAGTCTCTGTCTCTTCTGTTTCTCCTCGATAACCGCCTGAGCCGCTGCGAGTCTTGCCACCGGCACGCGGAACGGCGAGCATGAGACATAATCCATGCCAACCCTGTGGCAGAACTTGACGGATTCCGGTTCGCCGCCGTGTTCGCCGCAGATGCCAACCTTGAGGTCAGGCCTTGTCCTGCGTCCCTTCTCGATGCCGATCTTGATGAGCTCGCCGACGCCTTCCTGATCAAGCACCTGGAACGGGTCAACTTTCAGGATGCCCATCTCGAGATACTTCGGCAGGAACTTGCCCACATCGTCGCGGGAATAGCCAAATGTGGTCTGCGTCAGGTCGTTCGTGCCAAAGGAGAAGAACTCAGCCACTTCGGCAATCTTGTCGGCGGTTAGTGCAGCTCTCGGCAGCTCGATCATCGTTCCGACGATGTAACGAACCTCAACTCCCTGTTCCTCCATGACTTCCTTGGCGACACGATCGATGATCTCGCGCTGGTTCTCAAGCTCCTCCTTGGTTGAGACTATCGGCACCATGATCTCAGGATAGACCTTCACGCCCTCTTTGATGGCCTCGCATGCAGCCTCGAAGATCGCACGAGCCTGCATCTCGGTGATCGAAGGATGCGTTATGCCGAGACGGCAGCCGCGATGGCCGAGCATCGGGTTGGCTTCCTCAAGCGACTCGATCTTGGCTTTGATGTCCTCGACCGACATTCCTGTCCTCTCCGCAAGCTCTTTGATCTGCTCTTCCGTCTTCGGAACGAACTCGTGCAGAGGCGGATCAAGGAGTCGGATCGTCAC
>JALVZN010000170.1 GCA_027037615.1 Caldifarciminota bacterium | reverse complement strand
TCGTGGCCGCCATCGTGTTGCTCATCGGACTGCTCATCTTCGGAAAGACCATCGCAGGGGTCAAGCGGTGGATCAGAATCGTGGGATTTAGCTTCCAGCCATCGGAGTTCGCCAAGTTCGCAATAATACTCTACACGGCGGACTACATCGCAAGGAAGAAGGCTATTTCCGATTTCAAAAAGGACTTCTTGCCGATTTTGGCCGCAATATCCCTCGCAACGATACTGATCGCCTTACAGCCCAACCTTTCGATGGCGGTGTTGATCTTCTCAATAGGGGCGTTCATGCTCTTTGCAGGCAACACTCGCCTGAGATTTCTCGTGATAACCGGCTTTCTGGGCATTGTCGCCTTCGTGATATTCATCAAATTCCTACCTTACGCCCACCAGAGGATCGCCCATTTCCTTGCAAAAGATGTGATGCAGGTAAGGCATGGACTTGCAGGTATGGCATCTGGCGGGCTGTTCGGCAAAGGCCCTGGAAAGGGCGTGATGAAGTTCCTGTATCTGCCGGCTCCTTTCACGGATTTCATATTCGCGGTGATAGGCGAGGAGTTCGGATTTATCGGCACATCGTTTGTCACCCTGCTGTTTCTGGTCATCCTGCTGCGAGGATACCACATAGCCGCTGAGATCGTGCATTTCGGGCCGTCCTATCTCGGACACGCCATGCTCGCAATAGGTTTCTCTACGGCGATTGCTCTGTTCGCATTTGTGAACATATCCATAGTGCTCGGAAAGTTGCCGCCGACGGGCGTGCCGCTCCCGTTCATCACCTACGGCGGCTCGGCCGCACTTTTCAACTTCTCGGCGATCGGCGTCCTCCTTTCCATCTCATCGACGCTCAACAGGTTGAAAGCCGAAAGGAGGCTGCTTTGAACCTGATCGTCGCATCCGGCGGCACGGGTGGGCACATATTTCCCGCAGTCGCTGTGGCACTTGAGGGAAAGAAGGCCGGCATGAGTGTCTCGTTCTGGGTCGGTGGCGCAAAGCTGCCGTTCGACAGGTTTCAGGGGCCGCTCGACGCAAACGACATCCCAATCATCAGGTTTCCGTCAGGGAGAGACCCTGTTGCTCTCGTAAAAGGCGCAATGACAGCAGCTTACCACATCATGGACATGGCCGCAACGGACAGAACCGTCGTGGTCGGAGCGGGCAGCTATGCGGTGGCGCCGGTGCTCGCTTCATCCGTGCTCCTCGGAGTGCCGATATACCTGCTCGAACAAAATGTCGTCCCCGGCAGGGTGGTCAGGTTCTTCTCAAGGTTTGCGCGGTGCGTTTTCTCCGAATTCCCATCTGCAAGGAGAAAATTCGTCCATGCGGGCAACCCGATCCGCCCCATGAAGGTCGTCGATAAAACATCGGCAAGGAAACTGCTATTTCTGCCGACGGATCGCCCCATCATCCTCGTGATAGGTGGAAGCCTTGCCTCGCTAAAGCTCGCTCAAACGGCCGTGCAAGCGGCCAGCACACTGAAAGATGCCCATTTCGTGATCCAGACGGGCGGCAAGATACCGCATGATGGCCCCGAAAACATCACCTTCATCGATTTCATAAGCGACATCTGGCTTTATTACAGTGCTGCTGACATCCTGCTCGCCAGAGCTGGCGGCGGCACGATAGCTGAAGCTGCGCTTTTCAGGCTCCCGTCAATTTTTGTGCCATATCCGTTTGCCAGCGACAACCACCAGTTCCACAACGCCAAATTCGTTGAGAGGCTCGGAGGCGCCGTTGTGATCTCCGAGAGGGAGCTGACCGCCGAGAAACTGGCGGACGCAATCCGCAACCTAATCCAGAACCCTCAGAAACTGAGTGAGATGTCGCAGAAAATCGGCGAATTCGCCCGCCCGAACGCAGCTAAGCGGGTGATCAACAGCATCCTCAACTCAGTTCGTTGTGGTTGAGGCATCTGCATGCTTTCTGAGCAGATCAACTTCGTCGGGCGTCAACAAACGGTATTCTCCCGGCTGAAGGTCGCCGAGCTCAAGCCTGCCTATGGCGACCCGCTTTAAATGAACCACTTTTGAGCCAACAGCCGCAAAAATGCGTTTGACAAGGTGATACTTGCCCTCAAAAACGACAATCCTGACTTTGAGGTCATCGATAACTTCGACCTCGGCAGGCAACGGGTTGTAGCCATCGGAGAGCGTGACCTCCCCGCGCTTTATCAGACCGAGCTTCTCATCGTCCAGTGGGACGCTCAATGTCACGATGTATGTCCTTGGGATGTGGTATTTTGGATGGGTAAGGCGATGGGCAAACTCGCCGTCGGATGTCAATATGACGAGCCCCTCGGCATCCTTATCAAGCCGACCGGCAGGGAAAACCCTTCTGCTGAATGGCATATCCGAAACGAGGTCGAGCACCGTCGGGTTGTCCGAGTCCCTAGTCGATGTGACATATCCTGCTGGCTTGTAGAGCGCTATGTAGAGATGCTCGAAATACACAACGGGTTTGCCATCGACCGTAACTCTGTCCTCTTCAGGGTTGATGTGATACGATGGGATTTTTACGATGGAGCCGTTGACCTGAACTTCCCCACCTAATATCAACTTGCGCGCCGATTTTCTGGGCCCATAGCCTGACTTTACAAGGAATCTATCGAGACGCAATGCGCCTAATACTCCTCCTCTTCATCGTCATAACCACTAAGAAAATCGTCCATATCATCGATCTCGTCGAATTCAAGGAGCTCTTCCTCAAGCTGGCTGAGTTCCTGACCGTAATCACGGAATATGTTTTCGAGGTCTTCAGCGGAGAGCTCCCCGTTCTGTGCCTCTCTAACGGCATCGCGAATCCTGTGTCTGAGATCGATGACACGCTGTTTCAGATCGTCGAGCTTATCCCTCAAATAATCGTTGCCCGACAGCTCGTTTATAAAATCATCGATCCTTGACAACAGCTCTCTGATAGCCTCGTTCCATCCACCTGTGAAATCCGTCACTGCCTCCCATGTTGCGAGAATCTCTTCATCTGTAAGACGATTCATTTCATAACCCTCCGTTTTGATGGGCGTTTAATATAACAGCTTGCATCCGAGATAGTCAACTAAAGTGTGGAAATACGCCAAGAGCGGGATGGAAGGCAATTTTTCAGGAAAATGTCCATTTTAATGGACATTTTTTGCCATTTTTGTCCAGTACAGTTATCTTATTGGACAAAATACGGGATAGCAAACCGATTAAAAACATTCTGGGTTAAACCGATGCATGAGGATATCAGGCAATGCGTTAATCGTCACCTTTATTTGTCCGCGCCATACTTGCAGGGCAAATATTCCTCATTTTGCACCTGACACATGAATGTTTATGCATCATGAGATTCAACGGTGTCAAAACAACGAATAGAACCAGAATCACCAGGAGATGGACATCAAAGTTAAAAATCAGGATGGCAATCATCACTATGATCGGCAAACCTATTGCCACTCCCCATGTAACCCCGGCTAATTTGACGCCGAGTTCATAGTTTCCTGAATTTTTCTCAAACATAAGTGCTGCCAATTTTCCCCATGCGGTAGAACATCTTTTGCCATAATAATAGCAATTGGTGCACAGATGCTTCCTCAGAACAAATATCAGCATGGTTATCAGAAAAATCGCATACAACACAGAAAGGATCGGAACTTCAAGCACTTTTAAGCTCCACATGCCAGCTATTCCAAGTCCGAAATAAATTGCAAAGAACAAATTCTGGCCAATGACTGTGCTTAGTGGATATTCATCCAGCCCATTTTCATACAGGTTATTGATCATTCCTGTCCCCTCCTGAGTTTTTATGTGCTGTAAAAGGCACGGTTTTAGTGTATCGGATAAAGGGAGGATTGCAAAACAATCTATTGCGTTGCAGGTACACACAAGCGGGGTCTAAAAGATAGGCCATTGAACCACATCCCAAACAAACTTCGCACCTGAACGAGCCAAACCGCGCATAGCTCATCAATTCCCGAACGCCGAGCCCCAATGTTAAAACTGCGCGGCGGTGGGCATTATAATTAGCCACAATGAATCTCCCGATAAAATACAGGCCGAAGCGATTTGAGGAAGTTGTTGGTCAGGAGCATGTTACAAGAACGCTCCAGAACGCACTCAGAAGCGGGCGGATAGCGCACGCTTACCTTTTTGCGGGGCCGCGCGGCGTGGGCAAAACGACGACAGCCCGACTGCTTGCCAAAGGCCTGAACTGCGAACATGGCCCCACCCCTGAGCCATGCAACAAGTGTGTGATGTGCCGTGAGATAGACGAGGGAAGGAGCCTCGATGTCGTCGAGATAGACGGCGCATCCAACCGCGGGATCGACGAGATTCGCAACCTCAGGGAACAGGTCAAATTCCTGCCCACGCGCGGTCGATATCGCGTTTTTATCATAGATGAGGTCCACATGCTGACAACAGAGGCATTTAACGCACTTTTAAAAACGCTTGAGGAGCCGCCGCCACATGTGGTGTTCGTCCTCGCCACAACTGAGCCGCGCAAATTGCCGGAGACCGTCATTTCGAGGACGCAACGGTTTGATTTCAGGCCGCTTACAGAATATCAGATCGCCGAGCGGCTCAGGCATATCTCCGATAATGAGGGGATCAAAATCGAGGATAAGGCGCTGATGGCCATCGCGCGCCACGCTGAAGGCAGTTTGCGCGACGCCGTCGCCCTCCTGGAACAGCTCTCGGTCTTTTCAGAAGGCAAAGTCAAGGCTCACGATGTCTTCACGATGCTCGGCGTCGTCGAAGATGAGTTTTTCGTCGAGCTTTTCAACGCCATTTACGAACGCGACACCAGAAAGGCGATGGAGCTGCTGGATTCCCTTTTCCAGAGGGGTTACAGCGCAAGGGATTTCGTGAAAGGGTTCCAGCACGCAGCCGATCGACTGCTCAAGGCGCGGCTCAACATGGAAGAAAACCCTTACTCCAGCATAGCGTCCAGATACATGCCTCAGGACATACTCGCCATGCTCCGCGCCTCGCTTAAGATGGAGGAGACCATCCGCTATGCACCTCAGCCGCGCATCTGGATCGAATACCATGTCCTCAGACTGATTTACCTGCCGAACACCATACAGCTTGCGAACATGCTCGAACGGGCAGGCTATACGATACTCGGAGAAAAACCGTCGGAAATCCCTGCGGCCGCTTATGACAAGCCAGTTTCGATCGAGGAATCGCCTCAGAGCGCGACGCTGCCCGAAAAGGCGACCGTTGAGAAGCAGGAAAAGAGCGAGAGCGAGAAAATAGCCGACTCCCTGTCGTCTGAGAACCAGCTCCTATCCCATCTCATAACCGATGCCGGCCAGATGAACGGCGACGAGCTCCATGTGCAGGTGCAGAACGACATCGAGGCGGAGATGATTGAGGGCAACATCGAGGTCATAAAGCGTCATGCACGCGAAGTGCTTGACCGCGAGATAGATGTCAGGATTTCAAAGATTTCAGAGGATTCAGGTGATTTGAAACACCCAATCATGGAACATCCTCATGTCAAAAAACTTGTAAAGGAATTAAAATTGGAGGTTATAAACCATGTTCAAACAGGCAGAAATGCTCAAAGAGGCGCTCCAGCTTCAGAGGAAACTGAAGAAGATCAAGGTCTCAGTTGAGGCGGGCAAAGGACTTATCAAAGTCACGGCCAACGGGGAGGGCAACATCGTGGATCTGGACATCGCAGAGGAGCTGCTCGACCCGAAAAACAAGAAAAAACTTGAGAAACTCATCATCGAGGCGGTCAAAAAGGCCAAAAAAGAGGTCGCATCCATCGTCGCAAAAGAGATAAAACTGCCGAATATACCCGGTTTCTGAGATGTGGATTCCCGCTCAGCTGCAGAAATTGATTGAAGCATTCAAGAAGCTGCCGGGTATAGGCGAGCGCAGCAGTTCGAGGATAGTCTTTTACCTCCTCAGGAACAGGGATGTGATGGATGAGCTCACGGACGCCCTTGCGTCGGCCACTGAGCTGAAATTTTGTTCGGTCTGCCACACGATAACCGATGTGGATCCATGTCCGATATGTTCCGACCCGATGCGCGCCAACGGGACGATCTGCGTGGTTGAACACCCTGAAGATGTCTTCACGCTCGAAAGGATCGGGGCGTTTAAGGGCAGGTATCATGTAATCGGCGGCGTAATCTCGCCTCTGGACGGGATAAAGCCTGAGGACCTGCACCTTCAGGATCTTGTTGAGCGCATAAAGAATGAGCATGTTGAGGAAGTGCTCATTGCCCTGAGCCCGACCGTCGAGGGCGACATAA
>JALVZN010000169.1 GCA_027037615.1 Caldifarciminota bacterium | reverse complement strand
TTCATGTGTCATGTGGTCGGAGTTGATGACGCGCCATGTGCACATTGCGGGATAAAATGCGCGGTCGGTCTTGTAGAACTTCAGGTTGCGCATGGCCTGATACTTGCGGCCATACTTGCGAAGCTCATGCCACCATGTCTTTTCGCCGCCTCCGACATAGAACCCGTCCTCAAAAACTTTCAGCCTGCCAAGCGTTATTCCTTTGCCGACGGGCTTCGTTATGCGGAATTTCAGCCTGCCGCCCTGCACGGTCAGCGAGTTCTTTCGGTTGGCGCCTGGCGAGAAGAAATGAAATTCCGTGTCCTTCAGGTCGCCGAGCAGGCCAAGCGCAAAGAGCGGCTTCTCCTGAAGGTCCAAAAGCGCAATGAACGGGTTGCCAAAGGCACGCCCGGTCAGCGTGAACTTCCTCGACCACACCTGCCGCGGCAGAAAATGGTTCATGTAAAAGCGGCCTGAATCCGGGACGATTACTTTGCCAAAATTCAGGAGAGGCAAACTAAATGTGTAAACAACACGCGTCAAATCCATCTCCTTGCCATCTTCACGATAGAACTTGAACCTCGGATGTCCGTCCTCATCAAACCACAGCTCAACCACATAACCGTCGCGGTGGTAAACCCCTTCCCGTATGGTGGAAATCCCCTGAAAGTTAACTTTTTTGCCGTCAACCTCGGCCATAAAGTAGAACCTTTTGAGCTTCACCTTCATGGTTTCCCTCCATTTTTGAGGCGTATTTTTACAACCTACCCCCATGATTACAAGATTGAAAAAAGATTTTTCGACCCACGATACAAAATTTCAATCAAAAAGCAAAACCTGACAGGTATCTGCTTGATAACAAAGGCGTTACGCTTCACGCATCCGACGATGGATAAAACTTTGGGCATCCGACACCTTCCAAAAGTTTCAATGTTTTCGGGAAAAGAGAGATCCCCAACGCTAAAAATTTGCCGTTTGTGGAGATATGTCAAAAAATATGTCCATGCCATACAAAATGTTACAGCATAAGGCCGCCTAAGAGTGTGGCGGGATGTGTGGCGTGGAAAACGGGTTTTTCCGAAGACATGTTTTCGATGATTCTGTGGATGGTTTACACTACAATAATCCACCACAGAGCACGGGAGGAAATTATGAAACTGCTTTTGTTGATGGTTTTCGCTTTTGGCGATACGCTGCATCTCACGATGGACAAAGCCGTTGAGATCGCTTTAAAAAACAGTCCGACATTGAATTCGAGCCGTGAGCAGGCTCGAATGGGCAAGCTGAACTTCATGGAATCCGCTCTGTCGTATGGGGTCGTGCCCACGCTGAGCTTCAACAAGATCGACACGATGCCGTCAACTCAAAACCTCGGCCTCAAATTTACCCTTTTCAGCGTCAACGGCTTAAATTCGGTGGTGAACTCATTTGCATCCGCCCGCTCATCGTCATACTCGCTCCAGCAGAGCAGGAATTCGCTCATCCTCAATGTGAAAACGAGCTATCTCATGGCCCTGTCCGCACAAAAATCATACATGGCGCGCGTTAAGCAGCTCAAAAGGGCTCAGGAAAACCTCAGGTTTGTCCAGGCTCAATACGAGCTCGGCAACGCAAGCCGACTTGACCTTCTCGGCGCAAAAGTTCAGGCAGGACAGGCAAAGCTCAATGTGTTGAAGGCTGAAACCGATTACCGCAACAGCATAAGCAACTTAGCGGTCGTGCTCGGATTTGACCCGTCAAGGCCGATCTCGTGCGATGACATCGAGATGGAGATCGACACTGCACTCCCCTCCCCCGATTCGCTTGTGAAGCTTGCGATGGAAAACAGGCCTGATCTGCGTTCGCTGAGGGCGTCGCTTGGCGCTTCAAAGACATCGTTCTGGCTCAAAACCTTCTCGTTCCTGCCGAGCGTGAGCTACAACCTGGAATGGGACAGGACGGACGGTCAGGCGTGGACGAAAACCGGCCCGAAAAGATACATCTCACTCCAGTTCAACATACTCGGCTATCCGTTCAGGGTGGCTGATGGCATCGGGTCAGTGAGAAAGGCGGAGTTTGAATATCGAGCCGCTTACCTTCAGGCCGCCAACGAGATAATCTCAAGGTATAACGACTTTAAAACCGCTTACAGCAGCTACATGCTGGCAAAAGAGGTGTTTGAGCAGGCGAAAGCCGCCTATGAGCTTGCGAAAGTCCAGCATCAGGCCGGCCAGATAGGTATCATCGAGCTATTCAAAGCCGAAAGTGACCTTGCGGACGCCGAATCGCAGCTCTCCTCCGCACGGTATCAGCTATACATCGCAAAGGAAAAACTGGACTACTCGGTCGGCACAATTCAGTAACCTGCGGCGCTCCTCCTTCTGAGGAATTCGACGACGCCCATCGTGGCGGTTCCATCGCAGTTTCCAGCCACACCCGGCTGAGCGGATGGCATGATCTGCGTCATCCTATCCTCGATGAACTGAATTAGCTCTCCGAGCGAGATAACGCCGTCGCCATCGCCGTCAGCATCGCCGTGTAATCCACTGTCTATCAAATGCATAAACAGAGTGTAAGACCTGTTGTTGTATGGATAGACATAGCTCGTGGACTGGAGCTGAGACGATGAGACAAGGCAAATGCTCTGGACGGAATCGCCCACGGCGAGAACCGCATCGTTGAGGCTCGAAAGGAAATCGCTGAAATCGCTATAAATCGATGTCGCCTGACTTTTCTGATAATACCATTTCAGCATCCTCTCGTTAACGCCGTCGAAAAACACGATCTTACGACTGCGGTTGATCCGCATCGTGTTTTTCAGCATGTAGCTTGCTATGGAGCTTGATGGTATGTCGTTCGGCTTCGTGTAGTAGCCCAAAATGTAGAAGGCATAAGGGTTTTGCGGGTCGATTATCGTCGGCGCAAACAACCCGACTATCACAAGCCCGGTGTCGCCGGCCTGCATGACGAACCTCCTGAGCTTCTCGATGAACCTTGACGGAATTGCGTTTTTCCCCACGAAGTAGGCGACATTGCTGCGTTTGAGGGCAAGTCCTTCCCTGAGGTCCTGGTAGAAGGCGCGCGCAGAGGTGGTGTAACCGTTCACGGCAGGGAACTGCGGATCTCCCGGTGCATCAAGCCCATAGACTATGAGGTAGATGTTGCTCACCTCCCCGATCTTCAGGAAGTAGCTTTTGGTGATGACCTGGCCGTCCTGTTTAATCCCCTGAAGGACAAGCTGATAGATACCAGATGACGGCGCCTGAATGTTGATGCTGAAGTTGCCGTTTGCATCGATGCTGAGCTCAGGGTTGTAGGCAATGTGTTGCCCCACAATCGGTTTCAGGCTATACATCAGGTTGATCGGCATGACACTGCGGTTGACATGCCCTCTCAGGACGGTGATGGTGGACTGAGAGTAAGGAATTGATATAATCCTGCCGCGCAACGGCATGGGTGAGGTGATGAACAGCTCGTTGGTCTCGTTGTTGGGCGAACTCTGGACGGCCATCTGCGGCTCAGGCTGAGCTGTGGGTTGCAGCGTCACTTCGGCCTGCGGCATGGGGATCGACGGCGTGTAATTCGGCTGCGACTGCGCCTGAAAGCCCTCAGCCTCGATGTTCGCATCCTGACTGACATCCGTGTCAGAGGAAGCGTTCGGAGATGGCAAGGAGGTGGGCGGAACGAACGGTTTACGCCCCGTTGTTTCCTCTGACACAGGTTCATTGGCAACGGTTTTATGCGCCTCAGGTTGGGCTGTGGCCGTTGCGACAAAGCTGCTTGCGTCGTAATCAACTGGGCCATAAAGAATTTTCATGACGGAGATGCGGCCGTAATCGTGGAGCACGGAGACCCGCTCATCGTTCGGCGAGAGTGCTATGTTGCAAAGTCCTTTAGTGTGAAGGTTATACATGATGTTGACTGTCCCTGAGTTCATGGCAAGCACCAGCATGGCAGACGGGTAGGCAACAAGCAGATAGTCGGACCCTTTCAGAAACTGCATCTTCACGACAGGCTCCTCAAAATCGGTGAACTGGCCCAATCGGTAGAACCTGTTGCCTTTGAAGGAGTAGAACGACACCTCACCTGTCCGATATCCGACTGCCAGCAGCCCCTGTGGGGAGTAATCGATGGATGTAACCTCTTGCTGCACAGCGGTGTTTATGGGGATTGGGGACGAAGGCCTGCCGCTGTATCGGATGAAAAATACGCTCCCGTTCTTCGTGCCTGCGAAAAGCATCATTTGGCCCTGCCCGACACCGGCGACATTGAGTTCGGAGATCGCCGTGCCGGATGCAGCTTTGAGCTGCATCCGCGATTCGACGGTGTGATTTCTGCGAACGACCACGATCACGCCATCATCGCCGCCGACGAAAAATCTGCCGTCAGCCACATCCATCGCCGTAACACGGGTCAGCTCAGGCACGCTGAAACTATCAACCACAGTGCCATCCCTGAAAATCAGCACGGTGCCATCAAGGTTAACCGCAACAGCTCCGCCCTCGCCCGGCATGCTGGATATGTCTACAAAACGGTTCTGGAAGTCGGAAGGCAGAACGTTGTCTATGCTGAAGGTGGTGTCGTTCAAAAACAGAAAGCTGTTCTCCGTGAGCAACATAAGGTTGTTGGTGTCCGTGTAAGCCATCGGCGACGGGTCTGTAGGACTGCCCACATCGTTTATGAAGCCGTCAACACTCCACAAAATGGCGCGCGTCTCTGGCTCCAGCGCTATTACGCTGTGGTAAAGCGAAGTCACTGCAAGATAGCCACCTAACGGTTCATCCGAAGGTATGAACAGCATGAAATTTATCCTGGCCTTGAGCATATCGACGCCCATCGGCTTGCGGCTCTGCATAGTCTCCAGAGAGATGACGCTGATGTAGGTGGTTGGTTCGCCGTAACTCGAATAATGGGCGACAAACAGGTATCTTGAATCCATTGAGAACTCGATGGAAGTCACATAAAGAGCGGTCTGGAATTTGCCAACCACTTTGTTGTTTGAGGCGTTCAACACGGTGACGCTGTTCTGCTGCCCATACGCAAGGTATTTGCCATCAGGACTATACCTCAAGATTATGGAATAACTTGAGTTGCTTTTGAGAGATAGAGGCGTCAGTGGTTTCAGCTCGTTGCCCGTGTATCGGAAAAAGTAAATCACATTTTTGCCGGCCGTCGTCGCTGCCAGCACCTTTTGACGGTAATTGTAAGAGACCGAGTGTATCCTGCTCCCCGATGCAAACAGACTGCCTTCTGTTATTTTACCGGATTCGTATGGGGTTAACCCATTGATTATGTGGTATTTGCTGTTGAAATACACCACAAGGAGGTGATTTTTGTCGGTGGCCACGAGGTAGGACACCGGGTTGTCGGGGTCACCGGTGCCGTTATCGATCACAGATGGAGACATCGGACGGTTTATGTTCCACAACCACACCTTTCCGTCATCCCCTCCTCCTGTAACAAACTCGGTGTCAATGAACTCCACGACCTGAATTTGCAGGTTGGCATCCACATTGTCCACTTTTTTGACGAGGAGGTTACGGTAGGCATAGCGGGTTTTATCGTTCCTTTCGGCCACGACGACCCCCATCCCGCATGCTATCGCAATGTGCTGTCTGTCAGGCGAAAGCGCGAGCGAATACGGCTTATCGCTCAAATTCCCGTAGCCGATGTCACCGAGGATTTTGAATGTCACCGCCCCGATAGAAGTCCCCTGTCCCCAGATAATTCCCGCGTAAAGTGCGATCACAAATGGTCTTTTAAAGTTCATCGCAAATGCTCCTTGCCATTTTTACAGAACAGAAATCCTTTTCAATTTTAAGCCATAGATCCACAGCTTCCGATTTCGCTCAATTTCTGCCATCAAAACGAGATTCCGCCGCAGATAGCCTCCCCCATCGCCCTCTGCCTTAAAGACAGGACAAAAGCGATTAAACTTGTAAAATCCATTGTGTTGCAGGAAAATTCACGGCCATGATAAAACGGCAGTTTTCCGAATTAGACATCCTGATCGTGGCTCGAGAAGTGTCGAAGTTTCTCAAAAAGCGTAAGGTTAAACAGATAAACAGATTATCAAGGGGCTATATTATACATTTTTTTAAAACCTCGTTGCAGCTGGTGGTTGTGCCGCATCCCGCCTCGCCGCACACATACCTGACTGAGACCGATATCGAGGCATCGGAAGGGCACAGGTTTTCGCCGCTCCTGACGGGTTACATCTTAGACAGCGTCAAAGTCGTTCAGGGTGACCGCATCATGTTCCTGAGGTTCAGCAAGAAAAGGCCTTATCCTGACCACAACATCCTCGCCGTAGAGTTCACCGGCAAGGACTCAAACAGCTGCGTGATAAACGATGAGGGCCAGATCGTGGCCGTCTCAAGGG
>JALVZN010000168.1 GCA_027037615.1 Caldifarciminota bacterium | reverse complement strand
CTCAGTATCAGGATTGACCCCGTAATGCACTACATTGTAGAGTTTGCCTGAGAACGAGACCGGACTGCCATGAGAGAGATGGCCGCCGTGAGACAGCTCCATCGACAGGATGGTCTCGCCGGGTTTCATCACAGCGAAGTAAACGGCCATATTGGCCTGCGAGCCGGAATGAGGCTGGACATTCGCATGTTCCGCTCCGAAAAGCTTTTTTGCCCTTTCGCGGGCAAGGTTCTCAGCGATGTCCACGACCTCGCAGCCGCCGTAATACCGCTTTCCGGGATAACCCTCAGCATACTTGTTGGTCAGCGTGGAACCGAGCGCCTCGAGAACGGCATCGGAAACGAAGTTTTCTGAAGCGATGAGCTCAAGTCCGTCCGCTTCGCGCTTCGTTTCCCTGTATAGCACCTCAAATATCTCAGGATCAACTTCTTTCAATTTTTCAACGAACACTTCACAGCCTCCTTTTTGTGTAAGTTTTACTCCTAAAGCAAAATGTCATTGGCTTTCAAGTAATTCGATGCTCCTCGCAAGGGCATCGACCACGAATTCAATATCCGAATCCCTCATCGACGGGTAGAGCGGCAATGTGAGCTCACGCCGCCCGAACGCCTCGGTCAACGGCAGCTTCTGCTCGCCGAAAAACTCCTTGAAATAACTGAAACCGTGGACCGGGCGGTAATGCACGCTCGTCTGAACCCCGTATTTCGCCATCTCCATCGCGACGGCATCGCGGTCAACATTTTCCCCCAGAACAATCGGCATGATGTAGTGGGATGTGGTCTCTGACGGCTCAAATGGCACATCGACTGCGCCTCCCAGTCTCCGTTTCAAAAGCTCCCTGTAAGCTCCAACCAGTTCTCTGCGGCGCTGGTTGTTTAGAGGCAGCTTCTGGAGCTGCACAAGGCCAAGTGCAGCATGAAGTTCGCTCATCCGATAGTTAAAGCCCGGGAATTTGATGTCGTAGTTGGCCGGTGGGCCGACCGTCGAAAATCTGTCCCACGAAAGCGATGTCATGCCGTGAGACCTGAGCAACCTCGCCTTCTCCGCCATGCCGTCGTCCGATGTCGTGACCATGCCGCCCTCACCGATCGCAAGGCTCTTGTTGGCGTAGAAACTGAATGCGGCGATATGCCCGATCGAGCCCGCCTTAAGCCCATCTGCGACAGAGCCGTGAGCGTGGGCGGCGTCCTCAATCATCAAGATGTCGTTTTCGTCACAAAACCTCCTGATCTCAAGCGCATTATCGGTATGACCGGCATAATGCAGGAAAACTATTGCTTTCGTCCTGTCGGTCACCAGTCCCTTTACCGTTGAAACCGATATGTTTGGCCTCGAAATGGATTGAATATCGGCGAATATCGGGCGGGCACCAACATGCAAAATCATGGAAACTGTTGCGATGAATGTGTTGGACGGGACGATGACCTCGTCGCCTGAGCCTATCCCGGCAGCAAGGTAAGCTATGTGGAGGGCGGCCGAACCGCTGGAAACGGCTATGGCGTGCCTGACACCGATGAAATCGGCAAATTTTCGCTCAAATTCCTTTACTTTCGGCCCTGTTGAAACCCATTTCGACTTCACAACCTCAGAAACAGCCTCCACTTCCCTGTCGTCGTAATCGAGATCGAAGAGAGGAATTCTGAAAGCGCCACGCCCATTCATGAAAATAATTTTAAGGCATTGAGGCTTTACATGCAGAATGCGTCCTATTTCTTTGGCCGATGTGAGTTGTGGCTTTATCTTTATTTCTCAAAATGGAGGTCAAAATGGGGGCTTTGATGCTAGTCTTTGCCGTCATGGCTGCCGACACCCAGGACACTGCGAGGGTCGCTGAGCTTTTCAGATCGGCTTCAAAATGGCGGGTCGGAGAGGCCGTCGGCGAGGTCGATTCCGCAAGGAAAGAGCTCATCAGCATGGGGAAAATTGCGTTAGACTACATCTTTTCCCAGAAAATGGCCACAACGAGCACACTTGAGTATCGAGCTATCAAAAGCGTAGTCAGGGAGCTGCGTCAGGATGCGACGCCATACATTCGGAGGTGCCTGCAATCGGACAACGACACGGTGCTTGTGAACTGCCTCAGGTTGATAGGTGACATCAAGGACACCGTTTTCGGCGGCGATGTGAAGCGGTTTCTGGATGAGAATTACAGCGGTCGCGTAAGGCGAACGGCCGCCTTTGCGCTCGGTCGGCTCAAGTATCGCGATGCGTTTCCGAAACTCGCAAAGTGCGTCCACGATACATCCTTTCGCATGAGGCTTGTTGCCGTTCCAGCTGCCGCTGAGACGGGCGGGAAGGACGCTGTGCCGCTCCTCATGGATGTGGTGTTGAACGATGAGTTTTTCCTGATAAGGATGGAGGCCGCTCACGCACTTGCAAAATCGGCGCCTGACGATGGGCTGAAGGCCGCACTCGATGCCATCGATTCAACCCATGACCACAATGCTAAGAGCAGGTTGCTCCAGATAGTGGGTGTGTTTCTGCGGAAAGACCGCTATGACGGGGCGTTGTTGAGGCGCCTCAGGCATGTCCTGGTTGAGCTTTCAAACGATGATGACCCTGTTGTTCGGGGTTACGCAGTTCGTGCGCTCGGCAACATCATGGATGGGAATGTGAAGACAGCTCTTTCGGTCATGATGGCCGGCGAAGAGAACATCTTTGTCGTGTCGCAGCTTGAAGAAGCGCTTGCGGACAGCTGCGACGGCAATCGGTGACTTTACGAATTATGTGTTCTGGCAATATCATTGCAATCAACCGAGTTAGGGAGGTCAGATGAAGAGATTCTGGATCTACTTTGCGATAACTGTTGTCCTGATCATTGCACTTTCGCCGTTTTTCTGGATGGTAGTCACAGCGTTCAAGCCTGAGCCTGAGGCTTTAACGCTCAGGCTGTTGCCGCATCATCCTACGCTTGCCAACTTTCGCGATGTCCTGACGAGATACAACTTCCTCAGGTATTTCAAAAACAGTTTCATAATCGCCACGCTGGCGTCCTTTTTCTCCACGCTCTTTGCTGCTATGGCGGCGTATGCCTTCGCGAAAAAGGAGTTTTACGGAAAAAATGTGCTGTTCGTGCTTTTCCTGTCGTCAATGATGGTGCCCGGGCTGCTCTATGTCGTGCCGCAGTTCGTCATCGTGTTCTCGCTCGGATGGCTGAATTCTTACAAGGGCATGATAATCCCACATCTCGCCAATGTTTTCGGGCTTTTCATGCTGGTTCAGTTTATGAAAGGGCTGCCGGACGAGCTTATCGAGGCCGCCAAGATGGACGGTGCGTCCGAGTGGCTCATATTCTCGAAGATAATCGTGCCGCTGACGCTGCCGGCCATTGCCACGGTAATGCTTTTGAACTTCCAGTTTCACTGGAACAACTTTTTGTGGCAGCTCCTTGTCGCACAGGACGAATCGCTTTACACACTCCCGGTTGGGCTCGCCATGTTCAAATCGGCACATGAGGAGGCCTTTGCGCTGAAAATGGCGGCTTCAACGATCTCTGTGCTCCCGATCGCCCTGCTTTTCCTGCTCGCTCAGCGCTATTTCATCGAAGGGATAACTCACGGAGCCGTCAAGGGCTGATCACCTGACGGCAAATTTCAGCCTTTTAACCACATCTCCGCTTTTGATCACCACGATGTAAAGGCCCGGTGACAAATCTTTAACCTTCACGAAGGCCTCCGTCCCGCGCTTAACCACATCGAGGTCAAGCCTTTGGCCCGCAACATCAAACACCGCAATCTCAGCATCAGGATTGACATCGACAATCGTGATGTAGGACGATTGGTAAGTCGAAATGTAGGGGTTCGGGTAGATGTATGGATGCGCAAGCTGGTTGTAGGTGTCCATCGCATCGGGTTCAAACACGCCGACGCCGTTCGATGTGGCCACCCAGACATCGCCGATCTCACTTCTAACGGCTATCACCTCGGTCTTGTAGGCCGGATTTGGCGTCTCAGGCATGCTGTAAGGCCCGGCAACGAACTGGCTTTCGATGAAACCGGACTCAGGCCTGAGCACAAGCACCCGATCGGATGTCACCACCCAGAGCCTGCCATCTGCTGCCGGTGCAACGGCACTCACATCTTCGCCCTGGAGATAGATGCGCGGCGGCTCATTGCCTTCGTAATACGCAAGTCCGTTCTTCGTGCATACCCAGACGCCGTTGCCGTCCGCCTTTAGCATGTTGATGTAATTGGTAGGCAAGCCGTTGCTCTCCGTGAGCCAAAACGAGTCACCCGTTTTGAGGTCTAACACCTTAACGCCTGTGCCCTGAGTGCCGATCCAGAGCCTGTTCTGACCGTCAATGTCGATGTCAACGGGATTGGTAACCTGAGGGTCAACGGGGTCTGAGCCGTATCCGGTCAGCGAATCGCCATCGAACACATACCACACCTTGTGGATGCCAAACTGCGAGATGCACATATACAGCGTATCTCCGTTTGAAAAGGCCATGTCTATTATCGGATAGGAAGTCTCATGCAGCTGTGCGACGAAGTTCGCAGTAGAGTCGAACACGAATATGCCGTCTGATGTCGTGCCAGCCCAAACAAATCCCTTGTGATCAACAGCATAAGCGAATACGCCTCTGAGCAACCCCATGGGATTTTGAACATACACGGTATCACCAGCAATGCCTTGAATGTAAACGGGATACTTAGAGCCATCGCGCATGAGAAGCCACACCACATCGCCGTGTGTGAGCACGAACGCAGGTGCATTAAACCACAGCTTGCCGATGTGATAGTTCGTCCACATGTCTGTCATTGTGTCATAGACTGCGATACCTGCGCCAAATTTGGTGAAGTCGGGCTGTATCGAGTAGCCGAAACCAGCGATTAGCTGCCCCCCGTTATCGAAAACAGCCGTCGCAAATCTCCCCCATGTGAAGTTATAAGAGCCAGCCCAAAAGCTCAAAGGCGTCGCCCACCCATCCTGTGTTATCCGCCATACGCCCCCATCGTTAGGGTAAGACCAACTCCTCCTGTATGATGCGATGTAAAGTGCCCCGTCGGAACCCTCATAGCAACCGTTCAGTCTCGTCCAGTGGTCGCTGCCTGTGAGGAACGGAAACGATGTGTCAGGCGTCTGGATGAACATCCCGCGATCGCTTCCGATCACGAAGTAGTGCTCAGAGCGAAAGACGATAGTCAACTCATTGCCTTCAAGTCCTGTGCCGCTCAGATTCACGGTGTGCCATCCGTCGAAGTATGTGATGCTGTCGATGTTTGCGAAGTAAACGGATGACGGCGTGGCCATGTAAAGCGTGTCGTTGAAAAGGTCGATTGAGACCACTGAGTCCGTGTCAAACGGAAACCCGCGCCTTTTTGAAATCTCCATGCTGAAGTCGTCGCTGAAATTGTCATAGGTGCCGCGCGTGTCGAGCACGAAAAGCCCTGAAGTGGTTGCGATCGCCAGCCTGCCGTCGGGCAAGGGTTCGAGATCAGTGGCATCAGTGGATGGCGGGAACATGGACGGGGGATAAGGCGTGAAGTGATCATCATCCTCATTTTTGAAAGATAGCCCTTTCCCCGATGCGAGAGCCCACAGGTAGCCGTTTGCATCGCGCTCGATGTCCTTGACAATCACACCTAACAACCCCTCGGTGTTGGTGTATATCTCGGTGGCTTCCATCGACGCAAGGTCGAAATAGACGACGCCACCGGATGTGGCAAGGATGAGGGTCTCCGATGGCACGGGGCCCACAGGCATGATCCTGTAAATCACATCTGCATCGGTTAATGTGTGCCAGTTACCACTCAAAACAGCCATCAAGGCCATGACAATCAAGTTCATGTCTAAAATCCTCCATGGTGTTTTCTGAGGCTCGAATTATACGCCAGAGCTTGAATGTCAATAAGGCCATTGCATTTTTTCCTGTTCTGCGAGCAATTTTTCACCAAGTGCGTTGTAAGCCCTGACTAGGAGTTCTTTTAGCTCTATCGAGTATGGCTGAACAACAAGTCCGAGACATGCGTAATCTATGGCCTTCTCCGGCCTGAAGATATCGATGTAATAGTTGGCTACATGGATATAGGTTTCTGTGATTCTGTTCTCGATGTAGCGCAACATGGGCTCCAGAGCCTCAAACGCGACATCAACAAAAGGCTGACCCTCAACAAGTTCGAGCGCTTTCTCGTAATCCTTGATCGCTTCAATTCGGTGGCCCCTCTGCATCTCAAGGTCACCCTTCTTTATGCGCTCCATGAACTCAGCAACATCCGTTTTGACGACATTCGGATCAAATCGATACTGATCGCCCGTTTTCCGAAATATGTTTATGCCAAGCGTTTTCCTTATGTGGGTAAATAGCCAGTGGATGTTGTGAATCTGCCTATCGGGCGGCATATCGGGCCACA
>JALVZN010000167.1 GCA_027037615.1 Caldifarciminota bacterium | reverse complement strand
AGCCACATCGCGGAAATCCACATCTATGAGATACGCATTTTCGTATGCCTCAAGCGCTTTTCTGTAATCTCCAAGATGTTCATAGCACACACCAACCAGATAATGCAATTCAGGGTCGCGACTGCTCAGCTTAAGCGCCCTCTCGAACTGTTTAATGGCCAGCCTGTATTTGCGGGCATAAAAAAGTGCCATACCGGCGAACTTAGTTATTTCCAGGATGTTAGATGCCTTGTCGGACGGTTTCATGTAGAGCAAGGCCTTCTGGAACTGGCGGAAAGCCTCATCGTAAAGTTTCATGTTCATCAGGATGCGGCCGAACTCGGCAGGATCAAGGTTGGGATAATACAACGGAGATGGTGATGACAGATATGCGCTGATATCATGGAGGATGGATAGCAAAGAATAACCTGCGGATGGCACCTTCCTGATCTCTTCGAGGAATGCCTCCTTGCGTTTCGCCTCCTTCTCTTTGGTGGATCTCAGGAACGCCTCAACCGGTGACAGTTTCTCGACAGGCTCAGTCACGGGTTCCTGAAATATCGGTTGTTCCTGAGGCGTCGGTTCAGGCTGAACAGTTTGAGTTTGTTCAATTGTTGGCTTCTGTTCGGCAGGTGGCACCAGCAACTCCTCAAAATGCATCTCTATATCGCCGATTTCGGCACGCTCCTGCGTGGCAGTCGGCTGCTCCTGAGGCTTGCTTATGTCTTCCTCCAGAATTTCGTCGAGATTGTTCAGGATGGCATCCAATTCGTCGCTGACGGATTTTTCGGAAGGTTCCTGAACCGAAGCGGCCTGTTGCCGCGGTGTGGCTTCAACCCCAAACTGCTCCCCGATCTCCAGAGTCTCTTCCAATTCGGGGAACTCGACAGCGGGTTCCTTTTGGGCGGCCGGTTTGACCTCCTCGATCCCCTCAGAGACCTCCGCAAAAGGCTCCTGAACGACTTCCTTCTGCGGCAATTCCACTTCCTGTTGAGGCAACTCTATGCCCTCACCGCCGTATTCCCATGGTTCTGCCGCCTGACCGCCAGTTTGAACGGGCTGGGTCGGCGTCTCGCTTTCCTGCCAGACCTTTTGCTCGACTTCCTCAGAAGGCCATTCAGCAAGTTTGCCAAGCTCTTCTTCGGATAGCTCAGCTGGCGTTTCCTGTTTGGGCTCAGGCACCTCCTCTGCGGGCTGCTCAAATTGCACAACCTCCCCATCCGTCTTCTTAAACTTGCCAGTTTCTTTGTCGAATTTAATGCTTTCGCCACCCGATTTTTGAGCTTCCTCAAGGCTCATTTCGCCCAATTCTTCTATGATCTTGCGGAACTTCTCGAACAGCCTCTCAAACCTCTTCTGCCGCTCCATATCCTTGGAGATGGAGGAAGCGATATCCTTAAAGACAAGTTGCAGCCTCTGAACATCCTCTTGCTCGACCCCTTTATCGAGGAACGCCGAGAGGTAACCGAGAGCTTCGTCGTGTCTTCCCACCTGAGCATAGAGTTCCGACAGCGTGAGGTAGAGGTATTTGTTGGATTCGTCATAGCGGAGAGCCTTTCGAGCTACTGCAATGGCGTTCTCTGCAAGGTTGTCTCTCTGATAAAGTTCAATTGCTTTCTGGTAGGCTTCAACGGCTTTCTGCGTATCCTTTTTCTTGATATACAGATCCCCTATGGCATTATAAATATCCGGGTCATCTCCGACTTCAGACAGCAATTTCTGATATTCGGAGATGGCCTTATCGTATTCCCCTGTTGCTATATATCTTAGAGCTCTTCTCTCTGCTTGTGTCCACATTTCCTTTGCTATGATATCTCAACAATTTGTAAAAGTCAAGCTAATTCAACGAATTCAGATTATGTAAAATATGTTGCAGCACCAGCTTACAAGGAAGTAAAGCACAACGCCGGCAAAGATAAACGGGCAAAACTTCACTTCCCTGCTCAATTCCCGCCTCACGAGATAGTAAACTGCGACGAAAATCAGGCCCACTATGGAGCCAAGAAACAGCCCGGCGAGCACATAATCAGCCCCGAGAAGTGCACCGATCAACGAAAGAGTGGTTATGTCGCCCTCTCCAAAGGCCTCTCTCCCGGACAACACCCTGCCCAACAACCTGACGCCGAACCCTAGCACAAGGGCAATCGCCAGTCCCCAGAGCGATGTCAACAAAGCTGGAATGCCGAGCAACGCATGTCCAACCAGTCCTATGACAACACCGATAATGGTAAGCTCGTCAGGGACAACGCCATGATCCGCATCTATCCATGAGATAACCAATAACAGGAAGAAAGCCGTCCAGACAAAGAGGAGCTGTACATTGAGGCCGGTGATCAGAAAGCCGATCGTAAAGAGAACTGCCATCGTGAACTCGACTAGCGGGTAACGCGACGAGATTTTAGCTCCGCAATACCTGCATCTGCCTTTCAAAAGGATGTACGAAATCAAAGGTATGTTATCCTTCCACGACAGAGGGCGCCCACAGACAGGGCAATGGGAACCGGGGAAGACTATGGATTCTCCACGCGGAATGCGATAAATAAGCACATTAGCGAAACTACCAAAAACCGCACCTAATACGAAGGAAAGCGCTGCACCAACAAATTTCATGTAAGCCTGGCCTATTTTCACAGAGGCGGGAGATTTACATCAGCACCTTCGATACCCGATGCCCCTTTTTCCTCTCTCCCTTCAAGCACATTGACGATTTCAACCCCGATCTTCCTCAAGAGGTACAAAATCATACCCGTTTTGGCTTCTCTGGACGCAAGCACAGCTATCGCGCCGGGCGAACCGCTAAGCGCATAAACCACAAGCATGCCCTTCTCGCCGCTTATGATGACATGATCCCAGTTGCCCCTATCGAGCTCGCGCATCGTCCTCTCACTCAGAGAGAGTGCCACCGTAGCCATTGCAGCTATCCTATCCTCATCAAGGCCGAGAGGCACAGATGAAGCAAGAACCAATCCTTCATCGTTTATAACGACAACGGCCTCAACATCGGGAACCATTTCCTCGAGGCTTCTCAAAATTTGTTCTAACCTCTGTCCTACTCCCTGCATATCGCATTCTCCTTGTTTTTAAAATTTTAACCTTTAATTAACCTTTAAGCAAACTAATTTTCTAATTTCCATAGGACTAGGTGCCTCATCGAAATTCTACTCAAATAACCTATCGTTGTCTCATTTAAAAACCTATCCGACCCGAAATCATATAACCTTCTTCTCAGACATATCAAGAAGAAGGTCATCTTTTATGCCGAAAAATGAGATTGATCCTATGAGCAGGAGAAGATTATCCTCAAATTCGCTAGATTATATCAGAGGACATTTTCAGAAGAAGGAGGAAACCGCATTGTTAAACAATTTCGCCCGTTTCATGGCCTATGATAGTTCATAGACTGCATAGCTTATGTGCCACGCTGGTAAAAAGTCCATATCAACTCCCCTGACGGAAGCAAGCATATTTATCGCTGATCCATCTCACAAAATCAAACGCAAACGCCAAAGGATATACGACAACAAAGTTCTTGAAGCTCTCAAAAAGATCTGGGCTATACTGGATTACCCTTGCAGCCTTAGACTAAAAGATATGCTTCTTGAGCCAGTCCCTGAACCCGAGAAACACGGCAAATTGGCTCTTGACGAGATATGTTCGCTAATCTTCTGAGTCCCAAGATCTACCATTGACCTCCTGTTTGCACCTGAGAGGAAACGAGCAAAACTGAAGTCAAAAGCCAAAATCAAACCGTAGACATTACTAAAAGACAGATCCCCGTATGCACTTTTGGAGACTGGGAACATAGTAAGATAGCCCATGTAGAGGCAAGTTTTATCAGCCATGACAGAGGTGTAGCCAGATATGATCATGCATAATCACTCGTGCTGACTGAGATATGCACCCAATGGACGGAAATAGTGCCAGTGAAGAAAAATAAGGCATAGGATGTGAACATTCGCTGCCAGCAAAGAAAAGACTTAGTGAATACCTCTCCTTTTACAAGGATTAGATAGTGACGATGATGGAGTGTTCATAAACACCACATCTTAGAGTGATGTAAGGAGTTAAAGGGGAGAATTCTGAGACCTCAAAGGAAATCTTTTTTCAGGACTTCAACACCATTGGGAATCAGGTATAGAGAGATTTTCTCGTGAAGCATAACATATATAGGGATGCTTGACTGATCTATCACTGGTTGGAATCAAATAATGGCCGGATTGGGAATGCTTGCTGGATGCGTGGAAATTGAGGCGGGGATTGCCCCCGCCTCAACGGATCATTTCACGGTCTTATGGTTGATTAAAAGCAGTCTGGGATTGGCAGGGGTTGGTATTTGTCCATAGCTTTAAGCCATTTGTTGTCGTCTAACCTGTTGGACATGTCCTGTTTGAATTCGTAAACGGAATATCTTGCCCCGCGGTATTGTTGGCCGTTTATATCGATGGTGCATTCAAATGGCTTACCGATTGCCTCCTCTAGAACTTTTTTGGTAGTTGGCTCCGTATGCACATCTACTACTATTGGGCTGTCTTTGCCAAACAGGTTTTTGAATTTCAGGTTAAGACTGTTGAGGAATTCTACCTCATCAGAAGTAAGATTTAGCCTCAGATTCTCTTTGAAGGATATGGAACCGAGCGTGTCCAGTATGGCGGCAAATAATTCTGCCTTCTGCTTGAGGTTCGGCGAAAGATAAGGAACCCTGTTTTTAACGGTTTGTGACATGAAGAAATAGAGACCTGTAAACGGTTCGAGGTAGGCGGAATGCCTGGATGGGGCGGAAATGGCTCCCAGTCCCTTTTCTGCAATTGTGTAACTCTGTTTAGCGTAAAGCATCCTGTTGTAGCGTGCCTGAATCCAGAATCCAAAGGCCGTATCCACTTTATCTCTCTGAGCGAGGTATCTCATAACTTTTAGTGCGTCAGAATACCACGATTGATATTCCATGCCGCGCATCAATTTATATCTGGCATCACCCAGCATCCTGCCATAACCCTCGTAGTTGATATCGTCCCCTTTTCTCAGTTGCTCATAAGCGCGGTCTGAGCCGAGAGCTGCGAATAGATCGTAACCGCGCGGAAAACCCCTGACCTTTTTCTGATTTATCACCGCCATCGTGAACAGTTTGCCCCTCCCTTTGTAGAATGTCACGCGGTCATAGACAAGGTCCTGGAATGCCGCTGCATCCGGCAGCGCCCTTTGTCCTATAAGTCTCAAGCCGATAACAACATCCGATGGTTTTAAGCCGGGCTCAAGGCCTCTCTTATCCACATATTCGGATATTATCTGTGGCGGTTTAAGTTATTTTCCTGCAAATCTTTACCACATGCGACGCGCAAGAATTGAAAGGATCGCATACTCGTCGAAGAAGATAAAGCTACCTTCAGGGCGAAAGTCCGCGATTGCAATCCCCCAATCGGTCGATATGAAGCCGCAATTTCCGTTTACGGTTATGCCGTTTGATGGGGCCTCGGTCTGGATGTAGCCGGGGCCTGTAAGGGTTCCGTTTTTGAAAACGACGCCGCTAAGCACATTGACGCCATCAAGCCCTATAACTATCACCGAATCGATTGAGGCGATTGAGGAGATCGGGAAGCCCGACACCCTGAGTTGTGCCACCTTGTTCGGTGAGGCGGGAGAAGATATGTCCCACACCATCAACCGGCCGTTTCCCGTGCCGATGAACATGTAAGCTCCATCGATAAAGGCCTTGATGGGGCTATCACTTAACGGTATCCGATTGACAGGAACGAGGTTCGACAGGTCTGAGACATCGTAAACCGCAATCCCGTTGTCCGTCAATATGAAAAGATAGTTGTTCAAGAGCGCCATGTCGTTAACTCTTGCTCCAACAGCAAACGGCCCATAGATTGCTGGACGGTGCACATTTGTTATGTTGAGCGCAAATATTGAGTCAGAAGTGGTTGATACGAAAACGGAATTACCTTCGGCTTCTATCAGCCTGCCGTCCTGAATCCTGGTGTAAGTTGTGACATTAACCGGATTATTGGGATTTGTCACATCGATGACCCTTATGCCATCGTTCGGATGAGACGGAATCAGAATCAGGTTATTGGATTTAGCCATGTCTTCGAGGCCAGTTCTGTGCCACAGGATGCCACCGATCTGTGATGGCGCAAACATATCGTGGATGTCGTAAATCAATAGACCGGCGGAATCCTCAAGGATAAAGAGATAACCGTTGTCCACAAGGCTCTTAATGGCACTGGGAACATCAATGTGTTGAATTATTCGTGGCAGGATCTCCAGATGGCGTATTTCAGACCAGTCGCTTGAATCACGAAAGCCTATGGATTTGACGCGCCACCAGAATCCACTTGGGTTGAGCGGCGCGTTTAAATAAACCATTGTTGATTCCGTAATTGTATCCAGCACAGGTGAAATGCAGTCCTGAACGGAGCATATCTGAAACCTGTATCTAATTGCGCCCCTGACTTCTCCCCATTCGAAAAGTATGCCGTTCGGGAAAAGGAACGATGAGTTGTCCTCCGGGTGCATGAGCGGCGGAGGAATTCGGTCGTAGTGCGTGAATGTGACACTGAAGTATCGCGGTGTTGTCCAGCGCGATGCCGCATGACCGAGAATACCTCGAACATGCCACCAGAACGATCCACTTCGTGCATCTACCCATACAAATTCTGTATCCTCGATAGTGGTGTCTATCACAAGATCCTCAAATCTCGCATCTGTGGCTATTTGAAGCTCATATCGTGAAGCATTGGTGGATGAGAGCCAGACAAATGATATCTCTTCCGTATCCTCAAAGAATTGGCCTGAGTCAGGCGTCATTGGAGCAGGAGGCGCCACATTGATAATCCTTTTTACCGAGAATGAGCTTATGGGGCTCCATTCCAATTGTGGCAACATTGGCCTGACATGCCAGTAGTATCTGCCGGAACTGAAATCCATAACATCAAGCTTGCAACCCGTTCCCTCAACTTCAATCCTGCGCATGGTAATCTGGAAACTACCGTCGATGTTCGTGTCCGGTGTAGAGGCAATTTCCACCTCGAATTTGCCTGTGAATTCGCCGGATGTGACCTCCCATTGAAAAAAGATAGAATCGGGCTCGTCGAAGCGCGAATTTTGCGGCGGCTCAACCAGTTCCACCCTGACAAAGGAAGGAACTGTGTTGTTTTTACACCCCCAAAATACGGCAATGGATAGGAATAATCCTCTGATTGCTAGTTTTAGCTTATAGTCATCTATCATGGCTCTATTTACTTTGTCTGCCTCTAAATAGTATGATCTGCCTGCCCGATACAAAATCCCAGGGCTTATTGGAAACTCCGGGGTCGCTAAATCCCTTATTCCCTTTGATTGTTTCTGGCATTGCCCTGAATAAACACTCGCTAAGGGAATTATTGTTTATGTCATTGCCGTCTAAAAGATTATTTTTCATTTCGCTCAAACATTTAAGCAATGTGTATGTAAAAACACCGTGTTTTAGTGAGGGGTATTCTTTTGCTGTCTCGTTTGGGGCAGATGCGGATATGATTGTCACATTATAAACATGTCCAGAAAAATGCCCGGGAGCCTCCAGAAGAACACTCTCAGTCGCTTTTTCCTCCGTTGATGTTACTACATGTTCAAATGTTTTATTCCACATTGTTCTGTCCCATGTTTCGTTCCATATATTTGACATCGCGTATTCCGATCCACCTGAGTGGCAGGCGTCCAATAAAATCAGGAAATTTCTCGCTTTTGTGGAAAACAACTTATAAAACAACTCGCTTGCTTTTAGGGCGTTAGATAATGTTATATCAATGTTGTATGTTCCAAAGTAGAACTCGTTTCCAGACAATGCACCGTGTCCAGAAAAATACAGAACAAACAGATAAGTACTGTCGATGTAGCTGTTTAACTCATCAATGGCATCTATCACCGACCGAGTAGTTACATTGGTATCGTAGAGTTCTTTAACCACAATTCGATTATATCCAGGATATGACCGAAATGTATCAGCAACTTCTTTTCCATCTTCCACACAATACCTTAAATTTTTAATTTGAAAATATTTCTCAACTCCGATTACAAGCAGTGCTATTTTGTTAACAGGCCATTTATAACTTTTGCCGTTTAAGTATTTCACTTCTAAAGTATCGCCAACTTTATTAAAGTTGCTTATCCGCTTGTTATAATCATAGATTGAATGAGAGTTTTTAAAATAACCCTTGGAATTGGTAACTACAGAATATCTTAGCGGCGAAAGTTTTGTTTCGTAATGGAGATAGATTTCTGCCCCAAAGGAAAAGCCATTTTCCTCTATGAGGTTATTTTTCCGATAGAACCATCCAAGCTTTACCAGCCACGGAGAAAACGGTAACTCGGTAGATATGACATGGGTATAGTAAACGCTGACACCGATGGCAGGTTCTTTGTAATCGTATTTGACCTGACTCCATGGAGTTTTGACATCATACAAAGTGTAACCCCAAAATCCGCTAAGTGTCAGACCGCTCTTTGGGGTTTTGTCTATCAATGGAGTCGTAAATGTTATGTTGATGTAGGGCGACAGGCCGAATGTGAGACCATCCATATTGAAACTGAATGTGGAGTCCACTACCACACGGTTTTGCACTTTGAGGATATCTCCTCGCAGTCCAAAAACTATGCTGCCATCAGGCGATAGTGCTGAGGGGAAGGCTATCGATGGGCTTATCCCGATGTAATCTTTTGGGGAAACAGAGGTATTTCCCCACCTTGCTTCCTGTGTTGAGCGAAGCATAACGGATATGGACATATCTATGGAGTTGACTAACATCAACATTAATATAGCCAGCATCTTACTGCCTCCTTCTGAACGGTTCTAAAAGTATTATACAGAGATTGCAGTTATAGCAAAGGATTTAACTATAACTCAAAGACTAATGGCAAATTTTAGGGGAAGGGGAAAAACTGATAAGAAAAACACCCCTTAAAAATCTAACAACCCGAACAAATTCCCCTACACCGTCAAATTCATCTCCGTTTCGCGGTCGAAGATGTGGACTTTGTCCATGTTGAAATGGAGTTCCAGCACATCCCCGGACTGCGGCGGATTGTATGGAGGAATCCTTGAGATGAATGCGTTTCCATGCTCGGTGTTGTAGTAAACCAAAATCTCATTGCCGAGCGTTTCAACGAAGTCCACTCTGGCCTTCACGGACTGGATGTTGCTGTCCTTCGGGGAGATATCCGGCAGGTAGATGTCCTCGGGCCTTATTCCGAGATAGACTTCCTTGCCCGAAGCGCCTTTCTCCCTCAATTTCTCAGCTTTCGATTGAGGAATCGGCAGTTTGAAATCTTCGTTCACGAAATAGACAGTTCCGTCCTCTTCCTGCAACTTGCCCTCAAAGAAGTTCATCGGCGGTGAGCCGATAAAACCGGCGACGAATTTGTTGACCGGCCTGTGATAGAGGTTGAGCGGATCATCGATCTGCTGTATCTCACCGGCCCTCATGAGGATGATCTTATCGCCGAGCGTCATCGCCTCGACCTGATCGTGTGTGACATAGATTGAAGTGGCATTGAGCCGCTGATGGAGTTTTGCGATCTCAGCGCGCATCTTGACCCTCATCTTCGCATCCAGGTTGGAAAGCGGCTCGTCGAAGAGGAAGACCTTGGGGTGGCGGACGATCGCCCTACCGAGTGCCACACGCTGGCGCTGGCCGCCGGACAGCTCGCGCGGCTTGCGGTCCAACAGATGCTCAATCCCGAGGATTTTGGCCGCCTCCTCGACGCGCTTCTTGATCTCATCCTTGGGCACTTTGCGCATCTTCAGGCCGAACGCCATGTTGTCGAACACACTCATGTGAGGATAAAGGGCATAGTTCTGGAAGACCATGGCGATGTCGCGATCCTTCGGCGGAATGTCGTTTACGAGTTTGCCTCCGATGTAAATCTCCCCGGAAGTGACTTTCTCGAGGCCAGCGATCAGCCTCAAGGTTGTGGTTTTACCACAACCGGATGGGCCGAGAATGACGGCAAATTCACCATCTTCCACCGTGAAAGTTGCATCTTTTACGCCTACATTGCCTCTTTCAAATATCTTTGTTACCTTAACGAGATCAACTCTGGCCATTTTCTTTATTCCCCTCCAGAATGTCCAGTATTTTCACAATGTTTTGCTTGAGCTCTGTCCTTGGAACGACCATATCGACCATCCCATGTTCGAGCAAAAATTCGGAACGCTGGAACCCCTTTGGAAGTTCCTGGCGGATTGTGTCCCTGATCACGCGTGGCCCGGCGAAGCCGAGCAACGCCTCAGGCTCTGCAATCAACACATCTCCAAGAGACGCAAATGAGGCCATGACGCCGCCCATCGTGGGATGCGTGAGGACAACGATGTAAGGGATGCCGGCCTCCTCAAGCTCAAGGGCAGCGAGGCTGGTTTTGACCATCTGCATCAGTGAGATTATGCCCTCGTGCATCCTTGCGCCGCCCCCGGAAGCCGTTATCGCCACAAGAGGGATGCCCAATTCGATGGCTTTCTGTGCAGCACGATAGAACTTTTCGCCTACAACTGACCCCATCGAGCCGCCCATAAACCCGAAGTCGGTGATGAACATAACGACCTTTTTGCCGCCCATACGACCGACACCGGCGATAGCAGCCTCTTTCAAACCGGTTTTGCGCTGTGACCTCTCTATTTTTGCCTTGTAGTCCGGGAAATCGAGTGGGTCGAGCGATTCCAGATTTGGTGCGATCTCCTCCTCGAAATCGCCATTGTCCAGCATGATTTCCTTGTATTTGAGCGCGCCGATGCGGAAGTGATAACCGCATTTGGGACAGACCCATAGATTGCGCTCAAGCTGCGCCCGATAAAGTATCTCTCCGCACTTATCGCATTTATACCAGAGTCCATCGGGGAGCTGTTTCCTTTCGCTCTCAAGGCCGAGCGACTTCCGTTTCCTGAATAGAAGCATGCGCTTATTATACCCGTGCTCAGGATAATGTGTCAAATGAGGCGTAAGTGCATTATCTTCAATGGGATGCGGTGATTTCAGGTGGTTTTAAGATTTGCGATCTCCGATTGCAACGAGCCTCTACCCTGGGGATGATGATTTGATGAGGAAATTGGTTCCGCGCTTTTCTATGCGGAATGACCTGCCCATGAATAGCTCGGTAATCCAGATGTTGGTTTTGATGTGGCTCGTGACCTCGCGAACGACGATGCTGCCACCGACGAGCCCCATGAGCGGGATGAGGTTATCGGCAAGGTTTACATCCACGCTCGAACCTGCTTTCAGGTCCGACATCAACTTTCTGGCTGCTTCCTTCCCGATTTTCTCAGACGGCACTCCGCGCTTGCCGATGGCGTCCGACCCAAGGAGGCCGTTGCCGGTGAACTCGGCGACGAGCGTGATCGCCGAGCCCGGTGAGAGCGCCCTTTCGTAACTGATGTGCCTGTCGATGGGACAATTCGCTTCTTTCAGAACCGACTCTGCGGCCATTAGCTGGCGATGAGCCACTTTTCTTTCCTTGAGATGGTGAGATGCCATGGAATAGATGCTGATCTTCCGCAACTTCCCTCTGTCCATGAAATTCAGCGGGCCAACCATATCGTAAACGGCCTTCCTGAAATCATCGAAATTGCCATGTTGAGACGCCGCCACGCCCGGCTTTATCAGGAATTCGACCTCCCCTCCACCTCTCGGGTAAAACCCTCTACGAATTAGCCTTATGTCTATGCCGTGTGTGAAACGCATGACGATCGGGACGATCACATGCCTGAAGTAGTCAAATGTCATGCTCATGGGCACATCCGTGCCGCCTCTCACTTTTATCGATACTCTGGAGCTTGCGAAGGCTGAGACTGGCAGGATTGTCTGCATGAAAAGCGTGATCGAGCCTGCCGTTTTGAAGTCGATTTCTATCCTTCCGCCGCGGATCTTTCCCGGCACGAATGTTATCTCCGTTGAGCCCTGAACCGCTCCATCGATGCGACTGGATGTGAGTTTCCTAAGCGCTTTGAGGATGTTCAGATGCTGCGGTTTGAGCCCCGGTTTCTTTCGCCCTTTTCTGATGTTTAAAGCGTGAAAAGATTTACCTGTCAGCAGGGACAGAAGGAGAGCCGTTCGGACGATCTGACCGCCTCCCTCGCCGTAGGAACCGTCAATCTGGAGCATCTTCTTTCTTTTTGACCTTGATTTTCAACCCTTTAACGGCTTCCACGACGACTATCGTTCCCACAGGTAGCGGTTCGTCGCTGTAAGCCTGCCACAGCTCGCCGTGAACGAGCACCATGCCGCCACGAGGCGTCACATCCTCTTTCACCACTCCCTCTTCGCCTATCAGGCCTTCCATTCCGGTGACAGGTTTTCGCCTCATGACCTGCACAGCCTTGAAGATGACGAGGAAGAAGAGCGCTGCGGTAAGCGCAACGAACAGGGCGATCGTCCCGTAGGAAACCCTGAATATCGGGTTTAAGTTTTTGTTAAACAACAAAATAGACCCCATAGTCAACGATATGAGCCCTCCTATGGCCAGCACACCATGCGATTGGATGTAGATCTCAGCGATGAAAAGCGCGAGTGCGAAAACCATGAGTGCAACGCCTGCGTAGTTTACAGGCAATGTTTGAAAAGCATAGAGCGCCAGAATCATGGAAATTCCGCCGATCACGCCCGGAAAGATGGCGCCGGGATACGATAGCTCAAAGATCAGCCCGTAGATGCCGATCATGAAGAGGATGTATGCGATGGACGGATTTGCCAGAACCATCAAGAGCCTTTCCCTGAACGACATCGGCATATCGACTGTGTTTGCCGATGCGGTGTGGAGCCTGACATATCGGTTTTTTGTCTTTACGACTTTGTTGTCAACAGAATCCAGAAGCGCATTGACATCCGTGGCTATCAGGTCGATGACATTCAGCTGAAGTGCCTCATCTGCTGTCAGCGTTTCCGAGCTGCGGACAGCTTTTTCAGCCCATTCGATGTTGCGGCCGCGCTCCTTCGCAATCGATTTTATGAATGCAACGGCGTCGTTCTCGATCTTTTTCATCATTATCGGATCGACCTTTGTGCTGTCCGAACCGCCCTGAAACACCGGGTGAGCCGCACCTATGTGTGTGCCGGGTGCCATTGCCGCTATGTTAGCCGCCATCGTGATGAATACGCCTGCCGACGCCGCCCGCGCACCGCGCGGATAGACGAACACGGCTATCGGCACCGTTGAGTTTAGCATGGATTCGACGATGATGTGAGTGCTTTCATAAAGTCCGCCCGGCGTGTCCATTTTGAATATGACCAGCTGGGCATCTTTGCGCTTGGCCTCCTCGATAATCCTTTGCATGTATTCGGACACGACCGGGTTTATAACCCCGTTGATCTCGCCCACGAGCACCGGACCGTCTAAATCAACTGTATCCTGAACTATAAAAAGATCGGTATCACCAAAAGCGAAAAAGCTGAGTGTCAAATAAGTGATTAAAGGCAAGTGCAGCATCTTATTTTTCTTTTTGTTTCAAATTGAATACATATTCGGCGGCCTTCACGATCTTTTGGGCGCCCTTACGCAGGTTTTCTTCCGAAGTCGCATAGGAGATCCTGATGTAACCCTCTCCGTAAAGTCCGAACGCCGATCCCGGCAGCACGGACACGCCATATCTGTCGAGGAGGATGTCGGTGAATTCGTAAGATGAAATCCCAAGCTTTTTGATGTTGGGGAACAGGTAGAATGCGCCTCTCGGCCGCTTGACAGTTATGTGTTTGGATTCCTCAAGTATCGAGATGAGCAAGTCTCTGCGTTGCCTGAACTTTTCCACCATCCACCTGACGGGTTCCTGATCGCCTTTGAGAGCGGCTATACCTGCCATCTGGACGAAAGGCGCAACGCAGGACACCGTCTCGGTCTGGAGTTTGATGATCTTGGGCAGGATTTCATCTGGGACGATGCCGTAGCCAAGTCGCCATCCTGTCATGGCATACGCCTTTGAAAAGCCGTCAACGACGACGGTCCTTTCCTTCATTTTCGGGAGCGTGGCGATGGAAACATGCTCTCCTTCATAGAGTTGCCTTGAGTAAATCTCGTCGGATATGATGACGAGGTTGTATTTCTCGGCGATTTCGGCGACTGCCTCAAAATCTTTCATCGTGAGGATCGAGCCAGTGGGGTTGTGCGGCGTGTTCAGGATGATTATCCGCGTTCTGGACGATATGATGGATTCCAACTTATCGACATCGAGTGCGAAGTCGTTTTCCTCTTTGAGCTCAAGCGGAACCGGTTTGGCGCCAGCGAGTTTGATCATTGAGCGATAGGAGGTATAGCCCGGATCCGGATAGATAACCTCGTCGCCTTTCTGAGATAGAACCATGATTGTGAAGAAGATCATCGGCTTGGCGCCCGGCGTAACGACGATGTTGTCGGGTGACGCATCGATACCTTTCCTTGTTTTCTCGTCCTCTGCAATTGCCTCTCTCAATTCGAGAAGGCCCTGTGGAGGCGCATAATGGGTCAGGTTATCATCGAGGGCCTTCTTAGCTGCTTCTTTGATGTGTTCCGGGGTGTCGAAATCAGGCTCTCCGACCTCTAAATGGATGATCTCCCTACCGCTTCGCTCCAGTTCTTTTGCCTTCCTGAGCATGTCAAATGACGATTTGGAGAGCCCCTTCATCCTGTCAGCTGTATGGAAATGGCTCATATCGCCTCCTTGTTTTAGTTCAAAACCCTTTCGGGAGGGATGACCTCCGCAAAAGGGCGATCAAATGAACATCAGAAAATGCTCGGGGTAACCTTTTGAAAAACAGCTTATTCAAGTCTTATCTTGACTCTTGGTTTGCGTATAATTTCGCCGGTTTTCTTTGACCTGAAGCCTCTGGCTATCACATCAATGACCACCTGTCGCGTGCCAAACCCTTCCACATCCCATACCTCCACATTCTCAGCTTCTTCATCGGTAAGCGGTCGATTCATGGGAACTTCTATCTCCTCAATTCCGAGCAAATTGAGGAATTCATCGAGCCTCTGTTTCATGTTCGGGTGAGCCGACATCGCATCGATTAACGGCAGGTAATCTTTGTAATTCAGTTCTTCCTCAATTGATTTGAGGGCATCAGTAAGGTCTTCTATGCTTGCCTCCAGTGCTTCAAACTCCATCCTGAGCTCTGCGGTCTCCGGCACCTGACCTGAGGCCACATCCTTCAGGACGCGCACCTGATTTTTGATCCTGTCCCATCCTTCGGCTATGTCGAGGAATTTCTGGTAAGTGTGCTGAAGTGCGAGCTTTTTGCTCGGCTCCGTTTCGCTCTCAATCATGCTTCTCGCAAGTATGGCGGCTTTGAGCATCGGGTTATCCTGCAACTTCTTGAGTTTCTGAGCAATCTCTGCCAGCATAGCCCGGATATTCTCAGGTTTCCTCTCAGGCGGCCTTGTAATCTCCTCAGGCTGTGGCGGTATCTGCTCGACTTCCGGCTGCTCGATTCTCGGCTGCTCGACCTCTTGAGGCTGTGTGGGTTCCGTTGGTGAGATCTCGATTATAGGCTCCTTGTTAGATGACAGTGTGGATTCTGTTTCTACAGGTTTTATCCCGCTCGGGCCGAGTTCCTCGAACATCTCAGATGCTTCAGGCGGATTGCCGGCCAATTCCGTCTCATAAGGTGGGTAAGCCTCTTCTTTCATGGGTTCAGGCATAGGTTCAGGCCGAGCAGTTGGTGGCGCCTGGACAGAAGCGGCTACCGCATGGGTTGAGATGAATTCCTTGACCTCCCGCAGTTGGGATCTCAGTTCCCCGTTAAGCCTTGCAATTGCGTTCTCGGTGCTCTCCTTCACATCGTTTGTGGAGCTATCGATCTGCACAGAAAGGGCCTGAACCAGTGTAAGCAGCCTGTTTATATTTTCGGATAATTTGGAGAATTGCGCGTCGAGTTGAGGAGAGACGGCGCTTTCAGTCGGCTTGTTGCTCAGCTCCTGAATGGTGCCCTTCAGATCGTCGATGATGATATCGAAGTCCCTGATTTTTCTGTTTATCTTAGATACGCGGCTGTATGTTAGATACAGGAAGATGAGGATGGCGAGCAGAGCGATGATGAAGATGATAAGCAACGGCGTGCTGATACCGCCGCCTCCGCCGCCACCCGAAGGTGTTCCTTCGTCTATGGTGATAACCTCTGGCGATTCTTCACCGCCGCCTCCGCCGCCTTCACCACCTCCGCCGGTTTCGGTTGGAGTGGCTTCCATGCCGCCTCCTGAAGGGGCTGCAACTTCGCCTGTGGGCTGTGTGTATCCGAGTCCAGAGACCGGAGATACCTGAACGACGGACTGCATGCTCTTGCCGCCGTTAAAGTAGAGGTAAACACCGACCACCTCTGACCCTATCATGTTTTTGATGTCATCGGTAGTGGCGAAAGATAGGCCGATACTGTCAACGCCGTTGATTTCCTTGGGCAGCGGATCGATTACAGAGTAGGAACCCTCATATCCGATTATCTCTATGGAATCAAGTGTAACCTTCTGGTTGCTTTGCAAAACCAGATAGACCATTTCAGATGTAACCGTTAGCCTGAGCGGTTTTATCAGCGATGTATCAATTCCAGCGCCCATTCCGCCTGGGGTTTCAACTCCTCCAGCACCTTCAGCAGGTGGGACCGCGGCTCCACCACCGCCCCCTGCCATGAGTGCAGCAAAGTCAGGGTCTGAGAACGCCTTCCTCAACGACCGCTTTACAGTTTGCGGGTTGACTTTGCTGTCTGGTATCACAAAAAATGACTTGGCTGCAATGTAATAGGGGTCTTTGTCAGTCAGTTTTTTGTAATTGACTATCACTATCGTCCCATCGCTATATGGAATTTCGTTTTTCTTTTTGGGAAAGTTCAGGGCGAGGAGGGTAATGATTTTCTTGGTTGTTTTGTCAAGTCCCCTGTATTTTGTTCTGTGTTTCGCCTTTGTGTTTAAAAGGTTTTCAAATGAGTTTACCGTTATTTTCTGGCCATCTGGAACAGTTATGCCCTCAGATGACAGAAGTGCAACCCAGAAGTTATGGTTTTTGGATACCCAGTTCTGATCATCTGGATCGAAGAGTCTTGCGCGTGGGGTATTGGAAGGTCTTTCCGACACGATTTTCATCGCCTTGCCAACGCGAACCCAGAAGACTGCTGAATCGCTTCTCACAATGAAGGCTTTGTTTATGTCATAAACTACAAAATAATTTGTAGCGTTTAACAAACTTAAGAACATTAAGGTCACCCCGAGCATGAAAGGCCTCCTTTTTGTTGCTTTATTTTAATGTTTTTTTCTCTGACACTGCAAGGCTTGGAAATCATTATAGGCTATTTGGATATGTTCAGGATTGAGGGTGGGCACCTTGAAAACGGGACTGGATATCATCTGAGCCAAATGACTTGTGCCAGATACTTTCTGCCTGCTAATTTTCTGTCGCCGTAAACAGCAGCTGTAACCCCTGTTGCGTTCTCAACGCCTAACTTGAAATGTAAGTTGTATGGAAGTCGCAGAGCCACATAGCCGTTTGCGATGTAGTAAGGTTTTCTTACATGTTCCTCATCGGTCTTTGTAGGGCCTATGTAACCGCCATCTATCCCCAGACTAAATAACTTATATCTCAAAACGGAGTGGAGACTGGCAGAGTATTGCGGAACGAAGAAGACGCCCTCATCAAATACTGTGTAGAACGCTGATGCCGAAATTTCTATGTGTTTCATCTTCCAGTTCAGCGTCAGGGTGGGACAGAAAAGCCGATATCCGCCTGCGGAATAAAGATACGGCACATCGTTGCCTTTGCGGAAAATTCTGCCCTCGCCGTGCTCGTAAACGCCGGATAACTTGATGGAGGCCTCCTTCACAGGCTTCATCTCAACCACAGCTTCCCCTTTCATTGCAAATTCGGAATCCGAAATCGAATCGAGCCCCGCAGCCACAAAGTCAAAGAACGGAATTGATGGGATGCCCGCGCGATAGCCCCACTTGACCTTAACGAACAGGTTCCTTGTGCCGTAGTATTGCATCTCTATTGTCGGTAGTATGTTGTGTTTTTTGTAAGGCTTGGTGAGTGTAAAACCCGGCGCAAGCAAAAATCCACCCGGCAAGATCCATCTGAGGTTGTAATTTGCCTTGAAATCCGAGTTCGAGTGATGGAAAGAATACTCGAACTTGCTGGAGAAGACATTTATGAGATGCCTTGTGGCCGGGAGTATCAATTTCGCTGACACGGACGATGTAGGGTATAACGACGAGTTTCGAGAGTCACCGATTTGTATTGCGTGGATGTCGGTATAAAATCCGATGAACACGCTGTCGCTTCTGAACTCAAAGATGCCAATGTGCATATTGCCGCCGTAAGCGTATCTCTCACCTCTGCGCCAGTAATGCAGGTCATAGCCGCCTTCAACTCCGCTCGATTTCGATACGAATCTCATCCTTGAGAAAGCTGAGTCAAACCTCGAAAAGTCATAACCTCTCAGCAAGTTGCCTTTGAAAAGGAAAGTCTTTGGGGTGGAGAAATTGAACGAAATCCCACGGTCTTCCCACAGGTGTAAGCCAACCATGTATTGGGAATTGTATTCGGATTTGTACTCGTAAGCCGGGAGCGGTGGAGGTGTAATGTGCATCAATTTTAACGGTGTCAGTGTGTCGAAAGGTATTGGAGGATATTTCGGGTGGAAAAACATGGCTGTGAGAAGGAGATAATGCCCAATGATGCTCATGCTTTTTCCTCCTTGATGAACAAAATTGCGCCGATAACGGCTGTTACAATGTTTGGGAGCCAGCTTGCGATGTAAGGGTTCATCATGCCCTTTTTGGCAAAATCCTCGCTCGCAATCATTATGATGTAGTAAAATGTGAACACCAGAAAAGATATGCCGAAGGCTGTCCCGTAGCCGCCACGCCGCGCGATTGTCGCTATCGGCACGGCGATCAGGACGAAAACAATGCCCGCAAACGCAAGCGAGATCCTTTTGTTGAACTCCACTATGAGCCTCGACTTTTTCGTCCTGAGCCAGTTCGCCTCTACGGTATCTCTGGCCGTGGCAGGGTTTATCTCGCGAATCTCCTTGAGAAGCTGTTTTGCCCTTCGCTCCCGCGGGCTCCTGTATTTGCTCTTTACGCTCGCCATTTCCTCGGATATCGGGATTTTGACGATGTGTCGTGTGAATTTGACTGTCCTGTAAAGCTGGAGGTCGGGAGAAGTGGGTTCGTGTATCTCCCCGTCAATCATGACCATGATGATAGTGTCACCTTTTGTGATCAGCTTTCCGTATTTTGCGATTATCACACGGACGATGCCGTTTTTCAGGGGTTCGTTTAGTTTGATGCCGAACAATTCCGATGTGCGCTCGTTTTTCCGTTCCACAAAAATGCGATAGTCCTTTATCTGGGTGAACCTGCCAGCCTCGATCTGAGAAATGGGTTTCTTGCGTGAGATCTCGGAGAGCAGCATCCTGAGCCTGTAATTGGATTCCGGCGATACCTCAAGGTTAAACCATGTCATGAATATGAAGAGAAGGAATGCTGCGACAAGAGGTGCCAGTGCCAATCTTCTCAGGCTTATGCCTAAAGATTTGGCCGCAAGGGTCTCGAAGTCCTGAGACATCCTGCCATACACCACAAGCGAGGCGATCAGAACGCTCATCGGCACGCTCATCGTTAAGATGAATGCTA
>JALVZN010000166.1 GCA_027037615.1 Caldifarciminota bacterium | reverse complement strand
GTCTCCGAGATCTCGGGTATCGTCAAGATCGAGGGCATGGAGAGGGGCTACTACCGCATCAAGGTGGTGCCTGAAGCCGGTGAACCCAAGGATTACCTTGTGCCTTACGGAAAATACCTGCTCGTCGGCGATGGCGAATACATCGAGGCAGGTGAGCCGATAACCACAGGGCCGATCGATCCTCACGACATCCTGAAGATCAAAGGTAAGGACTATGTGCAGGAGTTCTTGCTCGACCAGATTCAGGAAGTCTATCGCCTGTCTGGAGTTAAGATCGACGACAAGCACATCGAGATCATCGTACACCAGATGATGAAGAAGGTCAAAATCGAGGATCCCGGTGACACCAAGTTTGTCGAGGGCGACATCGTAGATAAGTTCCAGGTCGAGGCTGAGAACAAGAAGGTCTCCCAGAAGGGCGGCAAGCCGGCGAGGTTCAGGCCCGTGCTTCTTGGCATAACGCGCGCATCATTGACGACTTACAGCTTCATAGCCGCTGCATCGTTCCAGGAGACGACCAAGGTGCTGGCTCAGGCAGCTATCTCAGGTGCGAGGGACGAGCTGAGAGGCCTCAAGGAGAATGTGATAATCGGTAGCCTTGTGCCGAGCGGAACCGGATTGAAGAAATACAGGGACATCGAGGTTGTGCTGGAGGAGAAAGAGGAAGAGGCCAAGGCCGAGGAAGCCGTTTCGGAAGAAGAGATCGAACCGAAAGTCGAGAGCGAGGCCGAGTCCACCGAACCGCCTCAGGCTGCCTGAAACCCTGATGGGTAACCTGTGAAAAGAAAAGCGGAGGGTTAACCCCTCCGCTTTTTTCATTCTTCCCCGTGCAGGTAGCTGTAAATCCTGCGTGCGAGTTTTGGCCCAATCCCTTTGACCTTTTGGAGATCTTTGACACTTGCCTTGTGAATCGCCTCGATCGAGCCGAAATAGCGTAACAGCGCTATCCTGCGGCTTTCACTCAACCCCGGTATCATATCAAGGACGGAGATCATCCTGTCCCTGCCCCTGATCTTGCGGTGATATGTGATCGCAAACCTGTGCGCCTCATCTCTAATCCTTTGCAACAGGCGCAGGGCATCCGAATGGTATGGCAGCATGACCACCCGCCCGTCAGGGAAATGGAGCTCCTCGAATTTTTTGGCAATTCCTATGAAATGGATGTCTTCCACGCCGAGCTCATTGGCTGCGTCGAGCGCAAATTGCAGCTGGATCTCGCCTCCATCGATCAACATGAGGTCGGGCAGGTCGCTGTCGCTCTCAATGAGCTTTCGGAGCCTTCGATAGACCACTTCGCGTATGGCTCGAAAGTCGTCGATGCCTTCAACCGATTTGATCCTGTAACGGCGATACTGCGATTTTTTAGGCCGTCCGTTTACGAAAACCACCACCGAGCCGACCATCGCCTCGCCGAATGTGTGGGATATGTCAACAGCCTCGATCCACAGCGGCGGACGGTCGAGGTTGAGCTCCTTCTGGAGCGATGCGACTGCCGGATGCGGCGCTTCGTCGATCGCGCCCGCCCTCTCAAGCTCTTCGGACAGAAGCCGCTCGGCGTTCTCCGTGGCTATTCGGTAGATGCGTTCCTCTATGGCGGTCGGCTCCCTGAACTTCACCTTTCTGCCAGTGTTTTTCTCTATGAGCTCCTGCAACGCCTGAAGGTCATCTATCATGGGGCGGAAGACGATCTCATCGGCGGTGACGGTCGATGATGTGTAATACTGCTCCATGAACGAGGCCAGAACATCCGCAGGCTCAGCGTTTTTGGTCGGCAACTCCATCATAAAACCGTGTTTGTCCACAATCCTGTCCCCTCGATACAGGACGACCATGCCGTAGGCGTAGTGTCCGCTGCTTGCGACTGCCACGAAATCGATTGAGCGAGCGGTTATCGCCTTCCTGAACGCCATTTTGGTCTGTCGGATGGAGAACAGCTGATCGCGCAGCACCGCCGCCCGCTCAAAGTTCAATTTTTGGGCTTCCTCAAGCATTTCGCGCTCAAGTTCGCGCTCAAGTTCGTCGGTCTGACCGCGCAGAAAAGCGATCACCCCGCGAACGAGGCTCCTGTATTCCTCCTCGCTTACCTCCCCGGTGCACGGGCCGATGCATTTGCCGATGTGGTATTCGAGGCATGGCTTGATCTGTCTCGACGACGGGAGCTTGTATTTGCAGCTGCGGATGGGGAAGATGCGCCTGACAAGCCTGAGCGTTTTCCTGAGTGATGCGACATTCGGATACGGGCCGAAATAAAGGTTCCCACTCTCAAATTTTGGGCGCCTGACGACCGCCACACGCGGATATTTCTCCCGCATGGTGACCATTATGTAGGGATAGGCCTTGTTGTCCTTCAGCCTGATGTTGTATCTTGGCTGATACTCCTTGATCAAATTGGCTTCAAGGAGGAGCGCATCGTTTTCCGTTGGGGTAACGATGAATTCGACATCCGTGGCCTTTTTGACGAACTGCCTTATTCGGGGATCATCCGGTTCGCGCATGTATGCCCGAAGCCGATTTTTCAAATTCTTGGCTTTGCCGACATAGAGAGGCGTCCCGTTCCTGTCCCTGAAGATATAGACACCCGGCGCTTCCGGAATTTCCCTGCCTTTGAGCTTCTCAAGCCATTGCATAGGGTGAAATTTTAATGCGTTTTAGACTACCACGGCCTCAAAATTGCGATAGAACGGGCGGAAAAGCACGAAAAACATGTTTTGCAGTGAGACATTTCGGGCAAGCCCTTCCTGCACCCTCCTGAGAGCAGAGAATGCATCCTCTATGTTTTTCCAGTTCAATTCTTTTGCGGCTTGCTCCAATTTCTCCTCTAAATCGATGTTCACGACAAGGCCGTCGCTGCCTTCCTTCTTCAACATGATGTCCCGAAGGATCATCCCGTAGAGGAGTGCCACATCTGACGCCGTCTTTCGACTGCGCACGAACTCGTCTTTGAGCTCCAACAGGGCGTTGATGTCCTTTGTGATCATCAGCTCGACGATGCGCGCCCGCATTTCCAGCAGGTTTCTGGATAAAATCTCCCGTGCCATGCCAACGCTGCCGCCGGACAGGTGCCACAGGACATTGATCGTCCTGGCGTCGATGTCGAAGAAACTGCGGAATAGCTCTATCGGCAGCGGGTTAAACCTAATCTTTCTGGCGCGCGAGCGGATTGTGGGCAGTATCAACTCAGGATTTGACGAAACCATGATGAAAGTGGTGTTTGATGGCGGCTCTTCGAGCGTTTTCAGGAAGCTGTTTTGCGCTTCAAGGCTCAGATTTTCGCCGTTCAGGATGATGACAAACCGCCGCTTCGCCTCCATCGGCGGCCGTGACAGCTGATATTGCAGCTCTCTGACCCGTTTGATCGAGATCTCTTTTGTCATGTCGATGTTGTAAGGTCGAACTTCGCCGTCTCTGCGTTCAAGTGTCGTGTAATCGTCTGATTTGGTGGGCAAAAGTATGAAGATGTCGGGATGGACAAACCTGCTGATCTTTTTGCATTGACTGCACTTGCCGCACGGCCTGACGGTCTCCGACCTGCAGTTGGCGGCTTTTGCGAATTCAAGCGCTGCGGTAGCCTTTCCGACGCCCTGAGGCCCGTAAAACAGGTAGAGCGGCGCGTAACTGCCAGACAGGACAGCCCTCGACAGCAATCTGACAGCGGATTCCTGACCTTTGATTTTCGACAGGTCAACTTTGAACATACATCTTCCACCTTTTCGCCATATCTTCAGCCCGCTTCGTGACGGCCTTTAGTATATCGCCTGCCTCCTCGTGTGAACTCGGCGCATTTCTGACCTCGTATATGACGAATACGCGTGAAAACGGGACGGGAAGCTCAAATCTGTCCCATGTCCGCAACCTGATAAAATGAGAGTAACCGATGCCCGTGAAGATCATCGGCACATTGAGTGCTCTGGCGAGCGCCCATGCGCCTTTCTGGAAATGTTCTGCTGGCCCGCGTGGGCCGTCCGGGGTGATGGCAACAAGCCTGTTGCGCTTGAGGCTCTTGATCAGTCCGATGCTGGCGGATATTCCGCCCCGTGTCGTCGATCCCCTCACCGCGTCGAAACCGTAATCTCGCAGGATGGCGACTATCGGATCGGCATCGGCATGTTGTGATGCAAGTCCGACCGCATCATAGCCGATGTAGGCTGGGACGGCACCCCACAACTTCCTGTGCCACACGACTATGACTGCTGCGGATCTGATCGGTGAGCCGATTTTTGTGTATCTAAGTGTTGGAGTCCAGGCTCGGTAAATTCGCCTCAGGATTTCGGTTCTCCAATCCATTCGTTGACGATCTCCTTCGCCCTCCTCATTATTTGAGCCCTGTAATTTTCCATCTCCACGACCTCGCCGGTCAACCTGGACTTCTCGGCCGCAAACGCAATGAAATGGCTTTCAAGCGATTCTCTTGCCGAGGTCAACGGCTTCTCCTCACCTCTCACGGCCTTCAGGAATTCCCTGATCACGCCGAAATCGCCGCCGCCGTGCCCGCTTTCAGATGCAGGAATCCGTATCTCCGTGCTTTCCCGTCCCCAGAAATGAGGATGGATTTCGATAATTCCCTCACGGTAGTCGAATTTTGCGCGCAGGGATGCCCTTGTCCCATCGTATCTCATGGTTCGGGACTCCTCAAACCCGTGTCCGTTCATCGTCATAGCCACTGTGACGCCTCCCTCAAATTCGATGTTGACGACCTGATGATCCACGACATCGTTATCGCAATGGTAAACGCAGCGGCCGTATCCCGTCTCACGCAGCGCTTTCAACCTGCCCTCGTAGCTCATATCCTGAGTTATGGCGTTGATAGGCCATCCGTTGTGATCCATATTCAGGTAAATCTTGTGGACATCGTAAGGGCAATTTTCCCTTGCCGGGCACTCATCGAGGCAGCTTTCAGGCGCGCCCTCAGGCGCATTTTCAGGCCGAAAGTGGGTGAGTTCCCCGACGGATGAAACTCGAACCGATTTCCGTCCGATATTCCAGTAGAGGATGTCGAAATCGTGACAGCATTTGGCCACGATCATGGGCGTGGATGTGTCGGAGCGGCGCCAGTTGCCCCTCACGAAGCTGTGCGCCATGTGCCACCAGACGAGGTTCTCCTTGTGCTCCACCGTGATGATGTCGCCGAGCACCCCTTCAAGCAGGGTTTCCTTCAGCCTGCGGAAAAAAGCCGTGTATCTCAGCACATGGCATATCTGGAGCAATCTGCCCGTCTTTTCGGCCATAAGGACGAGCGCTGCGCTGTGTTCGGGCGTGTGGGCTATCGGTTTTTCGAGCAGCACATCGTAGCCAGCCTTGAGCGCTGCCATTGTGGACTCAAAATGGTCGCGATCCATCGTCATGTTAAACAGCACATCCGCTATCTTGCCATGTTGCATAAGTTCTTGCCATGAGCTGAATTGCATCTCTTTCGGTATGTTGTGCTCCTGAGCGAACCGTTTGCGCCGATCCTCTCTTGGCTCGGCAACGGCCACGAATTTCAGCTCATCGGGATACCTGAGTGCATAAGGGCCGTATGAATACAGCCCGCGCTGACCGGCTCCCACCATTACGGCTGTGATGGGTTTCATTTCATCTTCCCCCTTTTGTGGCGGCGGATTTTAGCTCAAAATCCGCTGTGAGGAAACGCTTAAGGATTGCAATCTCGCCGATTGCCCCGTCCTTCTACCCCTGAAACCACAACTATCGGTAGAGTTGAGCGTTGACCGGTTTCAGAGTGACGATGTCGAACGAATTGACAGGTCGAGCCTTGCCAATCCTCTAACGGTGACGGCCTGTTTCCCCCGCCGTTTCAGCCTTTCAATCCCGTTAGCGAAATGCCCTCTGTGATGAATTTCTGGTTGAAGATGTAAACGAGTATCACGGGCGTTACCACGATGACGGACGCAGGCATGAGTATCGTCCAGTCTGTCGAATGCAATCCCCTGAGGCTGTTGAGCATGAGCGGCAAGGTCATCTTTTCGGGCGAGTTGATCACGACGAGTGGCCAGAGGAAGTCGTTCCAGACGCCGAGGAATGTGAAGATCGACAGCGTCGCGATAGCCGGTTTTGCAAGCGGCAGAATCACATGTCTGAAAATCCCCAACTTGTTGCATCCGTCGATGGTGGCGGCGTCCTCAAGGTCGCGCGGTATGGAGATGAAGAACTGCCTCAGGAAGAATGTGCCGTAGGCCGACACGAGTCCGGGCACGATCAGCCCCTGGTATGTGTCAACCCATCCGAGGTATTTGAGGAGGACGAAAGTCGGTATCATCGTGACCTGAAACGGGATCATCAGCGTGACGAGGTATCCCAGAAACAGCTTGTCCCTCAGCTTGAATTTGAGGCGTGAGAACGCAAAGGCGCCCATAGCGCTTGTCAAAATCTGCCCGA
>JALVZN010000165.1 GCA_027037615.1 Caldifarciminota bacterium | reverse complement strand
TCACAACGATGTCGGCTTCTGTGCCGCGAGGCGCATTTTCGCTCACCGCAATGCCAAATCCGACCGGCCCCGACAATTACGGATACATCGCCTACGATTCCGACGACGAAGCCTATCCCGAATGGCCGCAATACGATTGGGTTGATGCCTCATCAGGAACGCAGCTGAACCTCGGCGACGACGACATCGCAACGGTTAACCTCCCGTTCCAGTTCACATACTACGGGCAGGCTTACAACACCATCAGCGTCTGCTCGAACGGGTTTATCGCCATGGGCGCATCGTCCAGCAGCCCATACGGAAACGAGCAGCTCCCGAATAGCGACGGCATCGTCATGGTAGCTCCGTTCTGGGACGACCTCAATCCGAGTTCAGGCGGGAATGTTTATACGCTCAACGACGCTGAAAACCACAGGTTTATCGTCGAATGGGACGATGTGCCCCATTTCGGTTCAAGCACAACGGAGACCTTCGAGGTTATCTTTTACGATCCAGCGTATTACCCGACGATGACAGGCGACGGGATAATCCTGTTCCAGTATCAGTCGGTCGGAGAGGCCAGGAGCTGCACGATCGGCATAGAATCGCCTTCGGAGAACGACGCACTTGCGCTGCTTTACGACGAGAGACATCCGGTCACTTTTGATGGGCCGAGAAACAATTACGCGGTCAAATTCACCACAGGCGCCACCAGAATAAGCGAAGGCGCGGACAGATCCGCCCTGCGGCCATACTTCGGCCTCAGAAACAATGTCGTCAACGGCGCAGGGACTCTCTATTTCTCACTCCCGCATTCTGGCTCCGTCTCGCTTGCTGTCTTCGATGTCAGTGGAAGGATGGTCAAAGAGCTCTATTCAGGCCGAGCCGAGGCCGGAAACCACACCCTTGCGTTCCAGCTTCCGAAATCCGGAATCTATTTCGTCAGATATTCGGTCAACGGCAAAGAGATCGGCGTTCAGAAACTTGTCTCTTTGAAGTAAATCCCTGAAGGGGGCGGGTAATCCCGTCCCCTTTCCCTCGATAAGCCATGATTGCATTGATAACTTTTCTGATTGCGCTGGCCGACACGCCGATCAAAGTCGTCTTTTTCGGTGACCTCATGATGGCCGGCATGGATGCACTCCAGAGCGTCAAAAACGACCCCATTTATCCATTCAGGGGCACGCTTCCGCTGATTGAAACCGCTGACATCGCCATCGCCAATCTGGAGTGCCCGTTCGGGACGCACGGGACACGCGTTGAGGATAAGGAGTTCACATTTCTCGCATCGCCAAAATTGCTATCTTACGCCAAATCAGCCGGTTTCGACGGCTTTGGGCTCGCCAACAACCACATAATGGATTTCGGGCCAGAAGGGCTTGAGCAGACGATATCGATACTCGATTCGCTCGGCATAAAACATTGTGGTGCAGGTGAGGACATTTCGGAAGCGCGGCGGCCGATGGTGTTCCATGTCAGGGGCAAAAAGATCGCAGTTTTGGCTTATTCCAACACATTTCCGAAGAGCTATTGGGCGAATTCAAAGCGGCCAGGCACGGCATTCGGGCACGCAAAGTTCGTCAGGGCGGACATAGTGAAGTTGAGGGACACGGTTGACTTCATCGTCGTGTTCTTCCACTGGGGCGCCGAACGGCTTGACACACCAAAGACTTACCAGAAATCGCTCGCTCACATAGCGATAGACAGCGGCGCCGACCTCGTCATCGGGTCACATCCCCATGTGGTGCAGGGATTTGAGCTCTATCACGGAAAACCAATCTTCTACTCACTCGGCAACTACGCCTTCAGGTCAGCCACAAACTCGGCCAGCGGCATGGCGTTGATGGCCGAGATCTACACAGACTCAACCGTTTACAAGATCATACCGCTTGAAGTTCGATACAGCCG
>JALVZN010000164.1 GCA_027037615.1 Caldifarciminota bacterium | reverse complement strand
ACATTCGGATCAAATCGATACTGATCGCCCGTTTTCCGAAATATGTTTATGCCAAGCGTTTTCCTTATGTGGGTAAATAGCCAGTGGATGTTGTGAATCTGCCTATCGGGCGGCATATCGGGCCACAACATCAGCGCCAGCGAGGCAGCACTCGTGTTAATGTAGCCCGCTTCAGCAAGTGCGAGCGTCAGAAGGAGTTGCCTCGCCTTGTTTGAGCCGATTTTTACGAGCACATCGTTCGACGGCGTGATGATCTTAAACGGCCCAAGCACCTTTATCCACACAAATCCCGCCCTGCCTTCAGACAGAATTGAAGCGAGTTCCTTCCTGTGTCGTTCGGGCAGCGTCTGAATGAACCAGAAGGCGCGCGGACGAGCATTCAGTTTGTCGAGAATTGACAGGTAGGCAAACATTTCTTCCCGAAATCTCTGAGGCTCCGCATCGCTGTGTGCAAGTCCCCTCATAGCTCGCTCAAGCACATAGGGAAGCAGCAGGATGTAGCCTCTGGAACTAACATGTCCCTTTGCATCGCTAATTTTCCTCAATCCCTCGCTCAGCCTGCCCATCCTCATAAGAATTTCGCCCTTGATGGCGATAGACTTGATTAGGCCGATGATTGCGTTCATGCGGCGATACAGCTCGATAGCGTTGTCGATAAGTGCATCAGCGTCTGAAAGTGCTCCTCTGGCCAGAGTTAGCTGAGCTTCAAGCCTCTTTACCACCGGGCTCCACAACGGAACGCTCCCGATCACCGGTTTGGCTCTGCGTATCCATTTTGCTGCCTCCTGATACCTGCCCATCTCGATCAGGGTTTCCGCAATGTGTGCCATTATCACGCCGCGATCTTCCTCGCTCTCCGCCTTCGCCCTGTTCAGAATGCTGAGCCTCATGTCGTAAAGGCCACGAAAGAAAAGCACATCGGCGTAATGAGAGCTGACATTTTTCATCACTTCTTCGCTGCCGCCAGCGGAAAGCAACGACCACATCTCCTTGAACATCCTGTCCGTGTAACCCTCAAAAGCATAAAGTGTTATACCAAGCGCACGAGCCATTTCAGGAAACGAGTTTATGCCAGCACTACGAGCATTTTTCAAAGACTCCTGAAGGTATCGCTTGCTATCTTCGATTTCCCCCATAGCAAACAGTATGTGACTCATGTTGATGGCAGCGATTGTCCTGACAACAGCCGAATCAGAGGCGTCAAATATTCCCCTGAGTATCCTGATCGCTTCGGTGAGATGGCCGTCGTGGATCAACCTGTCTGCCGCCTTAAACTTTGTGACCGTTTCAGGTGGTATGGTTTCGTTGAGGGAATTAACATCGGAAAGCCGTTGAGTGACTTTGAGTTGATTATCCGATGCTTTTACGAGATGTTTGGAAAGCCCTGCGCGCACCTGCAGCTCACGGACAAGTTCCTCGCAGTCCGTATCGCCGTAAATCGACCTGATTTCTCTGTCAAGGATTTTCCCTGCAATTCGCACATCACGCCCATAGACTGCAATGACGCCTGCACATTTCAACCTGAGAATGTTCCCTTTTCCAGATAATTGAGCTAACAGGCTTTCAGGTGCAGACTTGATGCAGCTCATGAATTTCAGGAGGTCATCCGATAATTTCATGGATTGAATCATGCGGCGGTGATACTCAACAATCCCACTGAGATCCGCATCCCGGTAGTCCGTGACGAGCTGTCCCTTCGACAGAATTCCCTGCTCCATAAGCACATCGAGCATCTGGCGTATGAGAAGTGGCACGCCGCCGCTTTCGTTATAAAGCCATTTCACAAACTCAGGGTCCTGTTCCCTGCCCGTGAACTCCAACAATGACTGCCAGATTTCATCAAGGCCGATTGGCTTGAGATCCAATGAGATCCATCGGCTGGAGGTCGGCACTGCGCCACAACCTGTGAGAACCACCATTATCGGATACCCCCAGATCGGGGAAAACAGCCTCTCAAGCCCTTCTGTATCTCGGAAGTCGTAACCCGGACTGAGGACAAGCACGATCGGGATGTGAGGGCCAAGCGCCACCACAAGCTCACGGAAAAGCGAGATCCTGTTGCCGTCGAACGGGTGAGGGATGCCTCGCCTTTCAAGCTCGGCCATGATCAGCTTTCGATTAATCCCGCTCCTGTTCAAAATCCAGTCAGTCCATTGATTTACCGCGCTTTCAAGGTTGTCCGAGCTCGCTCTTGCACTCACCACACCCTGAACGGTGGAAAGGAACTCTTCGATCGCATCTTCAGCTCCCATCGAAGGCGAACCGTTGAGGAAAACGAGTTTCGTCCCCTGCACCTCTGCATCAGCAAGGATGGTTATAAGTTTTTGAGTGAGAGACCTATTCCTTAATCGCATCCGAAGCCTCCGCCCGTTAAGTGTAACCAAAAGAACCGCTGCATTTCAATCCGATGGCGGAACAACTTGACTTCAAACTACGATGCAATATACTTTGTGTCACAAAGTAGGAGGTAAGAAAATGAGCGACAACAAAACGAACGATGCAAAAATGAGGGATGTGATCGACATAATCGAGTATGTCGTGGATGTGAGGCGGCGTGTTTATGATGTTGGCTCATGGTCATACATCATCTGGGGCGGATTTTGCGTGATCACAGGTGCGGTCTATCTGCTGACCCATTTCTGGCTGATATGGTTCATCCTTTTCCCTGTGGCCGGATTTATTGAGACTTCAAGGAGTGCGGGGATAAGGGCATCGCTGGTGGGATGGGGACTTGCGCTTACCGTTCAATTTTTAGGCGTTGCGATGGCGTTCAGATACGGCTCGATTGCGTTAAGTGCGATAGGGTTCGGGATTGCTGCAACGGTCGGGTTTGTGATTCCGTTTGCCATATCGGACAAAAAGGCCAGGCCGGCTTCCAACCTGTGGCTTGGCAAGGTGATCGGCACGCTGTGGATCGTGCTGGTGATCTCGACGCTCGTAGCCATCTCGGTAACCGTGACGCTTGCCGACATCAGGAGCATCTACCTGTGGATGACGATGGTTGGCACTGCCTACATGATAATGGGCGTGCTCCTGAACGATCGCGGGCCTGTGATCGGCGGCGCACTTACTCTGCTAAGCGTGATAGGATTTAAAGTCTTCGATGCCAGTCCCATAGTCCTGACCATAGTTGTGGGGCTGATAAGCATAGGAGTTGGAATTTATGCAAGGTCGAGAGATTGATATTCACGGACTTGACCCGGTTATTCACGAAAGGGTGAGATTGGCGATACTCGTGCTGCTCTCGGAGACCGAAAGCCTCGATTACAACTCGTTGAAAAAAGTCCTGAAAATAACCGATGGCAACCTCGTAAGCCATTTGCGGAAACTTGAGGACAACGGGCTGATTTCGGTCAAAAAATCGTTTGTAGGCCGCAGACCCAGAACGACTTACTCCATCACAGAAGAAGGAAGGCAACGGCTGTCGGAATACCTGAAAAACCTGAAGCAGCTCATCTCCGGGGTTGAATGAGCAACATATTGGGGTTCAATTTGTTATCTGGTTTAAACCGGCTTCTACCTGTTTCACATGCGCTATAATTCCAGCTTAACTTCCAGAAGGGGGAAAGCTGGTATATGAACCTTTTTCTTACCATCGTATTAGCTGTCGGGCCGCTGTATTCCGCGTATTATTCAGCAGAGCGGCAGGATTGGGAGGGCGTAAAATCGATAACATCAAATCTCCTATACCAGAAGGTGGCCAGAAAGATGTATATGGCCGCCTGTTTTCGCACCGGCGATTATCAGGGCGTCGTGCAGGCCATCGAAGCCGCCCCTCTCGACCAGATAGATGAGTATGACATCGTGGCTTATGCCTATGCGTCCTACAAGTTGGATGACCCGTCAACGAACAGATTGATAGACGAAGCGCGCAAAGTGGCACCCTACCTCGACGATTTCATCGACTATGTCGATATGAACTACAATCTGCGGCACAAAAACCTCTGGAGAGCACATCGCATAGCATTGACTGCGGCCTCCCGATGGAAAAGGGTCGATAAGACGACCGTTTTCACATACGCAAACTCCGTTTTGAACAACCATCCATCGAGCGCCATTGAGGTTTTGAAGGCGGCGTTGCCCAACATGGCGCGCGAGGACTCGGCAAGGGCGTTCTTGCTCATGGGCAAAGCCTACCGAAAGGCGGGCAATGTCTCACTCGCCACCCACTACTTCAAGATGACTCTGATTGACTACCCTGAGACGCCTTACAGCATCGGAGCAGCTCGCTACCTCAAAGATTACCGAACCGCAAAAGCGAAGGCCTATTTTTTCAACAGGAAATACACGACAGCGCTGAAATACGCACCATCCTATTCCGATGTCAGGCTGATGGTTTACTACAAAAAAGGAAGATACTCGTCCTTCATGAGGCGTTACAACCCCAAAAAGAAGCACGACCCACGAGTTTATCTCTACGCCGCAAGGATTTACAAAAGAAAAGGCCAGTTTTTGCGCGCAAGAAGGGAGTATCTCAAGGCCCTTGACGCGAAAGATGAAGATGTGAGAAAGGCGGCCATCTTGGAGCTGAGCAACCTGATCATCCGAAAGCGGGATTTTGTGGGCTATTCACGAATGAAGAGCAAGCTCAGAAACCCCGACCAGTTTCAAAGCCTGCGCATCGGGATAACGGCTTATGCGTTGAGAAAAAAGGGCGATGCGATAAAGTATCTTGAGAAGGCGGCCTCGTCCGATGAATCACGGTTCTGGAAGACCGCCGCCCTTTTCTGGCTCTACAAAATAACTCACAAGCGAAAATATCGCATTCAGGCAAGTCGCACGAAGACATACTCATACTACACGCTCAGGGCATACAAAGGGAAGGTCCTTACGACCGATTACTCCAGATGGATACAGGCGCACAATCCCAGATACTCGGAGCATGCGAAACGGGGCAAATTCTTCTCCTTCATCGGGTTCATCCTGTGGGCCATTGATGAAGCAAAGATGGGCGGATTGGCCACAGGCTATGACATCGGCCGTTATGCGCAGTCCATTGGCGACTACCAGACGGCGATCGCAACCGCATCCGTGACCGTGGACAATGCGCGCTCACCGGTTCCCAAAGAAGTCCTCAAAATCGCTTATCCGTGCCTTTTCCACTCATGGGTCACGAAACACTCAAGAGCCTATCGGTTGTCCAAGGGGCTTCTCCTTGGCCTGATGCGGGAGGAGAGCAGGTTTATGCACACGGTTGTCTCAAGGGCCGGTGCTGTCGGACTAACTCAGGTGATGCCCAAAACCGCAAAAAAGGTGTGGCGCAAGATAAAGCCGGGCAGCAGATTCCATTCAAAAGTTCTCAGAAACCCGGACACCAACATCAAGATAGGTGCGTATCACCTGAAGGAGCTCCTGTCCGTTTTCAAAAACGAAATCTATGCGCTTGCGGCTTACAACGCTGGCAAGGGGCGAGTTGTGACATGGAAACAGTATCTGCCGTTTGCGGATACTGACCTGTTCGTCGAGATGATCCCGTTCAAAGAGACGAGAGGCTATGTCAAAAGGGTCATGCGAAGCGCCTACATCTACAAAGCCATCTGCGAGTAAGCCTCAGTTGTGGTTGAATTTCCTCGAAATCCTGTTCGCGAAGTATAACTTTTCGTATTTGTTTTTCAGAACGAGGTAAAATGAGCCGTAAGTTGTTATCATCGTGGCAAGTGAAGTGACAGAAAATATGGCGTATGCGATCATCGCCTGATAGGCCGCCGCCTTTATGGGTGGAGTGCCCGCTATCAAGAGGCCTGACATCGTTCCAGGTATGTGCACCACGCCGAGTATTTTCATGCTGTCGATCGATGGCAGGAGGGTTATCCTGAGGAGGTCGTGTATGAAGAACCTTGCGGCGGTGGTGTAGCTCGCCCCGTCGATAAATGCGGCCTCAATCACCTCCTGATTGTTCTCGATCATGCGGTAAACTCGATCGTAGGCCAGCGATACCGATTTCGTGGCGTTGCCGATCATCATGCCCGATAGCGGGATGAAGACATTGGGAATGGATTTGACCACACCGGTGGCGAACAGGACGAGTGCGGCGGGCAGGTAGCCGATTATGAAAGCTGTGATCGCAAGCGGAAATGCAAAAGGCACCTTTTTTCCACGCTCAGAGGCGATAAACGACCCGAACACGATGAAGAAAAGGACCACTATCGGGCCTATCCATTTGGGCATCTGGAAGATATACAGCAGGACGGAGCCGAGTATCGCAAGTTGAATTAGCGCGCGCAGGCCTGAAAGGAAGATGTCCTTTTCGAGGCGCATCTTCTCCCGCCATGAGATCAGTGCGGGCACCGACAGGAGCATGTAGCCGGCTACGGCTATGAGGGTAGCTTCTTTTGTCATTGGCTGTCCCTGTTTTTGTTGCAGCTCTCGCGAATCTTTCGCTCGATCCTCTCGAACCGCATCTCCATCTCATCCCTGATGTTAGCCACGATTTCGCCGAGAAAGCCCATCGAAAACAGACTGATGCCCAGTAAAATGAGCAGCATCGTGAGATACACGATAGGCCTGTAGCCGATGTGCTTGAAAACCCTGAAATAGACCGCAATGAGCCCCACGATCAGGCCAAGCAAAAGCGAAATTCCGCCCAGCGTGCCAAACAGGAGGAGCGGCTTCTGCCCAAAAGACAGCTGGAATTTCACAGCAATCAGGTCAAGCAGGCCTATTATCACGCGGCCCAACCCCTTGTATTTGCTCTCGCCGTGAATCCTCGGCCTGTGCTTAATCGGCACTTCCGTGATTGTGAAGCCGGCCTCATGTGCGAACGGGACGATGTAACGGTGCCAGTCCTTTCTGAACGGCAGCCTGTCAACGACCTCCTTCCGAAAGGCCTTGACCGAGTTCATCGTGTGAATCTTCAGGCCGAACATCTTACGGGTCAATGAGTTGTAGATGTTCGACACAAAGGCCTTTTCGTATTTGCCCTGCCGCCATCCGCACACAAGATCCCACCCTTCCTCAAGTTTTTCGACAAATTTGGGGATTTCGTCCGCCGCAACCTGCAGATCGGCAGGGAAGAACATGTAGGCATCGCCGTCGGCTATGCGGAAGCCGGTCTTAAGCGCATGGGAAACGCCCATCCGCCTGCCGTGTCGAGCAAGTTTGAGCCACGGATACCGCTCGGCTGCCTCTTTCGCTTTTTCATAAGTGCCGTCCGTAGAACCATCATCTACAAGGATAACCTCGATGTCTAGACCTGAACTGCGAATCATATCATCAAGCTCTTTCACAAGAAGAGGGATGTTCTCTTCTTCGTTGTGAGCAGGTATGACAACGGATAACTTCATCTTCACCTCCAGATGAAGGTTTAATCGGGGCTCTAACTCACCCCGACAGCGCTATCTGGCACAAAAAATGATCTGTGAAGTAATGGCCTTATTTCTTACCGGCGCACTCTTTGTATTTTTCGATCTCCGTCACTGTTTCCCGGTAAATGTAATTTGTGACCTCCACATCGTCGTCATATCCCACAATAGGATACCAGTCAGGAATTAGATCCTGCTTTTTAATCAGGTAGTAGAGGGCGAAGACGATCAGCTTTCTGGTCTCCGCATCGACCTTGCACTTCTCATCTTTGAGTATTTCAAGGAAAAGCCGTGCCCTCTCCTGAGCTTCAGGATCGAGCGTCATCTTTTTAATCTTCCTGAGAACTTCTTCCTCCCTGTCCAGTAGATCCTTCTCGATCTCCTCATTGATCTTTGGCAAGGCCTTTTCGAGATACTTCTTGATCTCTCCTATCAACATAGGATTGGGTACCATCGTCAACCTCCTTTTTTGTCAAATGACTGCCTTCTCGACCTTTATTTCCCCGCTCTTGAACCTTTTCTCGCTGAGAGGCTCAAGTGTCATGGATGGCTTTCCAAGGACTATGAGTTCGGCCAGAAGCTGAGCGGTTTTCGGGCCGACCATAAAGCCGTGTCCGCTGAAACCCACGGCCTGATAAAACCCCTCGACCTCCGACGAGCCGCCGATTATGGGCTGGGCATCCGGAGTCATGGCATACAGCCCCGCCCACTGCCTGAGTATCCGCACATCGTCGGCCAGAGGCATGACAGCCGAGAGTTTGGCCGCTATGTTCCTGAGAAATGGGAAACTCGATTTTATGTTTTTGCTGTAAGGCTCTTCAGGGTCACCGTATCCCATAACGATGCCGCCTGACATCTCCTGCCTGAAATAGATGCCATGTTTGAACGATATGATGAGCGGATCGAAAAGTTTTCCGATCGGTTCGGTGACAGCGATCTCATGCCTTTGAGGGTTTACAGGAAAATCAAGTCCTATCATCGCGGCGATGTCTTTTGTCCATGCATTCGTGGCATTTACAACGACCTCCGTGTCAATCGTGTCGCCCGTGCTCAATTTGACGCCTTTAATCCTCGATTCCTTCGTATGGATTCCGACGACCTCGGTTTTCAACGCAAATTCAACTCCAAGTCTTTGAGCTGCCTTGTAATAGCCGAATGTCACGAGAAACGGATTGGCATGTCCATCGGTCGGGCAGTATGTTGCGGCCAGAAGGCCATCCGTGTTGATGTAAGGGACAACCTGTTTGGCCTCATAGGGATCGAGGAGTCTGACATCAAGGCCAAGCGACTGCTGAAGTTTCACCCTGCGTTTGAACCACTCGGCATCCTGTTCGCGATAGGCGAGCAACAGGTAACCGCCCTGATAATACTCTGTTGGAAAGCCAAGCTCGTCCTCTAACTGCTCGAATATTTTAACGCTGCCCATGGCAAGCTTGATGTTGTATTCGGAATCCCATTGTTGCCGTATCCCGCCGGCACATCGCCCTGTCGAACCGGAACTTATGTAATTCTTTTCAACCACAAGGATGTCTTTGAACCCAAGTTTGGCCATGTAATATGCGGTAGCAGTCCCGATGATGCCACCGCCGATAACCACAGCACCGTATCCCTTTTTCATAATGCCTCCCTCAAGAAATTCGAGTTATATTTTGTCTCAAACCATCCCCAAACTCAAGGGAGACAGGTCACGACCGTGAAATCACATCGCAGAGGGTTTCCGTCAGGCCTTTAAACAGCCCTCCAATGCGACGGAGAGAGCCAATTTCGGCGAAGATGCGCATCTGTGAGCACGGAGAGGAACGCAGTTGATGGCTTTCTCACACAGGATAAAGCTGAGAGGCCTCAAAATTTGGGGCGGCGGTTCTAACTCTCCATTTCAAATCCCACGCCAACATCGACGAACCTGTCGCCAAACTTCTTGCGGATGATATCCCTCGCTCTGGCCCCTGTGCAATGGCATGGAGCAACCCGTTCGACGCCCAGGTCGAACAGCGCATCGGCGATAGCTGAGACATTTGACGGGGAGAAGCCACCCAAATGAAATCCGCCGATCACGAACTGAGGCGGCCGACCGACTATTTCGATAAACCGCTCGACGATTCTGACTATTCCGGGATGCGAACAACCCACGACCAGCATCCTGCCGTCAACTATCAACGAGTGTTCCTTGAGGGAGCTGCCCGCATCCATTGATCCCGTGCTGACATATCCGTCCAGAATTTCGGTCGGTGATGCGCCTATCCCGACAAATTCGCCGCCATACATCGCTATCCTATCGTCAATCATCGGAGGGGCAGGCAACGGGCCATAAACACGAGCCGCTTCAGCATTTTTCAGGAGCTCCCATAAGCCGCCCGTGTGATCCCAATGCCAGTGCGAGATGAAGATGTGCTTTATGACGCCGAGGTTCAGCCCCATTTTATGGGCGTTATCGAACAGGATATCGGCCTTGCTTCCGGTATCGAACAGGAGCTGCGTCCCGTTTCTCTCGATAAGGGCAGAAAACCCCCATCCGGTCACGAGATCCTTTTTGTGTAGATAGTTGTCGAAGATAACTCTCAGTTTCATCGCAGAATATTATGAGCCCGATAAAAATTCCTTACAAGGCACAAGGTCAGCGCGGCGTCGGTGTAACTGAACATACAACATCTGGGTGGGTATGGGTAAGCCGTTTATTTGCCTGACGCATGGGTTTTGTTTAAAATAAGCGCCATCATGGAGATACCAAAGAGATACAACCACAAAGAGGTCGAGGATAGGTGGTACAAATTTTGGGAAGAGAGCGGGTTCTTTAAAGCTGACCCGAACGATGAATCTCGTCCGAAATTCTCAATTTCGATGCCTCCTCCGAATGTGACAGGAATAATCCACATCGGGCATGTTCTGGACAACACATTGCAGGACATACTCGTGCGGTGGCGCAGACTTCAGGGCTACAATGTATTGTGGCAGCCGGGCACCGACCATGCAGGGATAGCTACGCAGAATGTGGTCGAGCGGCAGCTCGCAAAAGAAGGGAAGACCAGATTTGATCTCGGCCGCGAGGAGTTCGTCCGCAGGGTGTGGAAATGGAAGGAGGAGTATGGCAACAGGATCATCAACCAGCTGAAACGGCTTGGTGTATCGGCGGATTGGTCACGCTCCAAGTTCACCATGGATCCGGATATGTATCGTGCGGTCATAACGGCATTCGTAATGCTGTTCGAGAAGGGCTTGATTTACAGAGGGACGCGCATAATCAACTGGTGTCCCCGCTGCGGCACGGCCCTTGCAGACGATGAGGTGGAGCACGAGGAGCACGATGGCCGTCTCTGGTATATCAAATATCCACTTGTGAATGACCCCGATAAATACATCGTGGTAGCCACCACAAGACCTGAGACATATCTGGGCGACACTGCCGTCGCGGTGCACCCTGACGACGAGCGTTACAAACATCTGGTAGGCAAAAAAGTAAGGCTTCCGATGGTCGATTGGATGAGGCGGAGCTACGCAGTGGGGGAGCAGGAGCCGACCGATGTGCCTCCTGAAATTCCCATAATTGCGGACGAACTTGTGGATCCCGAATTCGGAACAGGTGCAGTAAAAGTCACGCCTGCGCACGACCCCAATGACTACGAGATGGGCATGAAACACAGCCTCCCGTTCGTCGTTGTGATGGACAAAGAGGCTAAGATGAACGAAAACGCTGGTCCTTACCGCGGGATGGACAGATACGAGGCAAGAGAACGCATTGTCGAAGAGCTTAAAGAACTTAACTTTATCGAAAAAATAGAGCACCACAGCCACGCAGTTGGGCACTGCTATCGATGCCACACCGTCATCGAGCCCTACTTGTCAGAGCAGTGGTTCGTGAAGATGAAACCCCTTGCCGAGCCTGCAATCGAGGCGGTCAAGAAGGGCGAGATCAGGATCACCCCGAAAAGGTTTGAAAAAATTTACTTCCATTGGCTTGAGAATGTGAGGGATTGGTGTATCTCCCGCCAGATATGGTGGGGGCATCGCATCCCTGTCTATTACTGCAAAGATTGTGGGCATACGATCGTGTCGGAGGAGCCGCCGGAAAAATGCCCGAAATGCGGCTCGACAAACCTTGTTCAGGACGAAGATGTGCTGGATACATGGTTCTCCTCGTGGCTCTGGCCGTTTTCAACGCTTGGATGGCCGGAAAAGACTGAATGGCTCGATAAATTCTACCCTAACGATGTGCTTATTTCGGGCTGGGACATCCTGTTCTTCTGGGTCGCGCGGATGGTCATGGCGGGCTATGAGTTCATGAAGGAAAAACCGTTCACCGACATCTACCTGCACGGACTTGTCCGCGACGAAAAAGGCGAAAAAATCTCCAAGAGCAAAGGCAATTTCATCGACCCCATCGAATACATGGAGAAATACGGCGCCGACGCCCTCAGAATCAGCATCGTGCTCTCTCTGCCCGAAGGTCAGGACCTCAGATTTGGCGAAAAACGCATCGAAAGCGGCCGCAACTTCGCAAACAAGATCTGGAACGCATCGAGATTGCTTCTCCTCAAATCGGACGGGTTTGAATGGAAAGGCCTGCCTGAGAAGCTGGAACTTGAGGACAGATGGATACTTACCCGTCTGAACGAGACCGTTAAATCGGTGACAGAAGGGCTCGAAGATTTTGAATTCAACAAGGTCGCAAGCAAGCTATACGATTTCTTCTGGCATGAATACTGTGACTGGTATCTGGAGGCGATAAAGCCGCGTCTCGCCGACAGCCGCAAGGACGATGCGCTTGCCGTGGCGTTCTATGTGCTTGACCGCTTCCTGAAGCTGCTCCATCCCATAATGCCATACATCACCGAGGAGATCTGGCAAAAGCTGCCTAACAAGGACGGCAAATCCATAATGATCTCCAGCTGGCCGCAGGATGATGGGCTGAGTGAACCTGAATCGGCAGATGCGTTTGAGTTCCTGAAACAGCTTGTCACCGAGATTCGCGAGATAAGGGCTGAGTTCAAGATACCGCCAAAATCCGACATCGAGCTGGTGGCACGCATGCCGGAAGCCGAAAAGGTCAGGGATTTGCTCGACAACAAGGTTGAATTGCTCACCTCGCTCGCCAGAGTCGCCTCTGTCAGATATGAAAGTGAACCGCCTCGCATGTCGGCATCGACTGTAATTCAGGGGATAGACTTCTATGTGCCTCTCGAAGGTTTGATAGATGTGGAGAAGGAGAAGGCGAGGCTCCTCAAGGAGATTACGGAGCTGAAAAAGCTGCTTGAGCGGACTGAGAAGAAACTGAGCAACAAAAACTTCGTGGAGAAAGCACCTTCCCATGTGGTCGAGGCCGAAAGGGAGAAAGCACGCAATTTCAAAAACAAGATAGCGAGGCTTGAAGCGCACCTTTCAAGGATGACAGGTTAGATTTAAACTTCTTTCGCTGGATGTTAAAAAGGAGGTGTTATCATGGCAGAACAAATCCCCCAAAATGATGTATTCGAAGGAAATCGGGAGGAGCAGAAAGGGATGGTAGATGAAAAGTATAAGACGGAACTCATAAAAGAGCTGGAACGCTTCGCTCCATGGGCCGCAGCACTTGGAGTAATAAGTTTGATAGTTTCCATATTCGGAACCCTCTACTCATTTATGATTTTACCAGCGGGGGGAATCATTATTGTATTGTTAGTTTACGGCATAGTAATCTGGCTCTCTCTGCTTTGGATCAAAGCGAGCAAGGAAGCGAGGAACTACAAAGAGAATTCTGAAGCGCTCCTGTCTTTTGTCGATACTATGAAGCTTATCGCCCAAATAAGGGTCATTATTTTTATCGTCTCTTTCGTCCTTGCACTTTTTATAGCTATACTGGCTTATAGTAACTTCTGAATGAGAAATAAATCGAAAAGCACCAGAAACAAGGGACATGAGGCGGAGAGCATAGCTGTAAGTTACCTGAAAAGTAAGGGATACGAGATAATCGAACGGAATTTCACGATACGCGGTGGGGAGATCGATATCATAGCTCGCGATGGCGATGTTTTGGTGTTCGTCGAGGTCAAATCAAGCCGTATCCCATTCATCGATCCGATAGAACAGGTAACGCGCAGGAAAATAACATTTTTGAAGCGAGCCGCTGAGACATACCTTTACCGAAAAGGGCTCCTCGACCGCATAAATGTGAGGTTCGATGTCATAACCGTGACTTATGGGGCAGGAGGAAACATCCAGATAAAGCACATCCCGAATGCCTTTGACTACTAAGAGATGAATAAGCGTCGCAATGGCGATGTCATAGCGGTATCCGTCGGGCTCCTCGTCTTTTTCATGTTCACATGGAACTACCTGCTGCCGTCGTTTTTGATGTCCCTCGGCGGCAACGACAGGCTTGTGGGCGTCTCCTTCTCGCTGAATTTTGCAGCCTACACGGTGTTTCAGTTCATAGGTGGCACGATCTCCGACCGAATTGGCAGGAAACCGTTGATAGTCTTCCCGGGTTACATCACAGCCGTAAGCTACATGTTCTCTGCGTTGTGCCGCAATGTTTATGTCGTGGTGGCTCTTCTTGCGATTGCGGCGATCATGTCAGCGCTCCAATGGCCTGCCATGCTGGCAATGATAGCGGATATCGGAGAAGGGGCGGGGACACATTTTGCACGCATGGAGGCGTTTGTCAGTCTCGGAATTGCCCTCGGCCCGTTCGCAGGAGCCATCCTTCTCCCGATGGTCGGCGTCAGAGGCCTGTTGATAATCTACGCTGCCGCAAACTTTTTCGTATCGCTCGCACGGCATTACGCTCTGGACGAGAATTTTAAGAAGGAGAAGCCACACATCCCTTTGTGGTCCAACCCGTTCGTGGACAGAACCCATCTGATCCTCGCGCTTGCAGCTATCCTGACGATGGTCGCTTTCAATTTCAGCATTTACGGGCCGTTTATCCAGCTGATCGAAAAGGAGATCGGCTATTCCGACGCGCGGATAAACCTGAGCTTCTTTTACGGCAACCTGATAGGTGCGGCCCTCGGTTTCGCGGTCGGTGACCTAATCGAGCGGAAACAGCTTCTGTTCTCATGGGCGACGGGGCTGTTCATGATGGAGGCCATTCTCCTGATCTGGAGCACGAAGCCGTCAATCCTGTTGCTCGTGATTGCGCTCCCGTTCTCCCAGCTTGTGCACATAGCCTACAACATCGGGCTGTCGAGGATGGGGGATGCCGATAGCAAAGGACGGATTTTCGGAGCCGTCAACACACTTTCGGGCCTGATCAGCGCGCCGGCGCCCGTAATAGGCATCAATCTCAGCCACGCCTATGGGAAATCTGCGCCGTTTGTCGTCGCAACGGTGCTCGCCATTGCAAACGCATCGGTCATACTCGCACTGAAATCGGATAGTGCCGCAACCGCCCGCTTGTGCTAAGCCGTGAAAAGATTGGGTTTACCCATAACCGAAGACAGTAATCACCTGATCACCAGCACCCTATGATTGGTCGAGCGGATGTTAACCTCCTCATAGCTTCAACCCTATTTTAAAAAATAACGGTGAACTTTTTGACAATGGTCGTCCCTTCGATGTCGATCTTCAGGAAGAAGACGCCCGAATGTGGCATTCTGCCAAGAGGAATGGAATTGCTTCCTCTGACAAACCTCCTCGATGGGTAAGACTTAACGATGCGTCCAGTGATGTCGTAGATGCCAAATCTGCATTCCGATGTCCTTTCAAGGAATAGATTTACGCCGACGGCCGCCCCATCAACAAGGAGGTTGACCGCCGGCGAAGGTTTCGGTGGAGTCGTTTCTTCAAACATCATCGTTGCCCCAGGGTTGCCCAATGTCCATTCCGAAAGTTCCGTCAACCCGTTCTTTCTCGCAAAATTGTCCGTTGTGTTCAGCACATTCGGAGCAAACGAATTCCAGGAACTTTCGTAACGCCACATAATCATGGTTCCCTCGTCCACATTCTGAGGCACATCAGAATCGAAGTAGTAGAGAATCAGGTCGGCATCGGTGAACGAGCCGCCATCCAGGGAAACACGCCACCATCTATTAATTCCGCCGTCGAGTCTCGGATGGGCCTCCGGATGGACCGCTGCCGTGAGAACCGGATTGGGATTTTTCGTCAAATCCGTGAAATACACGACCATAACCCTGTTGCCAGAACCATCGTAATGAACGGCAGCGTTGGTCGTCATGACGACCTGATCGCTATCCCCTTCGATGGCATTCATCTGCTCGTATTCGACGATAATCGAATCGGTTGTGGGCGTGGCCATCGAATCGTCGCTGCTGAGGATGGCCTTCACCTGAAAATATCTGTGTCCGTCGTGGTAATCGTCTATCAGCTCGCCCGATGTCGTGTAATAAGTTCCGGGGCCGTTCGGGCCGCGCCATGCAGCGTTCTCCACCTCGGAGAGGGTCCATCCGCTCCGAAACTGGAATTTCACATCCGTGCCGCTCGGCTCCGTCGCTTTCCATTTCAGTTTCAGGAAGTTGACCGGGAAACCCAGATCCTGAACAGCCGTGATGTATTCGCCGCTCTGGACATAACGCTTATCGTAATCGCCCTGTGAGAAGTCGAAGAACATGAAATCATCCACCTGACAATCGATCGAGTCTGTCGTGTCAATCTCATTGTTCGTGGCAGCTATGTAGGGGTAATAGTCGTGCATCTGGAAATTCGTAACGCGGCCGACCATTTCGCCATCGACCCATGCCTCAAACTTATCGTTATCAGCATCATACAGCAGCCTCCATTCATGGAACTCATCCATCGGCAGGAAATAGTAAGTCCCGATAGTATGATCCGACCATGTGGTGCCATCGCAGGATGTTACAACATACACCCCCTGATTTTGAGATGACGATGTCCTGTGTGCTTTGAGGATCAAATATTTGCCCGACGATGGAGCGTAAAAACCTATCGAAAATTCCTGTCCTTCCTCATCTTCCATGTATTGATGGCGGACAAGCGCTGACACTTCGCAGGAATGAGACGACAAAACTGTATCCCTTTCCCTGTCGAGCGAAGCCCATGTCTGTGCCTGCTCATCGTCATCGTGCCCCCAGAACCTGAGATACTGATTCTCTTCGCTTATGTTGTAGAGGCTGTCGTATTCCGTCCACCTGTTAGCGTCGATAACATTGTCATCGAAGTTGTCGTCTATGAACGGCGCCGCCCACACGGCATCGATGTAAGCCCCAGAACTCCTGCCAGATACCAGAGCTTCAATGGAAAACATCACCTTTACACTCGCAACATCATCCCATGTGTAGCCCACCGAGAGCTTGGATGATATGTCAGACTTGAGGTCGAACCGATACACATTCCACTCATCAAGTTCGGTCTGTGCACGCCAATCCTGATAGCGAGGAGTGTATTCACCTTGAAGCAAATAGGTTAACCATCCGCCCTGAATGATGGGGTTCCCCTGCGAATCGTAAGCGAAAACATGCAGCACTATTCTGCTCGAAACGGTTATCTCGCTGCTGATTGGATACATCTCGAAGTTGAACCTCGTGAGAAAATCGAGGCCTTCGGTGAAAGTCTGCGATGCACGGGCAAAGGTCTCCTCTGTCCCGTAAGAGGCGTAAAGGTGTAAAACCGATGTCCTTCCGCCGCCGTCAACCACCTCGACGGTATGGGTGCCGTCGCCTGTGCTTTCATCAACCCAGCCGTCCATGGCGTCGTCGGACTCGTCAAAATGCCCGTTGTAAACGGTTGTCGCCAATCTGAGATAGCCATCGTCTTCGCCTGAAGGTTTGGTCGCCTGAACCCCATCCATGATGCCGGTTTTGAACGCATCCTTTGTCGCCTGAACCCACGAATCACCAAACGCTGGACTTACAACCATCAGTATGCTGACAAGCAACTTAAAGGTTTTCATGATACCACCTCCTTTATCGGGACAAAGTTTAAAAACAGTATGTTTGAATATTTGTTTGAAAAACAGACAGAGAGTTGTCCCAGTGACTATCTCTAAAAAATCATGTGCACAAGTTGTTATGCTACAAAGGGCTGGGAGCTTTATAATTGGCATATCAAAGGAGGCATGTCATGAAAAAGTTTTTATATCCCGTGATCGTTATCATCATGGCATCGATATTCGTGGCTGCATGCAGCCCAAAATCTGAAGGTAATCAAACCAACGGTATCGAGGAGCTCGTTCTGCCATCGTCAGCCTTCCCTGACAGCGTGACATGGGATCCATATCCGCCGAACGGCGATTTATGCGGTATCATAGGAAATCCCTACATCACAAGGGATTCATCAGTGATAAACTGTTTCTGTTCACAGTGGCTCGGCCTGCCCGACTCCGTAATCGCTGCCACACGGGGCTTTATGATGCAGATATTGTATCACGACGGCGAGATAGGCATTTACGCATTTGAATACACAGACGCTGCCTCGGCACAGGTCGGATATGAGGCTCTCACATCACTTTACAATGATGAAAGGAGCAGTTTCGTGGTGGGGCAGAAATACGCTGTTTGGGTGTGGTGCGACTCCGAAGATGACACGGCGAGGGTGCATCAGATAGCCGATTACTACCGCAATTTGCTTGGAAGTTAGTCGAACGACAACCTGTAAGCCCGGTTTCAGGGTTTTAAACGAAATCTCGCACATCGTTTTTTCCCCACAGGGGATTTGCACGGTATCAAAACCAATTGCAACGCTTTATCATTTAAACCGCTATGATGGTCTATCCCAGAAGATTTGATGTCATTGTCATAGGCGGCGGTCATGCGGGCATAGAGGCGGCGCTTGCATCCGCGCGGATGGGTGCAAACACGCTCATGCTGGCGTTCGATCTGGATAAAATCGGCCAGATGTCGTGCAACCCGTCGATGGGTGGCATCGCGAAAGCCCATCTCATCAAGGAGATAGACGCGCTCGGCGGCGAGATCGGGAAGGCTACGGACGCAAACGGCATCCAGTTCAAGATGCTGAACACATCCAAAGGCCCCGCCGTCTGGTCGCTCAGGGCGCAGGTCGATCGCGCCGCTTATCGGAGCTACATGAGGCGCGTCGTCGAAAACACGGAAAACCTGCACATCCTTCAGGAGGAGGCCGTCGATATAGTCGCGAAAGACGGCAGAGTTGAGGGCGTCGTGACGAGAACCGGCATGTTCTACCGTGCCCCATCGGTCGTCCTTGCGACCGGCACATTCCTCCGCGGCATCGTCTTCATAGGGATGGTGAAATACAGGGCTGGCAGGATGGGCGAGCCGCCGTCCGATGACCTTTCGGAATCGCTCGAACGGCTCGGCTTGAAGCTTGGTCGGCTGAAAACCGGCACATCGCCACGCGTGGACGGCAGGACGATCGATTTCGACAGCATGGAAATTCAGCCCGGAGATGAACCGCCGAGAGGGTTTTCGTTCAGAAATCCGGTCATCGAAGGGCTCGAACAGGTCCCCTGCTGGCTCACACGCACTAACGAACGCACTCACGAGATCATCAGGGCGTCGTTCCCGAGAGCGCCGCTTTTCACGGGCATGATCGTCGGCAAAGGCCCGCGCTATTGCCCGTCGATCGAGGTGAAGATCGCCGATTTCCCGGATAGGCCGTCGCACAGGGTCATCATAGAACCTGATGGCCGCAACACAAACGAGTTCTACCTCAACGGGCTTGCGACTTCCATACCGGAGGACGCACAGATTGAGATGCTCCACTCCATACCCGGTCTGGAGAGGGCAGTCATCATAAGGCCGGGCTACGCAATCGAATACGATTTCGTCAACCCAATTCAGACGCACCCGTGGCTCGAGTCGAAAGTGGTTGAGGGGCTGTTCCTTGCCGGCCAGATAAACGGCACTTCTGGCTACGAAGAGGCTGCCGCTCAGGGAATTATCGCGGGAATTAACGCAGCGTTGAAAGCGAACGGCGAGCCGCCTTTCGTGCTGAAACGCTCGGAGGCATACATCGGCGTCCTGATCGACGATCTCACTTCAAAGGGCGTGGATGAACCTTATCGACTTTTCACTGCAAGGGCCGAATTCAGGTTGATCCTTCGGATGGACAACGCAACTGACAGGCTGATGCACTACGGCCTGAAGTTTGGCCTCATCAAGAAAACCGAATGGGAAAGCTTTTTGAAAGAGAAGGAGATGCGGGAAGCGGAGCTGGAACGGCTCCGAACCACCCGTTTCAAGCCGCAGCTGGTCAACAAAATCTTTCAGGAGGTCGGTGAACCGCAAACCAGGGATTCGCTCACGGGCGCAGCGATACTGAGGCGGCCGAAAGTCAGGTGGTGGCACCTCGTGAAACATGGTGTCATGCGCGACCTGCCGTTCTGGATCGCAGAACGGGTCGAGACCGAGATCAAATACGAGGGCTACATACGGCGGATGGAGGCAGAGGCAAAGAAAATGGCGAAGTTAGACGATTACCCGATACCTGAGGATATCGATTTCTCGCTCATAAAGAGCCTGTCCAACGAAGCGATCGAGAAGCTCACGGCCAACAGGCCGCGCACGCTCGGAGCCGCCCTCAGAATCTCAGGCGTATCCCCTGCCGATGTCATGGCGATCTACTACTGGCTTGAGAACAAACGCCAGTCAGAACGGCTTGCCGACCGAGCCATGCATTAAAATATTGGCTTCAATAAGGAGGCAAAATGGCGAAAGAAAGCGATTTCATTCAGCTCGCTCAAAGCTTTTTCAAACAGCATAACCGCATAAAACTCGGTCCCGGCGATGATGCCGCTATCATCTCAGAGATCTCCACGAGCGACCTCGTCGTGTCCGTTGATGCGCTCATCGAAAATGTCCATTTCGAGTCGCACTGGCTGGAATACGAGGACATGGGCTACCG
>JALVZN010000163.1 GCA_027037615.1 Caldifarciminota bacterium | reverse complement strand
GTTGCGTTTACCGTTTTGTTGCGAACATAATCTGCGACCTCGCCAAGCGTGACAATTCCGTCGCCATTGTGATCCGCTTTTCCACTCAATCCCTCAAGCAGGTAATAAGTGAAAATCCCGTGTTTTAGCCTATCGTCCTCGTAAGATAAGTCATAAACGGAGGTCGAGGCCAGCACTGAAATGCCTGGGCGTGATGATGTTATCCTGTAAAGTAAATCGTTTGTCGTCTTTGCAAGGACGTTTCTCGCATGCAAATCATTGCTTGAAAAGAGAGATGCGATCATGTCAAAGGCGCCAGCGTGACATACATCGAATATGAAGAGCACCCGCAACCTCTTGTCCGGCCATTCGAATATGTCAACTATGTCGTCTCGAGATATGCCTGTGCCGACTATGTTGGTGGGATCGCCGTCATGCGGTAGGAAATACAGTTTTCCCAGCTCCGGCAGGCCGTGCATCGCCATGTAAACGATCACGAGATCGGTTTCCCTTGCCATACGCGCCACTTTCATCAAATTCTTGAGGATATTCGCCCTTGTGGCATCTTTGTTGAGGAGCGTTATGACATGGTCCGACCTCGCCCCGACATGCGGACCGATAAGGAAATTCGCAAAACTTCTTGCATCCGACGATGCATATTTAAGGTTTATTCGCGGGTCGGCATAGGTATCAACTCCGACTACAACGGCCCATATCTCGCCTGTCCTTGGAAGAATGTTCGGGGGACTCTCGCCGATGATCGTGAGGTTTTGTCTCGATATGTTGCCTTTTTTATCCTTGGCGACGATGTTCACCCTGTTGACGCCTTCATGAACCGGGACATAAGCCTCAAATTTGGCGCCGTTCGGCTTTATTTTTGTGACATCGGCCTCAACTGAGTTTACCAGCACCTTGTCAATACCTGCTGGAGCATAGACGAACCCCTTTATTGGTATGAGTTCGCCTTCCCGTGCCTGAAGGAACACGGTGCCGCGTCCGTTCTGGTCAACTTCCGGGTCGAAAAGCACGATCTCAGGTTTCTGTTCCGACTCACTGTTTGCCACATTATGCCCCGATTGATTGCTTTGTGCGATGTATTCGCTTCTGCTCCACCTGAAAAACTGGACAGCGCCGTCCCAGCGGCTGGCAACAATCATGTTGTCAACCCACATCACGGATTCAAACCACGATTCCCTTGATCTGAACTGATCCTCGACATCGCCGTCAGGGTACGAGATGATCTTCAGCGTTGAATCACCTGAAGCTGTGATCAGGAATTTATCGTCAGGCGACCAATCGACCGACCAGATGGTGGATAAGTGCGGGGTTAGCTCCATTTCCTGCTTCCACGCCGTTGAGAACACCATGAGCGTGTTGTCAGGCCATCCGGTAGCGACAGCCAATTTTCGCCCATCGTGCGACCACGCCAGCGAATAGATGGCTCCGTGGTTGGGATCGATGTCCATCACCTTTTTCCATGTGGGCGCTCTCACAACGACGATCCTGCCGGCAGCCGTCCCATAAGCCAGATATTTGCCGTTCGGCGACCATGCGACCACATAGACGAAACTCCCATTACGAATTTTTTTCACAATGGAACCATTTTTCGCATCCCAGATGATGACAGTGCTGTCCATGCCGCCTGAGGCCAACCATCTGCCGTTGGGCGACCATGACACGGAATGAACCGCCTGAGAGTGGCCGTTCAGATACCGTTTTTCGAGCGTGGATAGGTTGAGAATGTGAAGGTTATCCTTTGTAGCGTCGCGGCCAACAATCAGCCGCCCGCCATCAGGGGAAGCCGAAATCGTTATCGCCCCCGATGTCTCGACCTGAAGTTTTGTAAACCATGTGGTGGTGTCTATCAGCTTGATCCTCGATGGCAAAGAGATGGCTATCTGCCCATTGTTGCAAAATGCAAACGGCCTCTCCCCCCACCCGATCACCCTGAAATTCAGCGTTTTGAACGGCTTGATTAGGCTTATGAGCAGTATTAGCGTTCTGACCATGGCAGTTTACTTAACAGGCAAACTGCATGCCAGAACACATCCCCGAACTATTCTATTTTCTCGATGCGCACAGCCGCCACCTTCAATTCAGGTATTTTTGAGATAGGATCGAGTGCGTCGTTGGTCAACATGTTGGCAGCGGCCTCCGCAAAATGGAACGGGATGAAAACGGAGCCGCTGTAAACTCTGCCGGATGCGATCGCCTTGATCTTGATCTCGCCTCTGCGCGATATGACCCTCACGATCTCGCCGTCCTCAATTCCAAGTTTTTTCATGTCGTCCGGGTGCATCTCCATGTAAGGGCCTTCGACATACTGCGGCAACGCCTGTGTCCGCCTTGTCATCGATGTCGTGTGGAAGTGATACAAAATTCTGCCGGTGGAGAGCAGGAAAGGATATTCGTCATCAGGCCATTCGGCGGGCGGTATGAAATCGACGGGATGGAATTTGCCAAGTCCGTTGGGACGGTTGAACCTGTCTTTGTAAAGGTATTTGGTGCCCGGATGCTCAGGTGATGGACACGGCCACTGCAGTTTCTCGCCGTTTCTTATCCTCTCGTAGGTGATGCCGGCGTAGATCGGCACAAGCCTGTTTATCTCGTCGATGATGTCCTTGACGCTGCTGTAACCCATATCGTAGCCCATCTTCCTTGCAACATCCTGAACGATAACCCAATCCGGTTTTGCCTCTCCGGGCGGGTCGATGGCCTTCTGAACCCACAGCACGCGCCGCTCGGTGTTGGTGTAAGTGCCGTTTTTCTCAGCGAAAGAGGCTGCGGGCAGCACGACATCGGCGTATTGAGCTGTCTCAGTCAGGAATATGTCTTGAACGACGAGGAACTCGACCGCCTCAAGCGCTTCTTTCACATGCGGGATGTTGGGGTCGGAGATGACAGGGTTTTCGCCCATGAAATACATGGCCTTAACTTTGCCTTGAGTGGCGGCATACATCATCTCGACGACAGTCAGGCCGGGTTCTTCAGGAAGTTTTACGCCCCATGCCTCTTCAAATTTGCGGCGAGCGTCTGGATCGGTGACTTTCTGATAGCCGGGGAACACATTGGGCAGTGCGCCGAGGTCACATGCGCCCTGAACATTGTTCTGGCCGCGCAGCGGGTTGACACCTGTGGATTCGCGCCCAACATTGCCCGTGAGCAACGCCATGTTGGCGAGCGAGAGCACATTGTCGGTGCCTGTCACATGCTGAGTTATGCCCATGGCGTAAACGATGGATGCCCTTTCCGCTGAGCCGTAGAGCCTTGCTGCCTCAATGATCTTCTCCTTCGGGACGCCCGTTATCTCCTCAGTCTTCTCAGGTGTGAACTTCTCGATGACCTTTATGAATTCATCGAACCCTTCTGTCCGAGACCGTATGAATTCCTCGTCCATCAGCCCTTCTTTCCAGATCACATGCATCAAACCGTTGAACAGAGCCACATCTGTGCCGTTTCGCTGCTGGAGCCAGACCGTGGCGTAATCCACGAGGTCGATCCTGCGCGGATCGGCGATTATGAGCTTGGCGTTGTGGAACAGGACTGCACGCTTGATGTAAGTTGCTGTCACGGGATGCGTTTCAGTCGTGTTGGAGCCGGTGATGAAGATCACATCGGCGTTGAGAAATTCCTCGATCGAGTTGGTCATGGCGCCTGATCCGAACGCGCGGACGAGCCCGGCTATGGTGGAAGCGTGGCACAGCCTCGCGCAGTGGTCAACGCTGTTCGTCCCGATCACAGCCCTCATGAATTTCTGGAAGACGAAGTTCTCCTCGTTCGTGCACTTAGCCGATGAAAGTCCTGCAATGGCGTCAGGGCCATACTTCTCGCGTATCTCGCTCAGGCGGCTGGCGACATAGTCGAGCGCTTTTTCCCAGCTTACCTCGACGAACTTGCCGTCCTTCTTGATGAGCGGGTATTTCAGGCGATCAGGAGAATGGACGAAATCGAGTCCAAACCTCCCTTTGACGCATGTGGATCCTTTGTTGGGGATGTCGTCGTAACCGCGAACTTTGACTATGCGGTCGTCCTTGATCCATAGCTCTAACTGACAGCCGACGCCGCAATAGGGGCATGTCGTGACGACTTTACGATCGATATCGATCTCGCGAACCCTTGCGCCGTAAACCGGTTTTTCGACGAGGGCGCCTGTCGGGCACGCCTGAACGCACTCGCCGCAGCCGTCACACGCAGAGTCAGTCCAATTCTCGATGCCTGCAACGACATACTCTCCAAGTCCGCGTCCGGCAAACGAGAGCACGCCTTTGCCCTGAATTTCAAAGCATGCCTTGATGCATCGACCGCACTTTATGCACTTGTGCGAATCGTAAATCAGAACAGGCGAGGAGTCGTCGTAAATTCTTGGAACCACATCCAGAAGCGACGGCAAGGTGCGCAGCTCCCTGCCGAGATTGTATCGGAAAGCGAGATCCTGAAGTTCGCAACTCCCGTTTTTCTCGCAATTTATGCAATCGTCATCGTGTTCGGCGAGAATCATCTCAAGTATCCCGCGCCTGACGCTTTCGATCTCATCGTCAAATGCCGTCACTTTCATCCCGTCCTCGACCTTCACCATGCACGAGGGGACGAGGCCGGGGCGGCCGTCGATCTTCACAACGCACAATCTGCACGACCCTGTGGGCGAAACCTTTTCGTAATAACAAAGCCCCGGTATGTCTATCCCGTTATCACGCGCCACCTTCAACAGGTTGGCGCCACGCGGGGCGTGAATCTCTTTGCCATCGATGTGGATTGTGACCATCTCTTTTGAGCTCATGTTCAAAACCTCCGTCAATCGCCGCAACGGCTTTCAAAATCTGCCCTGAATATCTCGAGGGCGGTTTTAACTGGCAGGTAAACCGATTGGCCAAGCGGGCAGAAGGATGTAAGTTTCATGTTATGAGCGATGTCCAGCATGACATCCAGGTCTTTGCGGTTGCAGTTCCCGTTGTAAACTCTGGTCATTATGTCCATGATGATTTGCGTTCCGACGCGGCACGGCACACATTTGCCGCACGATTCGCGTTTGAAAAATCGGGCTATCGAGAGGAGCACGCCGATTGCGTCCGTTTTGTCGCTTAGCACAAGGACGGCGCCTGAGCCGAGCATGCCTCCCTTCTCCTTGACGCCCTCGAAATCCAATTTTGTGTCTAAGTCGGCGATGAAACCGCCAGCCGCGCCGCCTACAAGTGCGGCCCTGAACTCGCCATCTTTCAGCCCTCCGCCGTAGTCAAACACGAGCTCACGCAGCGTTATGCCCATCGGTGCCTCGAAAAGTCCGGTATGGACGGTGTTGCCGAGCACCGAATAGACCTTCGTGCCGGGCGAGGATTCTGTTCCAAAGCTGCGATACCAATCTGCACCGTTCACGATTATCGACGGCACATTGGCCAGTGTCTCGACATTGTTGACGAGGGTTGGCTGGTTCCACAGCCCTTTCTGCGGCGGATAGGGCGGTTTGGGGCGTGGCTGACCGCGCTTGCCTTCGAGCGCCTCGATGAGCGCTGTCTCCTCGCCGCAGATGTAGCCACCAGCACTCGGAACGAGCTTTATGTCGAACGAAAAGCCCGTGCCGAGTATGTTTTCACCGATGAAACCGCGCGCTCTGGCATCGGCGATCGCTTTCCTGAGCCTTTCGATGGCAAGTGAATGCTCACCGCGGATGAAGATGTAGCCCTGCGATGCACCCACAGCGTATCCGGCTATGAGCACGCCCTCGATGAGCCTGTGAGGATCACCCTCTTCGATCACCCTGTCCTTGAATGTGCCCGGCTCGCTCTCATCGGCGTTTGCGATGACAAACCGCATCTTCCCCTCGGATTTGGCCGTGAATTCCCATTTGAGCCCGGTCGGGAAGCCTGCTCCGCCTCGCCCTCTGAGCCCTGAGGCCTTCACTTCCTCGATGACATCGGCGGGCGACATCTCCTTAAGCGCTTTTTTCAGGGCATTGTAGCCGCCGCTCTCGATGTATTCGTCGATGCTTTCGGGATCGATAACGCCCACACGCTCAAGCACTATCCGTTTTTGCCTCGAAGGCAGTATCGTGGATGGCAAAACGCTGCCATCAAACCTTTGGTCGATGGTGTTATCACCTTCAAGGTGTCTTTTCACAATTGCGGGCACATCTGAAACAGGCACGCCTGAATATCGCACGCCTGTCGGAAAAACTGCCAGACTGACGCCGTCCAAATCCCCGATGGATAGGCCGCGAATCACCTCCACATTCGGGAGACCCTCGATCTCCGCTTTCAACCTGTTGAAAACCCCGTCATCGGCAACGCCGAGTAAAACATATCTCCTCGAACTCATTTCGTCTCCTCCCTGTAACTTTCGATAATTTGCCTGATTTTGTCAGGTGTCAGGTTGCCCCAGACATCCTCGTCCACGACCATAGCAGGAGCGACACCGCAGACGCCGAGGCAGGATGTCGTTTCGAGTGTGAAAAGACCGTCGGGAGTGGTTTCCCCTTCTGAGATGCCAAGCAGCGATTTCAGCTCCTCAAGCACGGTGGTGGCGCCCATCAAC
>JALVZN010000162.1 GCA_027037615.1 Caldifarciminota bacterium | reverse complement strand
GTTTCAGGCATTTTACAAGCGCTACGAGCGATTGCCTGTAACATGGGACAATTCCTACGAGTCAGAAGGCACAGGCCGAAGCTATGGGGTCGAATTTTTCGCCAAATTCACTCCTGATGCTCGATGGAACGGCTGGATTTCCTACACTTACCTTCGGTCGTTCAGGGCAGTGGATTCCACTCTGACGGAATACCGTTCGGATTTCGACACTCCACACATCCTAACAGTGGTTGGCAACTATGAACCTGCCAGGGGCTGGACAATCGGGTTCAAGGCAAAATATTCCACAGGAAGGCCTTACACACCGGTTGTCGGCAGGATCGAGGTCTCACCCGGCATCTACAAACCGATCTACGGCGAACACAATTCCGAGCGTTATCCCGACTATTTCAGGCTCGATGTGAGGCTCACGAAGATGACACATCTGTTCGGCTATCCCTTCATAATTTATTGGGAAATTTTTAACATCACCGACCACGAGAATGTTCAGGGATGGATGTATTCCGAAGACTATTCCAAGTGCAAACCTGCCAAAGGGTTCGGCCGCATGTTCGTCGGAGGCATTATCTTGATGTTTTGAAAAATCAGACTCAGAACATGGGGAGGGGTTTCCAAAGGCCTCTCCCCTATTTTATCGATATCCATGCATTTACTTCAATATCATTACTTTCATAGTATTCACGCCTTTTTTAGTTTCGATCCTAAGGAAGTAAATACCTGACCGTAGGTCTTTCCTCACTCTGTACTTCCCCGTTCCATATTTGGCCCTCCATACTCTTCTGCCACTCACATCGAAAATTTCAAATTCTGCTATCTCACCGTTTGGTATACTGAACTGAGGCTGTTCGAAAAAAATGCTCTTATCAAATGAAGGGGAAGGCTTTAACCTTCCCCCACTATGAACAGAACACTTATTGAAATCAAAACAATTTACAAGTTGACGAAGAAATTAGCCTCATCACTGAGGCACAAAAGGTTACGCAAATCTGGATCCAGAGGTCGCCCTAAATTTTACCCCGATACCCTCTTATGACAATGTTCCTCGTGAGACAGCTCTCCGGTTATAGTTACAGAGAGACACTTAAGGCTGTCAGCAGAGCATTGAAACTCAAATCCATCCCAGCTGTCTCCACATTGCACTACCGTCTGAGTAAGATGCCTACATCTTTGTTCATAGAGTTTCATAACTTTGTAGTAAACTGGATACTCTCAAACTATCGTGACAGTATAAAGTTGCTCATAGTGGATGCTACGGGGTTCAGCTTCAACGAATTGTATCCTGTAAATTTCTTCAGGGGCAAAGAGATAAGGTTTATCAAATCACATGTCAGGATGTGTGTGATAATCGGTGTAATGGAGGGAAGCGGCAAACGGATAGTGCTGGCTATGGTAGATGGAGGCCCGTATGAGAGTGAAGTGAAGATGGTCATGCAAGTTCTGTAGCAATTAGAGAATATGGCGGGAATTAAGCTATCCGGGATTCCGTTCATAGCCGACAAAGGCTATGATAGCGTGAGAGTTATAGAGAGAGTGCTGGAGATGGGATTGGAGCCCTATATAAAGATCCGGGAGAGTTTTAGGCATGGGGTTAAGGATGAGCTAAGACTGCTGAACAAAAGGAATGTAGAGTCAGGTGACGGTGTATACAGGAAGCGTTATTTAGTGGAGAGCTTATTCGGGACGATAAAGTCGAAATTATCGAGTCACATCTATGCGAAGCGAGAGGACATGGCGAGGAAGGAGGCACTTGCCAGGATGATATTGTGGAACATTTACATTTTAGAGGAGATAAGGGGATATTTTTCCTTTTTGCTGTTTTACCGTTATTTATTAAAAAAGTATTCAAAATTAGGTTCAAATTGGGCGAAAAGACGGTATTATGGAAGGTATAGGCAAGAAATTATGGTTTATATCTGATAGTTTAGTTTTTTATTTTAAAATTGTAATTTTTGAACGGCCTCAGTTAACGGAATATGGAGCACAGTTGGGAAGCACTTTGTTGATGCGAATTATGCGACATTCCCCACTTTTTGCATGTCGTTCGTGGGTCGTTCATAATTTCCCGCCATCCGAAAAAGCATACAGGGAGGCATTGAAATGACCATCAAGGAATTTCAGGACATCATATATCGCACATATTACGAAAAGGACTCGCAGCGAGGCGTCCTTGAGGGGTTTAGATGGCTCGTTGAAGAGGTTGGAGAACTGGCAAAGGCCATCAGGAAAAACGACAGGGAGAACCTTGTTGTCGAATTCAGCGATGTGCTCGCATGGCTTTTCTCGATAGCTAACATGATGGACATCGATATGGAAGAAGCGGCCTCACGATATGCAAACGGCTGCCCCAAATGCGGCAACATACCCTGCACATGCGAAAAGGAGCCCACAATCGACGAGATCATCAAACCGAAGATATAAATCAGCCCAGCTCTTTTATCCTCTGGATCAACGAGGTTGTGGAGTAGCCGTTCTTGAACGGTGCAAGAACGAGTTTTCCGCCGTGCCCCTCAACGATGTCTCTGCCAACGACATCCTCAGGTCTGTAATCGCCTCCTTTCACAAGCACATCAGGAATAACCTCTTTTATCAGCTCGAAAGGGGTATCTTCGTCAAAACCGACCACATAATCGACAACCTCCAGCGATGCAAGCACATAAGCTCTGTCCTCAAATCGATTTATCGGGCGGGTCGGGCCTTTCAACCTGCGAACGGAATCGTCCGTGTTGAGGCCTATCATCAGGATATCGCCGAGTGACCTCGCAAATTCAAGATACTCCACATGACCTCGATGGATGATGTCGAAACACCCGTTTGTGAAGACAATCTTGACGCCTCTCTCATGGAGCTCTGTTGAGATTTTTCGGGCATCTTCTCGACTTACTATTTTGTCAATAGCTCTCCGCGGCATATCAACCTCCGTTCAGCTGACAAGTTTAATGCACGGACATGGGCAACCAAACACGGCTTTACGAAGCCATAATGCTGCATTACCCTGAAAATCTCACAGGAGGAACGAGATGGAGATGGGAATTAAGGGCAAAACTGCAATTGTGACGGCAGCTTCAAAGGGCATAGGTTTTGCCATCGCCAGCAGGCTTTATTCGGAAGGCGTCAAACTTGCGATCTGCAGCCGCAGTGAGGAAAACATATCAACGGCCGCCCGTAAGATATCCGATAAGGGCGACATCCTCGCATTTCCCTGCAATGTCACGGATTACAACTCGATAAAGGATTTTGTCAGCCGTGTGCGATCGGAGCTCGGCCCGATTTCGATACTTGTAAACAACGCAGGCGGCCCACCCGCCGGTTATTTCGAGGATTTTGACGATGAGGCATGGCTGAGGGCATTCGAGCTCAACTTTTTAAGCGCTGTGAGGATGATACGCGAGGTGCTACCGGATATGAAAGCAAATCGCTGGGGCAGAATTGTCAACATGACATCGGTCTCAGTGAAACAGCCGATAGACAACCTCATACTCTCGAATTCCATCCGATTGGCACTCATCGGGATGGCTAAAACCCTGTCAAACCAGCTCGCGCCTCTCGGTATAACCATCAACAACATCGCCACCGGGTTAACCAGGACGCAGAGGATTGAGAACCTCGCGATGCGGAAATCTGCCGAGACCGGCCTGCCGATAGATGATGTGCTCAACAACATGGTGTCAGATGTGCCGATGAAACGGTTTGCCCAGCCGATCGAGATAGCAGACGCAGTTTTGTTCCTAGTGTCTGAAAGGGCATCATACATAACTGGGACCACCCTTCAGGTTGACGGCGGATATGTGAAATTCGCGCTGTGATGTTATCGTAAAGAGACAGCTTTTATATTCTGATTGGCCTAAGGATTTAATCCCCTGTGGTAAATCTATGTTTAAACAGCGGTTTTGATTTTTCAGAGCCGTAAAAATGAGAGAAGTTTTTGATTTATCAACAGTAGAAAAAATGGGCGTATTTCGGTTAGTGAAGAAAAGAGATAAAAACAGTGATGTTTAGATATTGGCCGAATTTCAAAAACGATTGGATTTTTCAATCTTCTTGAGTTGTAAAACTACCTAAGCGGTTTGGTCAGGGAGATATATTTTTGTTAGTGATACACTGAGGCCCACAAACTCGACTAAAATTTAAGAATCTGACCTTCTATGCCACGCAAATAACCAACCTCGCCATTGTGAACTTTGCAGTTTTGGGGAGGGGGAAGTCGTCATTATACATATATTTTTCCCCGATTGACAGAAATGATAATTGTAAGTAGAATTAAAGCAACCTGACCGGTTACTTCCCCTGAACAGCTTATGCAAATTGGTGGTTGGTGGGGAGGAATAGAGTATATGCAAAAATGAACAAAAAAGGAGGATCGCGATGGCGAAAAAATGGGTCTATTTCTTTGGCGGGGGCACAGCTGAAGGCAACGCCAAGATGCGCAATCTGCTCGGTGGCAAAGGTGCTAACCTGCACGAAATGGCTCGCATTGGGCTTCCGGTGCCGCCCGGATTTACTATCACCACGGAGGCCTGCATACACTACTTCAAGACTGGAGATTTCCCTGAGGGACTGAAGGATGAGGTCCTGAACAACCTTAGAAAGCTCGAGGAGGTCACGGGGAAGAAATTTGGAAGTAAGGATAACCCGTTGCTGGTGTCTGTCCGCTCCGGCGCAAGGGTTTCAATGCCGGGCATGATGGACACTGTGCTTAACCTCGGTCTCAACGATGAGACCGTTAAAGGACTTGTCGAAGGGACGGGAAACGAAAGGTTTGCTTACGATTCTTACCGCCGCTTTGTCCAGATGTTCGGCGATGTCGTGCTCGGCATCCCGAAAGACGAATTCGAGGAGCGCATCGACACATGGAAAACGGCGCTGCTCCTTCAAAAACTCTTCGACATCGATCTCGAAAAGGCGCATTCCATAGCCTCTGAACTCGTTGGCAAAGAGGCAGCTGAGATCAAAACCATCTTGAAGGACAAGGGCTTTGATGTCGATGATGAGACCGCACGGAAAATCGAGCGCGCTTCCGTCGAGGTCAAGGACACGGATCTCGATGTCAACATCATGAAATCACTCGTATCGGAGTTCAAGGAGATTGTTCAGAAGCACACCAACAAGCCGTTCCCTGAGGATCCGATGGAGCAGCTCTTCCTCGCAATCGAGGCGGTGTTCAAATCGTGGAACAACGAGCGCGCGATCGAATACCGAAAAATTCATAAAATTCCCGACGACTGGGGCACAGCTGTGAATGTCGTCACGATGGTGTTCGGGAACATGGGCGATGATTCCGGCACAGGCGTAGCCTTCACGAGAGATCCATCGACGGGCGAAAACATCTTCTACGGCGAGTTCCTGCCGAACGCACAGGGCGAGGATGTGGTCGCTGGCATCCGCACGCCTCACGCGCTGAATGAGGAGAGCAAGAAGGAGACCAACAAAGACCTGCCGACACTCGAGGAGCTCATGCCCGAGATATACAAGCAGCTTGTCGAGATTCGCGAGCTTCTTGAGAAACACTATCGCGATATGCAGGATATGGAGTTCACGATCGAGAAGGGCAAACTCTACATGTTGCAGACCAGAAACGGCAAGCGCACAGCGCGTGCCGCCGTCAAGATCGCCGTTGACATGACCAAAGAGGGGCTTATCGACAAGGAGACTGCGATAATGCGCGTGTCGCCTGAGCAGGTCGAGAAACTCCTGCACCCGATGATCGATCCGAAATTTGACGGCAAGCCGATCGCCAAAGGACTGCCTGCATCGCCGGGCGCTGCGAGCGGTAAAGTGGTCTTTGACGCCGAGGAGGCGGCTGAGCTCGCCGAGAAAGGCATCCAGGTCATCCTTGTCCGCCATGAGACATCCCCTGAGGACATCAAGGGAATGGCCAAATCCGAAGGCATCCTCACTTCGAGGGGCGGCATGACATCCCATGCGGCGGTGGTGGCTCGCGGAATGGGCAAGCCCTGCATCGTCGGAGCGGAGTCCATCGTCGTTGACTATGAGAAGGAGGAGTTCCGCGTTGGCGATACCGTCGTGAAAAAGGGCGATGTCATAACTATCGACGGCGCAACTGGTTCGGTCTATATCGGCGAAGTGCCCACAGTCCCGCCTGAGATCTTTCCTGAGTTCGACGAGCTCCTGAAATGGGCCGACGACATCAGGTGGATCGGTGTCCGTGCCAACGCTGAGACGCCGCAAGATGCGGAAAATGCAAGGCGGTTTGGCGCTGAAGGTATCGGGCTTGCGAGAACCGAGCACATGTTCTTCGAGGGCGAGCGCATATACGCCATGCAGGAGATGATACTCGCCGATACGCATGATGAGCGCGCGAAAGCACTTGCCAAGATCTTGCCCTACCAGAAAGAGGACTTCAAAGCACTGTTCAAGATCATGGACGGCTATCCTGTGACGATCCGACTCCTTGATCCGCCTCTGCACGAGTTCGTTCCGAAGACGGAAGAGCAGATCAAAGAGCTTGCGGAGAGGACAGGAATGTCGGTCGAGGACATCAAAGCCAAGATCGAGTCGCTTG
>JALVZN010000161.1:2311-6523 GCA_027037615.1 Caldifarciminota bacterium | reverse complement strand
ACTTTTTGGCTTCCAATTCGGCCTCCATAGCATCCTTGATTATGTCGGCTATGGGGCGCTGCTCATCGCTCACATCCACCTGTGGCAGGGGGAAATCCTCGTTTTCGGGGAAGTCCTTTGGCTCCTCACCAAACTCAGATGTATAGACCGCTTCAAGATAGGCCTTGTGCTTCTCCTCCTCATCCGCAAGGAAACGAAGCCTGTCCTTCAGGATGTAGTTTTTGACCCTTTCCGACAGGGTTTTATACACTTCCATGCTGTCAATCTCACTCTTAATGGCTATCAACAGAAGCTCCCTGAGCGTATCCGCCATTTCAATCCTCCTTTTGGATAGAAATCTTATACCGAACGGCTCAAGATTTCATCCCGCCGTTATCACCTATGTTAAAACGCCGTTCAAAAGATTCCATGCGTCAGAATGATAATGTCCCAAAAGAGGTTAACCCACGCCTCACGAGTCACTTATGAGCTTTTGGAGCACAATATCTTTATCGTCACAGACCACCACTCAGAAAAAAAACTTCTTCGATAGTTGTTGGAGCTTTCTCCTCCAATCTTCGGATTTCTCCATAAGGTCATTCTCATGCTTCCGAATAAGGAATTCAACAACTTTCGCATTTCCTGAGCATCTGAGCTTGCGGCTCATCATTCGCAGTTTTTCTAAACTTTTCGATGCGGCAATTCGTGACCTTGACGATACACTTCAGAACTGCTAAAATACCCCGTGTTGAAATTGAACATGGCTGAGACAAGGAAAATCGTGCAACAGAGTTCACCTCCCGGTTTTGTGAAAGGGGAGGTTTTTTGTATGAAAGCAAATGCAATTTTATCAAGTAACCAAAATTAAACAGGAGGTTGTCACATGTGGCGTAAGATTGTATCGGTGGTAGCAGTGCTGGCATTCGTTAGCGCTGCCGTAGCAGCTGTGCCAAACGCAGATGTAAGCAAACTCTCCCGTCCAAAACTCTCTAAGTTCAAATCACAGACAAAGGTAGCAAAGGTTGAGGTCAAGAAGGTTGAAAAGGTGAACAAAGTAGAGCACGCAATTGCCAGAAACGATGTTCATCCCGGTAACACGGCATATAAACCTGCCAATCTCGGAGGCAAAGAAAATCTTGGTGACTCGTTGTGGGCCTTTGATGCCGGAACTCCTGCAAATGAAACGCAGTGTCTGGGTGTTGAGTTTGACGGAACTTATTTCTGGGTTACGGGCGCCAATAGTGGTTCTGATCCGAACAAGCTTTACAAGTTTGACGCAAACGGTAATCTCCTTGAGACCTACGATCAGCCATCACATGCAACTGGATGGGGACTGCGTGATCTGGCATGGGACGGCCAATATCTTTACGGAAGCGCAAGCAACATAATATCCATAATTGATCCCGCGACTGGACAGGAGGTGGGAACATTCACAGGGCCTGAATCCCCCAACAGGGCATTAGCTTATGACCCTGCGACCGACCATTTCTGGACAGCCAATTTCTCTTCCTCCATCTACGAGTTCGATCGCAACGGAAATGTTATCAATTCCTATTCGAACAGTTATTATATTTACGGGGCGGCATGGGACAATGCTTCTCCTGATGGCCCATGGCTCTGGATTGCTGCTCAGGAGGACAATGGCGCTGGAGGTTACAACTACATATACCAGTTTGATCCCCGGACTGGAACATACACAGGAATAGGATTTCCTGTCGTATATTCTTCGCCTGGTGGATATGCTGGCGGCCTTGCTTTCACAACCGAATGGGATCCATCAATGGGCGTTCTTTTTGAACTTGTGCAGGGACCTGGTGTAGTTTTAGGAATGTTTGTAACCTCTTATGGCGATCCGGGGGACCCGATGCCGCCGTCAGATGTGACCGCATACTCCGATTACACCATGCCGACAGAGATAGATCTTAGCTGGGTTGATCCTACACACTATGTTAATGGCGATACACTGACCGATTTTCACATAGAGATCTGGATGTCCAGTGAAACAAAAGACACAGTATTCCTTGACACCGTTGCCGCCGGGGTGCAGCAATACACGGCCACAGGCCTCACAGACGGCACACTCTACACATTCTACCTCAGAACCGTGGATGTTAACGACTCTACAAGCAGCTTTGCAAGCGTAAGCTGGTATGCCGGCGGTTCGCCGTATCCAGCTCCGCCTCACGACCTCGCAGCTACTGTGCTCGACGACTCCACTGTCGAACTGACATGGATCAACCCGTCAACGCAGTCCGATGGGACACCGCTCGATGATCTGGCCGGCATCAACATCTATCTTGACGGAGAACTCGCGGAAACTTATGCGACCTCTGACACAGGCGCACTTATAACCTACGATATAATCGTTACCCCCGGAAGGCACACATTCTATGTCACCGCCGTTGATAACGAGTCCCCTCAGCACGAGTCGAATCCGTCAAATGAGGTGGAGGTTGTCACAAATCCGCATTCAGGTGGGCCTGACGCCTACGGCTACACATTTATCGATTCTGACCATCCGAACGGGCCTGCATTCGAGTGGATAGACGCTTCGGTCGGCACACCTTACAATCTTGGTGACGACGCCAATGTCCTCATACAGCTCCCGTTCCCGTTCCCGTTCTACGACCAGACGCTCACAGAGATATACCTCGTTTCTAACGGATTTTTCTCCTCCACCAGCACAAGGGATCCTGGTAATGATCCCCTGCCCAACGATACTAAAGACAACATAATTGCCCCGTTCTGGGATGACCTCGATCCAAGCAGTGGAGGCACCATCTACACCTATCTTGACACCATAAACAACATCTTCGTTGTCGAGTGGGATCAGGTTCCTCACTATGGTTCTTCAGGTGGTCTTTACACATTTGAGGTTATCTTCTACCCTAACGGCGACCTGAAGTTCCAGTATCTCAGCATGGTCGATAGGCTTGATGAATCCACAATCGGTATTCAGGGCGGCGATGGCAGCAACGATTATTATCTCCAATACACGTACAATGGAGATCCTCTGACAGTCCATGATTCCCTTGCTGTTTATTGGATATATCCTACTCTTAACCATGATGTCGCAGTTATATCGATAGCCGAACCCAACGGAAACTATGAGATTGGTGACACAATTATCCCTGTGACTTCTGTGGCTAACTATGGATCTACATCCGAAACATTTGATGTGATAGCAAAAATTTATCATGAGGACACCTTACTATACACTTCAACTGTCACCGTTACGGCAGATGCAGGCGAGGTGGTCGATGCAGCATTTGACGATTTCACTGTATCCAGCTATGGCCTATATCATTTTGTAGTTTATACAGCGCTTGAGGGCGATGAGAATCCGCACAACGACACACTCGATTGCTACTTCTCTGGAGTCGATTATACAGAGAATTTCGAAACCAACAATGGCGGATTCGCAGCAAATCCTGCCACAGGTGCATGGGAATGGGGCGCCCCGACCTACGGGCCTCCAACAGCACATTCAGGCAGCAATCTCTGGGGCACTGTCCTTGGCGGAAACTATGAGAACGACGCTGATTGGAGTCTTTATACCCCTGAGTACATAGCAGCATCAGACAATCCTGTTCTTACATTCTGGCATTGGTATGATATTGAAACAGGATGGGACGGTGGTAATGTCGCAATCTCAACCGATGGTGGGAATACATGGACAGTAATTCAACCAGAAGGTGGCTATCCCCGTGATAATATCACGGGTCTTGGAGGAGAACCAGGCTATACAGGACATGATGCCACATGGTTGCCGGCTATGTTCGTTCTCAATGGCGTGACAGCTGGAACTGCGTTCAGAATCCGCTTCCGCTTCGGCTCCGACGGTTCCGTAACATATCCTGGGTGGTATATCGACGATGTGGCCGGTATAGGTATTATGCCCTCTGTCGAGGAAGAGCCTGTGAAACCTACAACCTACACACTCAACATCAAACAGAACCCGATTTACAGGTCCGGCGTGCTGAGCTTCACGCTTCCTAAGGCCTCCGATGTCGATATCACGCTCTACGACGCCACAGGCAGAATGGTCAGCAAACTCGCTTCCGGCAAGTTCTCCGCTGGCACCCACACGGTCACGCTCAACGCAAGCAAACTCGTCAACGGCGTTTACTTCGTCCACATGAAGGCCGACAACTTCAACACGGTTAAGAAGGTCACTGTGATCAGGTAATCCCTGATTCAGACCCGCGAAATCCCGGAGGGGGCCTTTCGGCC
>JALVZN010000161.1:0-2301 GCA_027037615.1 Caldifarciminota bacterium | reverse complement strand
TCTTTTTATGATCATCCCCGACTGCCCTTAAAATTTAAGTCACCACGAAACAACAATGAGGCAAAGGGGAAAATTGAAGAAATTATGGGCTCTGCTCGAAGAAACTGATATAAAATTTGCCGTTAGATGGCTGTTCAAGCTGGTAAAAAGGGAGTTCATGATCGCCCTCAAGACATCGCATCCCGCCAGATTGCTTTTCATAGGCTATATCCTGATTTCCTTAGTGGGAGCGGGGCTGCTGATGCTGCCGTTCACACGGACGAACGGTGACCTCTCTTTCCTCGATGCACTTTTCACATCCGTATCTGCGCTGTGCGTTACGGGGTTGATAGTCAAGGACACGGCCGGATTTTTCACATTCTGGGGGCAGCTCATCATCCTGACCCTGATCTTCGTAGGCGGACTGGGTTACATGACGCTGGGGTATTTCTTCCTGTCGCAGCTTCGCAGCAAGCTGACTGTCAAAAAACTGGTTCTGGAGACATTCCCCGGCGTTCAGGTGGGTAATCTCGGCCATTTCGTGATAAGGATAATCAAGGTTGCGCTTTTCCTGCAGGTTTCAGGTGCAATACTCCTGTTTATAGACTTCCTGTTCAGGGGGATACCGCCGATAAAGGCGCTCTGGCACGCCTCTTTCAACTCGGTATCCGCATACTGCAACGCCGGTTTTTCCACATTTGCCACAAGTCTTATGCAATTCAGAGGCGATTTTCTGGTGAACGGTGTCATCAGCGCCCTGATCGTGATAGGAGGCATCGGGTTCGTCGTCATCGAGGAAACGATAAGCTACTGGGAGAACCGCCACGCGCTCCCACATCGTAAGCTCTCGCTCCATACACGGGTCTCTTTGATGGCGACCGTGCTCCTGCTCTCAGCCGGCGCATTGATGATCTACTTTCTTGAAAACTCCCATCTCTTTGCGGATTACACGCTTTCCGAGAAGATCCTCGCCTCGATCTTCCAATCCGTCACACCGAGAACGGCGGGGTTTAACACCGTTCCGATAGACAGGTTGACGCCGGGCAGTCACCTGCTGCTTCTGGTTTTGATGTTCATCGGCGGATCGCCCACCGGCACGGCAGGCGGGGTCAAGACCACGACGACCGCCGCCCTGTTCTTCTGGCTCATAGCCTACAGCAAAGGCCGAAAAACCGTGTCTTACAGCGGATACAGGCTGCCAGATGAGACTTTGAAGCGCGCGATAGCTATATTTTTCTGGGGAAGCGCTTACATCGTGCTCGCATCCATGGCGCTCTTCGTGGCCGAGCGCGCAAATGCGTCCGACTTCATACCCTACCTCTTCGAGGTGGTATCCGCTTTCGGGACGGTGGGGCTATCTTTCGGCTCGCAACACTTCCAGAATGTCAGCCTTGCAGCCGACTTCACCGATGCTGGAAAATTTATCATTATCGTGACGATGCTTGTGGGGAAAGTGGGCATCCTCGCCGCCCTGAGCAGTATCGTTAGACGGGAACGGGAATACTTCAGATACCCTGAGGGAAAATACATAGTGGGGTGATGATATGCCGCAATTCTGCGTTATCGGACTTGGAAAATTTGGCACAGCCGTTGCGCTCAACCTCGCCAGAAAGGGGTTCGATGTCCTGGTCATCGACAAGGACGAGGACAAGATACGGGAGATCGAGGATAGGGTCGCACAGGCGATCATTTTAGATGTATCGAACGAGAAAGCTCTCAGATCCCTGAAACTCAGCGACTTCGATTATGTCATCATAGCGATAACTCAGGACATTGAGGCCAGCATATTTACGGCGATGATCGTGAAGGAGGACGCAAGGGGCAAAACGACCATAATCGCAAAGGCAGCCACTGAGATCCACGCCAGCATACTCAGGAAGTTGGGCGTCGATCGGGTGATCTTCCCCGAAAAGGAATCCGCCAACAGGCTTGTGGAGAAGATCACATCGCCCAACATCTTCGACTACATCGAGCTATCGAGAGATTACTCGATAGCGGAGATCAAAGCGCCCCGCAGCTTCGTCGGGAAGACCATCATAAGCCTCAACATCCGCGCAAAATACGGCGTTTACATCATCGCCATAAAACGCAAAGAGGCAACCTATACCCCTGACGGCCAGCTTGAGGTAAACGAAAAAGTCATTATAATTCCACCACCTGACGAAGAGATACAGGAAACAGACACCCTCATAGTCATAGGCACAGCCGATGCCATTGAGAGATTCAAAGAGGTAGAATGATGAAAGGGGAAAACGGCAACGCAATCAGTTCCGAGATGGACAAAAAAGAAGCAATTGAGATGGCCAAATTTTACATCGTGTC
>JALVZN010000160.1 GCA_027037615.1 Caldifarciminota bacterium | reverse complement strand
CAAGCTACGATGATGCTGACACGGTGTATGTCACTGATGGGCAGGTTGTTACCGACATCAACATAGCTTTGCCGCCGCGCGACAGCGGGTCAACGGGGAGAGCGGCTATAACGGGATATGTTTACGATGAGGTAACCGGCCAGCCCATTCAGGGTGCGCTTGTTATAGGCAGGCTGAGGAGATCAACTGAGCACGGCCGCCGTCATTTCACAAGGGCGTTCACGGACGAGAACGGATTTTACATGCTTGCAGCTGATTCCGGAAACTATGTGGTCAGCGCCTTCTACTGGGGCTATGTCCCTGAGTGGTATGACAATGTGTCCAGGCCTGACAGCGCCACGCCGATAGCGGTCAACCCCGGCGACACCGTATCCGACATCAACTTCACGCTCATGCCGTTCAACGCCGTTTATGCGACTGCGACGATCCAGGGCACTGTCGTTGATTCAATGACAGGCGAGCCGATAGTGGGCGCCGTTGTCCGCGCAATCCCTTACGACACAACGGGAAGCCGTCATGGCAGGCGCGGCCACTGGTACAGGAGACACGGCGGCATGTTCGACATCACGGATTCGACAGGCGCCTATTCGATGGATGTGGTCGCTCCATCCGAGTATCTGCTGCTTGCACGCGCACCGTTCTACTATCGCGAGTTCTATGACAACGCAAGGAACCGCTCCGATGCCACGCCTGTGCAGGTCGATTCTGGCGATGTCATGAACATAGATTTCGACCTCGTCCCGTGGATGAACTACGGAACGGCCACCGTCAGCGGCACGGTGATAGACGAGACCACGGGCGAGCCCATCCCGAACGCCGTGGTGATCGCATTCATGCCCGGCGATTCAACGCGTCACAGAAGGAGAATTTCGGTTGCCCTGACCGATTCCCTCGGAAACTACACGCTCCAGTATCTGCCTGAAGGTCAGCCTGTTATCCTGTTCGGCAAGGCATACAGGTATCACGGCGAGTTTTACGACGACGCTTACACTCCGGACAGCGCCACGCCGGTGATCCCGACCGCTGAGAACATTACCATCGACCTCGTGCCTCGCGACAGCACAATGGGTTCAGGCGGCATCTGCGGCTACACATTCGCCGATGGCAATCAGCCGTTCGCTTACGGCCTCGTGTTCGCAAGGGATATCAACACCGGTGCGGTTTATATCGATGTGTCCGATGAGGCAGGCGTGTATTCCGTCGATAACCTCCCGCCCGGCGATTATGAGCTCTACGCCAGAGACTTCACCGGCAGCTCCAAATACATAGTGGTTGACACCGTTCAGGTCGTGGATTCCTATGTGGATCAGGACATCGTGGTGTCGCCTTCCAATGTGGCCGAGCCAGTCGTGCCATCGCTCGTCGGACCGGCGCTCTCCATCAACAGGCTGTCCGGCAACCAGTTCGCCATCAGTTTCTCGCTTGAGGACGACCACAATATCTCGCTCAGACTCTACGACGCAACGGGCAGGCTCGTCAAAGACATCTTCAGCGGAAGGCTGACAAACGGCACTTACTCGTTCACGGCCGAGGTCAACCGTTCAAGCGTGTATTTCGTCAGACTGGCACTCGACAACGGTGCCACATCTGTGAAGAAAGTCATTGCGCTGAGATAAGTTGAGCCTCCACCCCTCCGTGCACGGATTAGAGGGCGGGGCGTAACGCCCCGCCCGATCTTTTATCTCCCGGTTTCGCAACACGCCGTTTCATGTTAAATTAAAGGCCTCCCTTTAGCTATCCTCTGGAGGTGATAGATTGAACGAAGTCATAGTCATAGGAGCTGGACTTGCTGGTTCCGAAGCCGCTTACCAGCTGGCGAAGCGCGGTGTCAGGTTCAAACTGTTCGAGATGCGGCCTGTGAAACTCACGCCTGCCCATAAAACCGGGCTTTTTGCGGAACTCGTTTGCAGTAACTCGTTGAAATCAATGGAGATTTTCAACTCTCATGGGCTCCTCAAAGCGGAGCTAAAGAGGTTAGACTCGCTGATTTTGAAGGCAGCGGAACATGCGGCTATCCCCGGCGGCAAGGCGCTTGTGGTTGATAGGGAGAAGTTCTCACGCTATGTAACCGAAACATTGCGCTCGATGCCTGAGATAGAGGTCATCAACGAAGAGATCAAAACCGTTCCATCCGACGGGATCGTCATAATAGCTTCCGGCCCGCTCACATCCGATGCGCTCGCCATGTCGATCATGGAGATAACCGGCGAGGAATATCTCTCGTTCTACGACGCACTCTCGCCGATCGTTGATGCCGAATCTCTCGACATGTCAAAGCTTTACTTCAAAGACAGGTATGGATGGGACGACAGCTCTTACCTGAACGCTCCCATGAGCGAGGAGGAATACGACAGATTTTGGGAGGCACTGGTCACCGCCGAAGTCCATAAGCCGCATGATTTTGAGGCCGAAAGCAAGTATTTTGAGGGATGTCTGCCTATCGAGGAGATGGCGAAGCGCGGGCGCGACACACTGAGGTTCGGGCCACTCAAACCTGTCGGCCTGCCTGATCCGCGCACGGGAAAGGAGCCGTTCGCAGTGGTTCAGCTCAGGCGCGAGAATGCAGAAGGCACAGCTTACAGCCTCGTCGGGTTCCAGACGCAGCTTACATATCCCGAACAGAGGCGCGTCTTCCGAATGATACCGGGCCTCGAAAAGGCCGTTTTCCTCAGATACGGCGCAGTGCACAGAAACACCTTCGTGAATGCGCCGCGCGTCCTGACTGAGACCCTGCAAATTAAAAAGAGTCCCAAACTTTTCATAGCCGGCCAGCTTTCAGGCTCAGAAGGCTATGTCGAGGCTGCCACAGGAGGGCTCCTCTCATCACTCAACGCATTTCGGCTGCTCAAAGGGCTTTCGCCCGTGCCGTTCCACCGTCACACGATATCGGGCGCATTGTTCAGATACATGGCTTATGCAAATCCGCGCCACTTCCAGCCCATGAATGTCAATTTCGGGCTCATGTCCGATGTCCCTAAGATGAGCCGAACCAGAAGGAAGGTGTTTATGGTCGAGCGTGCGCTCAAATCGCTCATCAGGTGGATGGAAGAGCACTCGGAAATGTTCTCCGAGAGCGAAATCGAGAGGGCAAAACGCCTCAACGAGGAGCTGCCCAACCTCATCAAAGCCTACATCGAGAAGTTCGGCAGGAAAAAGGCACGCTGAACCATGCACTTAACCGCCCTGTGGTGCTATGCGTTGAGCTCATCAACCTCGACCCACGAATTGGTCCCGATCGCCCTGTGAACTGCATCGAGGGTTAACACATTCAAAAGCCCGTCTTCAAATGGCACGGGATTGGCGATCTTCCCTTCAACGGCGTCCATGAAAAGTTCAAGCATGTAAACGAGATAGCCCTGAAGCCTGCCGTTCAGCTCGACCATTATGGTGCCCGGTTTCTCATATTTCGACGAGGCGAAGGTCAACATCTGCTCGCTGAGATCGATGAAAACGGCGGATTTGCTGCCGACAATCTCCCAGAAAGATGTTGCGACCGACGGCATCGATTCTGGAAGTATCCATCCGGTCTCGAAAACGCCTGTCCCGCCTCCCTCGTATTCCACCATTGCGTGAATCACATCGTAGGTGTCTATCCCCGTGGATACCAGCACCTTTTTGATACCTCTTGCTGACACTTTCGCGGGCTTTCGGCCGGTGAGGTAATACGCAAGGTCTAAGAGATGCGACATAAGGAACCACGCGGGTGTGGTCTTAGCCGACCATGAGAGCATCTTCGTGGGGACATAGATCGTGTCGTTCAGCCTCGCATTCAACGAGATGACCTCTCCGAGCCTACCATCCGATATGGCCGCTTTCGTCTTGAGAAACGGGGGCGAAAACCTGTTGCCAAACCTGATCGTCCCGATCGCATCACTCCCCCGCTCTACCCTGACCAGTTCTCTCGCTTCATCGACATTCATCGTCATGGGTTTCTCAAGCAACACATTGATGCCTCGCAGAAGTGCCTCTCTCGCAAAATCAAAGTGGAGGAAGTCCGGCGTGGCGATGTAAACCGCATCCAGATTCTCACTCTCATACATCTCAACGGCATCCTCATAAGTTTTGACGCCATACATCTCATTTGCCAGTTTGCGCGATGATTCGCTGGCGGAAGTAACCGCCACCAGCTGTGCCCTGTCCGACTCAGAGATAATTCGCCCATACCATCTTCCCATAATTCCAAATCCGACTATGCCGAACCTCATGGCGATACTCCTTTTCTTTTTATTATTTTGTCAAATCCGTTGAATGGGAAACGCATTTCAAGCTGCTGGCGAAAATCGGCCTGACTTAGAAGTTTCGCGCCCTCAAGGCGTTGTCTCATCTTAAGCCTCAACAAGGCTCCACGAGCGCAATCCAGCCTTGAGAGGCATATAGGCAGACTTTATCATTCTCACGCTATGGGAACGGTCATCGGAATTGATATGGGTGGCACATTTCTGAAAGCGGGGCGGTGTCGAAACGGCGAAATTGAAGAATTCCGTGAGATACCCACCGAGGCCGAGAAAGGGCCTGACGCAGTGGTCAACAACATCCTGCGCGTCATCTCAGAACTTGCCCTCGAAGACACAATTGCGGTCGGCATCGGCGCTCCGGGCATGGTCGATACAACGAACGGGATCGTCCGCTATCCGCCTAACCTGCCAGGATGGAACGAGTTTCCGCTGGGCAAGATACTATCAGAAAAAACCGGGTTGCCCGTCTATGTCGGGAACGATGCCAACCTGTATGCGCTTGGCGAGTGGCGGTGGGGTGCCGGTCAGGGCGCACGCTACCTTGTCGTTCTGACACTTGGCACAGGCGTCGGCGGAGGCATCATAATCGACGGTAAGCTACTTGTGGGAGCCAATTTCGCAGCTTCCGAGGTCGGACACATAACCATCTCATCTGACGGCCCATACTGCAAATGTGGCAATCGGGGCTGCGTGGAGGCCTTCCTCGGCAGGGATTACCTGGTGACATTCGCCAGAAGGCAGATTCAGAAATGGCGCGGCCACACAGAGCTCTCGGAAGACGCTGAGATCACCCCGAAACTGCTCTACGAACTCGCACTCAAAGACGACGAGCTCGCACTTTTCGTCTGGCGCGAATACGGCCGAATGCTCGGCATAGCCATCGTCAATTATGTGCACATAATCGACCCGGAAATCGTGGTCATCGGTGGCGGGATTGCAAATGCATGGGATCTCTTCATAAATTCCACCCTTGAGGAAGTCAGAAGCCGATTGATGAGTTTCCCGTCAAGGAAACTCGAGATCAAAAAGGGGATACTTGGAAACGAGGCCGGCATATACGGAGCAGCCTATCTCGCTATGTCGGAAGGAAATGTATAAACCTTATCAGGAGGTCAATCTATGTCTATTTTCTGGAAGGTTACGGCGGCCTTTTTTGGAGTAATCATAGTTATCGTTTTGTTGCTAAAACTGACGACGCACAAATCAACTGAGGAACGCATCAGTGAATACATAACGGAAGGGAACTACCCGGCAGCCATTGAACTTATTGAGAAGGAATACAGCCCCAACGACCCGCTTTACCACATATTCAAAGCACGCGTTTACACGGCCAAAGGCGATTACTACCAGTCACTTACTGAGCTGCAATCCGTTGTTTACAACTCGCTCGACGACAAGAAGAAGGCCAAATTGCTGGCCGAACTCGTGGAGCTTGCCCAGAAAACAGCCCGTGAGCACAAGGATCAGATAGCAAGAAAGGCATACGAATACATCCTCCAGCTTGAACCGGACTACGAATTGGGAGAAGGATTTAAGTTTCTTGCAGAATTCTACTTCAAAAGCGGGGATTTCGGCCATTCCATCCCGTATTTTGAGAAATACATCAACTCAAGCAGCCTGATTGATAGCGTGATAGATCATTACATCAAAGCACTTTACGAGATAGGAGATTACAGGCGAATTGTCAGATACAAAGACACGATAATCGAAAAAGGGAACAGGGACAGCTACACTTACCTGCTACTTTCGCTCTACAAACTCGCCAGATTTGCCTATGAGTCAGGCAATTACACCGATGCGATAGGCTATCTGACGCAGTTTTTCGATCTGACGCAGAGGATCGGGCGGCCGAGATACATCTGGGAGGACGCCGAATTGCTGCTCGCTGACAGCTACAAACAGCTTGGCAAATACGACATGGCTAAAAAGCATTACGAAAATGTGGCCGTCTTCGGCGAAACTGCCAACAAAAAGAAGGCGTTAGAAAGGCTAAACGAGCTGCCTCAGTGACTTAGCTCCTTCAGCTTCTCAAGAACCGCCTCCACATGGCCCTTGACCCTGACATTGGGCCAGATGTGCCGAATAACACCGTCGGGATCGATCAAAAATGTGCTCCTCTGCGTGCCGTAATACTCTCTGCCGTAGCGTTTTTTGAGTTTCCACGCTCCATACTGCTCGATCACTTTGTGCTCTGGATCGCTGAGAAGTGTGACTTTGAGGCCGTGTTTCTCTGCAAAATTCTTATGGCTTTTGACGGAGTCCTTGCTGACGCCGAGCACAACGGCATTCAGGGA
>JALVZN010000159.1 GCA_027037615.1 Caldifarciminota bacterium | reverse complement strand
CCTACGATTTCGCTTTGAAATTCAACAAAAAAGGGACTTACGAGCTGCAGGTTGTTAAATTCTCCGAAGGCCGCTTTACAGTTATGGATTCCAGAACGGTCGATGTAAAGGCTGGCGATAGGATTACTTATCGATGGGGCATTGCTGGCAGTCAGATGAGGAATCTCCTCGGTGAGAAGCCGGCTGTGGTTCTTTTCGTGGTGAAAATGGGGCATGAGCGTGTTGCCGAACACCTTCTTCTCGTGTGGAACGGCGTCAAAAAGGCCGGCACATCAACCAACAAAACGAATGTGAAGGTCATCGGGAATTGAGATTTGACAGTTAACGGTTAATCTCGGCTTATTTTGGATTCATACTTATACGGCACAAAGGGATAGGTTTATTTGATTTCGTGTTTGAGCGGCAAATGGATTTTTCACGCAAAGTTAATCATAATAGCTGTCCAAATTCTTAAGGAGGATATGATGAGAGCAGTTGACATAATTCGCAAAAAACGGGATGGGGAGAAGCTTTCACGGGACGAGATCCGTTTCTTCATAGACAAATTTGTTGGTGGTGAGATCCCGGACTATCAGATGAGCGCATTCCTCATGGCCGTGTTTTTCCGTTCGATGGACTTTGAAGAGACCACTGCGTTGACCGATGCGATGATGCATAGCGGCACGGTTCTGGATTTTTCCGATGTTCCCGCTCCAAAAGTCGATAAGCATTCCACAGGCGGTGTTGGCGATAAGATTTCGCTTCCGCTTGCCCCACTTGTCGCATCCTGCGGAGTTGCTGTCCCAATGATTTCAGGGCGTGCGCTTGGCCACACTGGAGGCACACTCGATAAACTTGAGTCTATTCCCGGCTTTCGGACAGACCTCAGTCCTGACGAATTTCATGAGGCGATTTCAAGGGTTGGAGTGGCGATAATCGGTCAGACGGAGGATATTGTGCCGGCTGACAGGCGCATGTATGCCTTGAGAGATGTCACTGCGACTGTCGAATCCATCCCTTTGATCTCGTCGAGCATCATGTCGAAAAAACTTGCGGAAGGTATTGATGGACTGGTGCTTGATGTCAAAACGGGCAGTGGAGCGTTCATGAGAAACTACGATGACGCGCTCAAGCTCGCTCAAACGATGGTTGCGATTGGAAAGGGCATGAACAGGAAGGTGACGGCGCTCATCACGAACATGAACCAGCCTCTCGGCAGGATGGTGGGCAATGCCGTCGAAGTTCTGGAATCCGTTGAGGTTTTGCAGAACAGCGGGCCGCACGATGTCAGAGAGCTGACCCTTGCGCTTGGTGCAAGAATGCTCTTGATCGCAGGCGTTTCCGATACCCTCGAAGATGCACTCGACCTTCTGGAAAAGAAGCTTTCGACAGGTGAGGCATACGAGAAATGGGTTCAAATGGTCGAAAATCAGGGCGGGGATCCGAATGCGATCTTCAAACCCGACTTCATCGAGACGAAATACGGCGATGTGGTGGCGTCAGACCGAGAGGGAATCCTTCAGAGATTTGATACATTGCAGGTGGGACTTGCTGCTTCAGTGCTTGGCGCGGGCAGAGAGAAGGCTGAAGATGTTGTTGACCACAAGGTCGGCATAGTGGTTCTTAAGAAGGTCGGAGACCGTGTTGATAAAGGCGAACCTGTGTTCGAGGTCAGGGGCAACGATAAGGACAGAATGGCACGCGCTATCGAACTTCTCAAATCGTCTTTTGAAGTGGGCGAAGCACAGCCTGAGTCACAGCCTTTGATTTTTGAAGTGGTTGATTAGAAGATAGAGCAATTTCTGATTTTGCTGTTCCCTGCAATAAAATTCAATGCCCTTAAATTGTCTTTACAAACCCGATTAAAATCCAAAATAGGAGGATTTTGCGCATGTTGCGTAGCATAACTATGATGTTGGTGGTCACTGTGACCACCCTGAGTGCCGGCCCTGCATGGGTCAGGATTTATGTGTCTTCCCCCAGAGATGTGCAGCAGTTGATCAAAAGTGGCATCGACGACATAACCGGTGTAAACGACAAGCAGATGTATGTCGATGCCTATGTGCCTCAGGATAAGATGAGTGTCCTTGATAGGTTCAACTACATCGTGCTCGATCCGGATGTGGCTCGCACATTTGAGGACAACGGACTGAAGATTAATTTCGGGCCATATTACACATACGCAGAAGCAACTCAGGAACTTGACAGGCTCCATTCGCTTTACCCGGACATAGTGTCGGAAAAATGGTCGATCGGTCAGTCGATCGAAGGCAGAGAGCTCTGGGTGGTGCGAATCTCAGCAAGTCAGGACTCGCAGCCCACGCTTTTCATAAATTCTGCCATACACGCGAGGGAACCGGGCGGGGTCTCGACCGTGTTCGGCTTCATCCATTATCTCGTGAGGAGATATGGCGTTGATCCGAAGATCACATGGCTGCTAAACCACAGGGAGTTCTACTATGAGCCTGTCGTTAACCCGGACGGGTATGTTTACAACGAGACGGGCGACGGTTACTGGCGCAAAAACAAACGGGATAACAACAATAACGGGCGTTTCGATGAATATTATGATGGAGTTGACCTTAACCGTAACTTCGGCTACATGTGGGGATATGACAACTACGGGTCAAGTCCGGAACCATCCTCTCAGACATACAGGGGCACCGGCCCGTTTTCGGAACCTGAGACGGACTACATGCGGATATTTGCGGACTCCATCAAGCCCACAATCGTGGTGAACTATCATACATACTCAAATCTCGTGATTTATCCATGGGGTTATGAAGATATACCTACCCCTGATGAAAACCTTTTTGTGGCGATGGCGCAGATCATGAGCCGCCGCAACGGATACACCTATGGACGCCCCGCACAGCTCCTTTATCCGGTCAACGGAGAGGCAAATGACTGGTTCTACGGCGATACAATCCAGAAACCGAAAGCGTTCAGTTTCGTCATAGAGGTTGGCGAGGCATTCTGGCAGCCTGACACTAACATCATTTTGGAGCAGATCAACGAGAACATACCTCTCAACATGTTCGTTCTTGAAGCTGTTGGGCCTTACATCGAAATCGCATCCGCTGCCGTTGCCAACCAGGATGGAGAATTTGAGGTGCATCCCGGCGATACGATAATGATTTACGGCATGGAACTCAAAAACTACACACCCGGCGGCGCTGATTTCGACAATGTGATCGTGTCTTTCCATTCCGACAGCATATTTACTGTGCTTTCGGACTCCACTTTTGATGTTGGCCATATTGGACTTTTCCCCGATGGTGAGGCTACGCTGGATGACACGGTTCTCATCGCCGTCTCGCCTGAGCTTGGCGATTTCGATACGGTCTTCGTTCCCGTTAACATAACGGCTACTTATGATGGTCAGGATTTCGATGAGGTGAACTCGATTGAGCTCGACCTTGGCATATACGCTCCAGTACCACAATCGCCGACCGGACCGGACAACTACGGCTATTATGCTTACGAAAATGTCGATGCATTTCAGCATTCCCCTCAATTCAACTGGATTGAGATCGCTCCATCCGCAGGTGGCAGTGGAACTGTGCTCCACCTCGGCGACGATCAGACTCAAACGGTTCAACTCCCCTTTACTTTCAGGTATTACGGCCTGAGTTACAATCAGATTTCGATCTGTTCAAACGGTTGGGTGGCCCTTGGGCGTGAGACATCAACCTCTTACAACAACGATCCGATCCCTTCGTCAAGCAGTCCGGACAACATAATTGCAGCTTACTGGGATGACCTGAATCCATCTGATGGCGGTCAGGTTGCATACTACTATGACAGCCTCAACCACTGGTTTGTCGTCGAATGGTATAATGTTCCTCATTATTCGGGCGGCTCGCCAGAGACTTTTGAGGTCATACTTTACGATCCAGAACACTATCCGACGCCGACAGGAGATGGTGAGATCGTCGTTCAGATGGGCAATACCCCGAGCCAGAACGATTACACGATGGGCATTGAGAATCAGAACGGCACAACTGGACTTCAGATTTTCTACGACGGTTCGATAGACCCCACAGTTCACTCCATAGATTCAGGCTTTGCGATTAAATTCACGACATACACACCACAGCAATCCGTAATGGAGACTCCGGATGTTGGAAGCAATGACATCGCTTTCTCATTGAGGAATGGGCTCGTTTCGTCGATGACGCTCGATGTCGCCCTTTCCCTTCCTTCAACTGAAGATGTTGAGATGAGGATCTACGATGCCTCCGGCAAGATGATTTCTTCCATCCGCAAGACACTGCCCGCTGGCAGACATCCGCTTAAGATAGACATATCCTCGCTCAGAAGCGGCGTGTATTTCGTTTACCTTAAGGCTGGTGACCGCGAGCTCAGCAGAAAATTCGCTGTCCTAAGATAGTGCTGGATAGGTAAACTGCGAATTCTCAGGTGGGGCAACTGCCCCACCTTTTTATTTGGACATGCAGGTGCATTTGTGTTTGAAGGTGGGTGGTGCTAAAATAGACAAAAATCATTTAAATTGGGTTTAGAATTTTTGGGGGTGAGGCGGTGCTGAAGATATTGCGAAAAGCCGTGATAGGCTTTGAAATACTTTTGATTAGCTCCACGGGCATAACAGCCCTGGCAGATGTGTTGAATCTCTCTAATTACTACTTCTCATTTTTCATCACTTATGGCATCGCTACGATAGTATTTCATGCCTTCTTTTACATCACTGGCCAAAAAAGAGTCCTCCTTTTCCTTGGCCCCTCGCTGATAATCGCAACGGCTATCAACTCGATAAAGTTCTCTCAGGACAGGATGGCGTTTATCACGGGTGGGATATTGATTATGGCGATTGTCCTGATTTTAGCGGGGTGGATAATCGGAAAAATAGGACTTTATCGCGTCATAAAACTCTTCCCTCCCGTGATCGTCGGTTCAATGGTTATAAGCATAGGGATTGGACTCGCAGTTAGTCAGAGGAATAACCTGATGAACATGCCATCTGATGTGATGTTTGTAACGCTTCTATCCGTGATACTCATTTACGCCTTTATACCTGCTGTCAGAAAATATTCTTTGTTGCTGGGAGCTGTTGTTGGGTATGGGTATTATCTGTTGACAGGTGCTTCGGTATCTGTTCCTGATTCTTTCGCTTCACATTATTTTGCATGGCCGCGATTCAGCATTAGATATGCCGCAATTTTTGCCGTTGCAGCATTGGCTGTTATCATTGAGCATATTGGGGATATTTATGCCATCTCTATGGTCTCGGACACGCCATTTTATATAAATCCAGGACTTAATTACACTCTTATATCCCACGGTGTTGCAGCTACCACATGTTTCTTTATGCCGTTTTCAGGACCTTCGACTTACAGTGAAAGCGTTGGGGCTTATGCCCTGCTGCGCGATTACGATCCTGATTACGCCCTTTATGCTGGATTCTGGTCTATAGCGGTCGGCCTTTTGCAGATCGCCTTTAACATCCGCATCATGTTCCCGATTCCAATAATTAGTGCTTTTATGTTCATCGCTTTTGGGATGATAAGCGCAATTGGGGTCAGGATATTTGTTGAAAATCAGATAAACATTGGAAACGAAAGGAATTTCATCATCATTTCCATTATGTTATCAGTTGCGATATTTACGGTTACTATTCCGGGACTTAACCTGAAAATAGGAGGAATAGTCATATCCGCTTTGGCCGGGATAATCTTAAACCTCATCTTGCCCGGTCGGGAGGTTGGGAGTTATGAAGACCGACTTGATTAAACTTCAGGAGCTATTGAACGCAAAATTCGTGGCATTCGCAACGGATGACGGTAACCTAGCAAGCATTGTGCCGGACAAAATTCCCGATGAGGTGCTATCAAAAATCAAGGTGTTGATTAAGTCAACCATAAAATCCTCGGAGCTTCTGAAACATAGCGTTGTTGAAGTCCTTTGCAGCAGTTTATCGCAGAGAATTGCCTTATGTCCCGCAAGGGCTAACGGCGAATGTGGATACCTTGTGGTAGGCATGAAAGAAGAATTTGATGTGCTTGCGATGAAGGGCGTGTTAAACTCTTTAGCTTGCAATGAATAGCCATGAATGCCATTGAACATAAAAATAAGATTCAGAGTGCCCTGAAGATTCTGTATACGGTAACCAAAGGCATCTATTTTGTCAGGGACAACTCCGTTAAAACGCTTAAAGTTGGCCCAGATTCCCCTAATTTGGTGCTGGAACTTGTTGTGACATGGAGGGAACTATTAAAAAACGGGGAAAACGGATCTGAGTTAACTGTCGTCATCGATGCAAAATCGTTCATCTGGTATCTCAGATATATCTCTGACCTATCTGCAATTGCGGTTAGACTCGACGATGATTCGAAATTGTTTACTGTGTCTTTTGCCGCGAATGAGCTCCTTGAGGCTTTGACCAGAACTGTTCCAGAGAAGAGCGACATGAGTGTCCATTTCATCGATAATGTTAACCTCATAAAGTTGAGGCACGAGTTTTACGACTTCATAAAAGAGCATCTGGGAATGAACAAAGCGGTTAAATATGCTAAGAAAATTTATGCCTTAGATAAAGAACATTCTATTGAAAACTGGCAATTGCTCATTGTTGAGATAGAGAAGGATGCGAGACATTACATGGGCCCCTTCATAGCGAAGGGGATTGCCATGTCCCTGCGGGGGATAGTTGAGCGTCATTTTAAAAAGCTTAACCTAAACGGTGGGAGGATGGGGTTATGAACTCTCTGATATTTACTGGTTTTCCGGGATTCATAGGACGAAGACTTTTGAAAGCCCTTGTCAGAGAATTTGACTATCCAGATGTTTACCTGATAGTTGAGCCCTCGAGAGTTAACGATGCGAGGGCGGAAGTGTCCACTTTCCACGATGCCGATCGTTATCACATCCTCATGGGGGACATCACGCAGAAGATGTTTGGTCTCGATCCTGAGACCGTAAGCAAGATAAGCTCAGGCGTCAGACACTTTTTTCATCTTGCTGCTGTTTACAACCTCTCGGTTGGTTGGGAAAGGGGCTATCTTGTCAATGTTGTTGGCACCGAAAATGTGGTCGATTTCGTGTCACGACTGACGGGGCTTGAGCGCTTCGTGTATTTCTCGACCGCTTATGTGGCGGGAAAACTTACCGGCACCGTTTACGAGGACGAACTCGCGGAGCCCGATGGCTTTAAAAACCACTACGAACACACCAAGTTTCTGGCAGAGCAGGTTGTCAGACGCCTGCAGGACGCTGTCCCCACCACGATAATTAGGCCTGCTATTGTCATCGGAGACTCTAAGACCGGAGAGACGGACAAATTTGACGGTCCATACTTTGTGATGATTTTCATGAAGCGTTATCCCTCATTCCTGCCCCTGCCCTACATAGGTAAGGGGCACGCAGAGGTAAACCTGATCCCTGTCGATTTCCTCGTTGATGCCACAGTTGCGTTGACGGCGTCCGATAAAGCCGCAGGGAGAACTTTTCATGTTGTCGATCCCAATCCATCCACGGCCAGGGAGCTCTATCGGATTTTCAGCCTCAAGATAAGGGGCAAGGAGCCGTCGGGTGAAATCCCGCTCTGGATGGTCAAATCCGCCCTGAGATTCAGATTTATCGCAAAGAAGTTCGGGGTTCCACCTGAGGCGCTGCCTTATTTTGAGCACGATGTCCACTTTGATGCGACGAACACGCTCGAGATTTTGAAACCGCTCGGCATAACGCCGCCCCACATAACCGACTACATCGACCCGATCGTCGAATTCTTCCTGAACCACTACAACGATCGTTCGCTCATTGTTTTCTGAGCCTTTCCTCTATCTCTTTTATCGTCCGATACGATTTTCTGACGAACGGAGGCCATGGCCTGCCGGATCTGCTCCACAGTTCAAGCCATTCCAGTGTCTGCTGGTTGTTGGCCGACCCCGGGCCGGGTGTCACTCCTTCTACGCTCCATTTTTCGTCGCTGTTCAACTCCATCATCTCTTTTTCGCGGAAATATTTGGAAATGACAGATGCGGCCACAACCTCTAAATATTTTTCGTCTGCCCTGTGCTCGATAACGACCTTTCCACCAAGCTCGCTCAGTTTGTCTTTCAGTTCGTCTCCCACGCCGTAATCATCGATCACTATCCTGAAACTTTGAGGGTTGTGCAGCTCGAAGATGCGAGCCAGTGCCATGCCATAGGCCTTATCCATGATTTTGTTGATGTTTATGGCATCGACCGTCTGTGCCCTTATTTTCTTTATGACGGCGTCAAAGCCCTGTGGTTTAAACGCATGGAGTTCCTCGAACAGGGTTTTCCAGTAGTCAAAAGGATGCCGTCTCGCCTTTGTGTCCACGGTCCTCAGGACATCCTGAAGGCTTTTGAACAGGTGGGCGGGCATGAAAGTGCATGTCACAAAAATACTTCCCAGCACTTCGCCCTTGCCAGCCTCATCGCATCCAATCAGGTAATCGGCGTCTGGCGGCACAAAGAAATCTCCCGCGACGGAATCTATTTTGTTGATTGCATCGAGGACGGCAGGATCGTTTGAAGGTGTAGAGTAGAGTTTAAGCGTGTTGTAAGCTGTGAAGGTGGCATTTCCGAGTTTGATGCGCCACAGCTCGAAATCCGCACTGACATCGACCTCTTCGCCGCCGATTTGCAGGAGTAGTTCCCTCACTTTTTCCAGCATCTCATCGGATTGGAACTTCCATGTCTTTCCTCTGTTCATGGTGCTGATTTTAATGCCTCTGTGGATGTCTTTGAAAGTCAGTATGTTGTGCGGATGTTTCATGTGAAACATCCGAGATTGAACTGAAAGGTGTAAGCGGATATAATAGAGCTCGTTATGAGAATTATCACGATAGCAAACCAGAAAGGCGGAGTTGGGAAGACCACGACGGCCATAAACCTGTCGGCAGCATTGGCCAAGATCGGAGCCAGGACCCTGTTGGTGGATATCGACCCTCAGGCCAATGCCACAAGTGGACTCGGCCTTCCATCTAACCACAGAGTGAACATCTACCACCTCCTCATAGGTGTCAGTGATTTCTACACCGTGGTTAAGAAACATGGCGAGATCGAGAACCTGCATGTGCTGCCGTCATCGCCTGACCTTGCTGGCGCTGAGGTTGAGCTCAGACAGGAACATGGATGGGAGTCGAGGCTCAAAAACGCATTGAAATCCATGCCGAATTACGATTTCGTCATCATCGATACGCCTCCGTCGCTTGGGACACTGACGATAAACGCACTCACGGCATCGGATTCCATACTCATACCCGTTCAGTGCGAATACTATGCGTTAGAAGGTATAGGCCAGCTTCTCAGGACGATAAAGCTCATACGCACAAGCCTTAATCCGGAACTGGAGATAGAGGGGTTTTTGCTGACCATGTTCGATAGCCGCCTAAACCTCGCCAAACAGGTGGTGAATGAGGTTAGACGCTTTTTCGAGGACAAGGTGTTTGAGACCGTCATACCGAGAAGCGTTAAGCTCGCCGAGGCGCCGAGCTTCGGCAAACCTATAACCCTATACGCTCCGGGGTCGAATGCGGCCTGGGCGTATATCAAGTTAGCTCAGGAGGTGCTAAAAAATGCCAAGGAAAGCGCTCGGAAGGGGGCTTGATGCCCTTTTGCCTGAAGATACTACCGCCGCAACCGTCAAACTCCTGCCCGTTGAAAACATCTCGAAGAATCCATATCAGCCGAGACATAAAATAGGCGACGATGAGATAGCCGAATTGGTGGAGTCCATAAAATCGAAGGGAGTCCTTCAGCCGGTTCTCGTCAGGGAATCCGATACGGGCTATGAGCTTGTGGCGGGCGAACGCAGATGGCTCGCCGCCAGAAAGGCAGGACTTGATAGGATTCCTGCGCTCGTCATACGGGTTAGCGACCGCGAGGCACTGGAGATAGCGCTCATAGAAAACCTGCAAAGGCACGATCTTAATCCCGTTGAGGAGGCAATAGCTTACAGGAGGCTTATGGACGAATTCGGACTTACGCAGCAGGAGGTGGCCGAAAAGGTCGCTAAGGATCGCTCCACCGTCGCAAACCGCTTGAGGCTTCTGAACCTTCATCCGGATGTCATCGAAATGCTCGCATCAGGCGGTATAACGGAAGGTCATGCGCGGACATTGTTGAGGGTGCCCTACGATAAACAGCCGTATTACGCCAGATTGGTCGTTGAAAGAGGCCTTTCTGTGAGGGAGCTCGAGAGGCTGCTCCAGAGCTCACAGAAAAGAAGGAAGAAATCGGAGGGGCCTTTTAAGGATGTTGAGCTGTTGGTGGCTGAGAAGGCCGGGCTCGCCGCGAGGATAAAGATCGGTAGAAAGGGGAAGGGAAAGATCGAGCTTAAGTTTAAAAATGTCGAGCAGCTTGCCCGCATCATCTCCAACCTCACCGGGGAGGATGTAACCTCAGTTATGGAAAAATTGAAGGCCGCCGCGCCCACATCAAAATGATTTCAACAAGGAGAAAAAACATGGTGTCACTTCTTTTCGGCACGCATTCCCATCAGCCGGTTGGCAACTTCGACCATGTGTTCGAATGGGCTTACAACAGGTCTTACAAGCCGTTTATCGATGTGCTTGAAAGGTTCCCTGAGTTCAGAATGACGCTGCATTTCACCGGGCCGCTTATGGCGTGGATTCAGAAACACCACCCAGAATTCAACGAGAGGCTCCGCTCCCTTGTGGAAAGGGGGCAGGTGGAGATTGTTGTGAGCGGATTTTATGAGCCGGTTTTGTGGTCAATTCCACATGCGGATCGAGTGGATCAGATCAAAAAGGCTGTGGATTTCGTGAGAGAACACTTCGGAGCGGAAGCTTTCGGCCTGTGGCTGACCGAGCGCGTGTGGGAGTCCGATGTGGTAAGGTCGTTGATAGAGGCTGGCGTGAGATATGTCCTTGTCGATGATTTCCATTTCATGTGTGCGGGGAAAAGCCACGAGGAACTCCATGGCTATTACCTGACCGAGTATGAAGGCAAAACCCTTGCCGTGTTCCCGATAGACCAGAAATTGCGCTATTTGATACCGTTCAGGCCGATACATGAAACGATGGAATACCTCTCAGGACTTAGAAAATACGGCGATGTAGCGGCGATCATCTTCGATGATGGCGAAAAGTTCGGCGTGTGGCCCGGCACATTCGAATGGGTTTACGACAAGGGTTGGCTTGAGCTTTTCATGAAGACGATTACCGACACAGAATGGGTAAAGCCCACGACTTACAGCGAATACATGAGCTCAAATTCGCCCCTTGGTAGAATTTACCTGCCGAGCGCATCCTATTTTGAGATGAGCGAGTGGTCGCTTCCTGCTGAAAGGGCGCTCGAATTCGATGATTTCATACATGAACTTGAGCAGAAGGGACTCCTTGAGCGGTTCAGACAGTTCGTGCGCGGCGGTATATGGCCGGGATTCCTTGTGAAATACGAGGAATCGAACAGAATGCACAAAAAGATGTTGTATCTCTCGATGCTCGCCAGAGAAGCCGATGACGATGATGCGCTTGACGCTGTCCATAGGGCACAATGCAACGATGCTTACTGGCACGGCGTGTTTGGCGGCCTGTATCTGCCCCACCTGAGACATGCGATCTACGAGAACCTGCTTGATGCCGAAAAACGGGTCGCAGGCGAAGGGATTGAAGTCTTCGATCTGGACAAGGACGGATTTGATGAGATTGTGGTTCGCAACGGCCATCTGTCCGTGCAGATAGCGCCTGCGAGAGGCGGTGCGGTCGTAGAACTTTCATCGTTTTCGCACAGATACAACCTCGGAGACACCTTGAAAAGGCGGTTTGAACACTACCACAAGGGCATAAAAGTGGCGGAAAAGTCGTCTCAGGGGGTCGCCTCCATCCATGAGATCGAAAAGGTCGTTGATCAAAGGACTTATCGACACCTGAAATACGATTGGCACGAAAGGTTGAACTTTATCGAGCATTTCCTGCCGCCTAACGCCGGCATAAACGAGTTTCAGGACTGCAGTTTCCGCGACATGGGCGATTTCACGCTTGGGACTTACAACTTTGAGGTGGACGGGGATGTTGTTCGGCTTCACAGGAAGGGCGTCATCCGCAGGGACGACAGCGAGGAAGAGGCCGTCATAACCAAAGCATTTTCGGTGGATGCCAGTAAATTGCATGTCGATTACTCCGTTCGCGCTAAGGGCGGTCTGAGGCTGGGGGTTGAGCTGAACCTTGCCCTGCCTTCAAGCGACAATACAGGGACGAAATTTCTGGTTGACGGCGAATTTGTCGGCAATCCGTCGCAGAAAGTCATACACCCATCCGTTTCTGAAATCGCAATCCATGATGTGAGCGGCATGAAGGTTCGCGTAAGCGCTTCTGAGAGATTTGAGCTCTGGGGAGTGCCGATTTACACGGTGTCGCAGTCCGAATCTGGATTTGACCTCACCTATCAGGAGAGCTCATTCCTGTTGATCTTTGCGCTGGATGGTGATGTAAAGGATTTCGCCATCGAATTGGAGATTTCATGAGTGCGGGCGGGGCAGCGCCCCGCCCGCACTGACCTTAAAAGGTCAGCTTTCCATACACGAAGATCTGACGGGGCGCTGCCGGGAAATAGTAGGCCTCGCCCCACTCCATGTCGAATACGCCATACTGGAGATATGGCTTGTTGGCGATGTTTTTGACCTTCGCTGCGACCGTGAGATGCTCGGTCGGATGCGCCTCGATCCCCATGTTGATGACAGCGTGCGGCTCTATGGCGTATTGCGGCGAGTTGTCGAGATCCACGAAAATTTTGCCCCGATATTGCAGTTGGACCCAGCCTGACAGCCTCTCAGAGCCAATTTCGGCCACCAACGACGCCTTTTCAGATGGAAATCCGGGGGTGACTTTGTCCCTGTAAGTCAACGATATGCTTGAATCGCCTGATGTCGTGAAGATGGTCATCTCCCGGATTTTGTCGATGGCTTTGTGGGCTGACAGGTAGAGACGGAGCCATTTGAACGGGCTGGCTTTCGCCTCAAGCTCAACTCCCTGATGCACGGATGAAGCGGCATTTGCGAGGCGCGGGTAACCCTCGTCCGTTAAGGCTCCGTTGGGCACAAGCTCATCTTTGAACGACATGCTGTAAATCGTCAGCTCCACAGATGCGTTATCGCCCCTTTTCCATGTCACTCCGCTTTCAAGATCCACAAGTTTTTCCGGTTTGATGAGCGGATTGCCGTTCTCATCTATCAGCGGCCTCGATTCGTATGGATGTGTGGCATCGTAAATGTTTCTCGCTGAAGGCTCTCTTTCGGATCGCGCCACGCTCAAATACATTGAAAGGTTGTCGTTGAAGACCTTTGATATGCCAAGCCTTGGGATGATGAATGTGTATGGTATATCGAAAGTTATGCTGTCTCGCTTGTCGTTGTAGAACCTGTATTTCCTTTGCTGTATCGAGATGTCCGAAATGACCGCAACGGGCCCAAGGTCGTGCTTTAAGCTTGCAAATCCCCAAAGGAACGGCCTGTCCATCATGAAATCGTAGTATCTGTGGAGCGTGGAGACATCGGGCGATGGCCATATCGCAGCCCATACGACTTCTCCCCAATGGTGCCCTCTGTGGTGCATTCCGCCAAATCCGAAGTCAAGCTGAGTCGCATCTGTCCTGTATGAGAACTGTGCGTTGAGCCCCACATCGCGCTCGTTTACCCATCTGCGACGGACGAGGTCGGACGACCGCACGGTGTCAACGACGATGTTCCCGTTGCTGTCAATACCCACTGTGTCGATGTAATTCGGAAGAAGGTAGTCCGAGAACGGCTGATCCCATCTGTACTGCTCGCAGTATCCCTTTCCGTGTATGTAGTAAGCGGTCAGGGTTGCGGTGAGCCTGTCGGTTAGATTTCTGGTGTGGATAAGCTCGAAGTGCGGCTGGTAGAAGTTATCGACCTCGTTTTCATAAGTAATCGGGTTGTATCTCGGATTTTCCTCAAATTCCTCCTTCGTTATGCCCCAGTAGCTGTAATGGAGGTTTTCAGGGCCTCCCCATATCAGGAATTTGGTGGCGGATTGGTCCGTGAAATAGGCGGAGCCGATGTAATACGACCAGCTGTTCAGCCATGAGCGCTCCCTCCAGCCATCTGTGTAAATCTTTGAGAATCTGGCATAAAACGCCTTGTTCCCGACCCTGCCGGTTGAATATCTGAAACTGAACTTCCTTGTGTTGAAGCTGCCGTAACCGAACTCAGCCTCTGCGATCCGTTCGCTGGAGAAATCGAATGTCTGGATGTTCACAAGGCCGCCGAAAGCTGACACGCCGTATAACGATGCCGCTACGCCGCGCTGAACCTGTATCTCAGATGCGTCCGACAGGATGTCCGGATAGTCAACCCAGTAAACCGTATGGCTTTCCGGATCGTTGACCGGTATGCCGTTGATCATCACGGAGATTCTGTTTGACGGGAAGCCTCTGATGTTGATGTGGGCATTGGCGAAGCCCAGGCCGTCCTCGGAATACGAAAACACGCCGGGAGCGAGAGAAAACAGCATAGGCGGCTCCTCCTGCGTGTAAAGTCGGCTGAGCATGTCCTTGGCAAGCTCGGTGAACGGCACGCCGTCCGTCTCAGTCACGCGGGCAGCCTGCACATCGATCGGCGGCATCATTATGACTCCGGGCTCCATGCGGATTGTGAGTTTCAGGGATCCGCCTGTGACATCTATCGTGTCCTCATAGGGTTTGTAAGCTACATGGCTGATTTTCAAGATGTAACGACCTTCGGATATGGTTGGGATGAAGAAGGTGCCGTCGAGGTCTGTTGTAGCTGTTGCCACGACGCCCGTATCGCTGAGCAGAGCTACATGCGCCCCTGCGATGGGCTTACCATCTGTTGAGTTTACCACGGCCCCGTAGATGTTTGCCGCTATCAGAGCGGCTGTCAGCACTCCTGACATCTCTTGACCTCCTTTTTTGGGGCCGGGAAATGCCTGGTCGGTGGGAGGGATGGTCTTTACAGGCCGTCCCTACGCCGGCATTACCCGGATCAGGTTCAAGGGGTCTGCTCTCAGCCTGTCCGACCATCAGGTCGTCCAAGCACCCCCCGGCCGTTTCCCAAACTTTATCACCAAAATTTAAAGAGGATTTGAGCGCTGGTCAAGGAAAAACAAAGCCTCAGAGTTCAGGCGTTTCAGCTCGTTCGGGGAAATCCTGAAAGTTCTCTCGAAAAATTTGACACAGGTTCGTTTTGAGCTTTTAATTTGCCGCCTTTAACAAGAGGAATGCCATGATAGCGATAATTTTTGTCATATCCCTTGTCGCATCGTTCATTTTTGCGCTCGGAGGCGTGGGAGCCGCCATTATCCTCGTGCCAGTGCTCGTCTCACTCGGTATCCCGATACAGGTGGCCAAACCGGTTGGCCTGTTCTACAACACCGTCAGCCTTGCAGGCGCCAGCTTTCACAACATCAAAAACAAAAGGCTCGATTTGAAACTGACCCTCCCGATCTTGATTGCGTCTTTCGTGTTCGCCGTTGTCGGGGCCTATCTGTCAAAATTTGTCCCATCCACATTCATCCTCCTGCTGTTTACTGCGTTCCTCATTTTCTCCGCTTCGATGTTCGCTATACATAAAAAGCATCCTGATAGCGCTTACCGCACCGATGTCAAAACAGAAGCGCTTGTGTTCACGGGAGCCGTCGCTGGACTTTTGTCCGGTCTCCTTGGCATCGGCGGAGGCGGGATAATATCGCCTCTTTTGTTGATGATGGGCGTCAATCCCAAGCGGATAGCCACAGTGACGGCATTCGTCGTGCCGTTCTCGTCTTTCTCGGGATTTTTGACATACTATCTGATGGGGAGCGTGAACTGGCCTATAATGCTGACTGCCTCTGTGGGAGGGCTTGCAGGCGCAGTGCTCGGCACCATGGTGATGCACAAACACCTCCACCCTGAAGTCGTCAAGAAGGTTCTGGCGTCCATCCTATTTCTGATGGCAGTGAAGTTGCTCTTTAAGCTGGCCGGAATTTACTTCTCGTGATGCAAGTCAAGCTCTGTTAATCCTGTGGCGCAATGTTTATAATTTCATCTGGCTTTAACAAAGGAGGCTTTGGAATGGGTTACAAAGAACTTAAGATGGAGAGGAAGCCCGTTTGGGACATCATCGACGAGAACGAGAAGCAGAAGGCGATGGAATTCGCTGATTCATACCGTGAATTTTTATCCACCCACAAGACCGAGCGCGAAGTTGCCGAGTTTGCCATCGAGATGGCGTCAAAGGCCGGCTTCAAGGACATTTCGTCGGGCGGAGACAGGGTCATCATAGTCAACAGGGGTAAAGCTGTTGCCATTGCGAGGATCGGAAAGAGGCCTGTCAGGGATGGCGTCAGGATAGTCGCTGCCCACATCGATGTCCCTCGGATCGATGTGAAGCAAAATCCGCTCTACGACAGCTCACAGACTGGAACCGCACTTTTTGACCTGCATTACTACGGCGGGATAAAGAAGTATCAATGGGTTGCGAGGCCGCTTGCGATTCACGGGATAGTCATCAAGGAGGACGGCAGGAAGATTGACATAAACATTGGCGATAAGCCGGGTGATCCTGTTTTCACCATCGAGGATCTTCTGCCGCATCTGTCGCGTAAAGCGCAATATGGCAAAAAGATAGAGGAGGCAATTCCGGGCGAAAAACTCGACCTGATTGTCGGCTCAATCCCTCTGCCTGATGAGAAGGACGCAAAAGAGAGGATTAAACTCAATGTCCTTAAGTTGTTGAGCGAGATGTATGGCATCAAGGAGGAGGATTTCATATCTGCGGAGTTAGAGGTTGTGCCCGCTGGCCCTGCCTACGATGTCGGGTTCGATAAAAGCATGATAGGCGGCTACGGACACGACGATCGCATCTGCGGATACACCTCTTTGATGGCTGTCCTCGACGCCGCTGATACGGAATGGACGGCGGTTACAATCCTTTTCGACAAGGAGGAGATCGGTTCGGACGGCAACACGGGTGCGCAATCCCGTTTCGCCGAACATGTGATCGCAAGCCTGTTGGATCTTCAGGGCGAGCTCAACTACAAAAATCTGATGACAGCACTCCAGAAATCACAGGCGATATCCGCTGATGTGACAGCGGCTATCGATCCGATGTGGAAAGAGGTGCACGACCCCAAAAACGCCGCAATACTTGGCTACGGCCTGCCGATCATGAAATACACAGGTCACGGCGGCAAATACAGTGCGAACGATGCTCATGCCGAGTTCGTCTCGCTTATCCGACGGATTTTCAACCAGAACGGCGTCGTCTGGCAGCCGGCAGGGCTCGGTAAAGTCGATGAAGGCGGAGGCGGAACGGTCGCGAAATACCTCGCAAAGTTCGGCATGGATGTCATAGATGCTGGCCCAGCTCTGCTCTCGATGCACTCCCCATTTGAGATAGCTTCCAAAGCCGATCTCTGGATGGCTTACAAAGGTTACAGGGCATTTTTTGAGGCCAAATGAAAAGGACGATACGCTCCACAACGGTTCTTGGGCTTATCCACAACGGGAAGGCCTGCATAGGCGCTGACGGACAGGTTACTTTTGGCGAAACTATCGTCAAACACACTGCCAGAAAGGTCCGCAAGATACACGACGACAAGGTGCTGATCGGGTTTGCAGGTGGTGCAGCCGACGCGATAACGCTTTTCGAGAAGATGGAGGAGAAGCTCGACGAGTTCCGCGGCAATCTGCCGAAAGCGGCTGTCGAACTTGGGCGGGAATGGCGCTCCGATAAGGTGCTTCGGCGGCTCGATGCGATAATAGCCGTGCTCGATAAGGAACACGCTTACATCCTTACAGGTGAAGGTGATATCATCGAACCTGAGGACAAAATTGTGGCGATTGGGTCGGGAGGTCCCTACGCTTACGCAGCAGCAAAGGCGCTGATTGAAAACACCGAACTTGATGCCCGAACTATTTGTGAGAAAGCACTGAAAATAGCCGCTTCCATCTGCATTTACACCAACGATAGGATAACCCTTCTCGAGTTATGAGTCATAAGGCGCTGCTGCTGCGGCTCTCCGCAATGGGCGATGTCACAATAGCCGCAGCAGCAGTCGAGATGTTGCACAGGCACGGTTTTGAAGTCTATCTGGTCACCTACAAGCCATTTGAACAGCTTTTCGCCTGCGACAGCAGGGTTAAATCCGTTTACGCCCTGAACAGACCGCCCTCCAGAAGCGAAATTCTGTCGCTCGTCAACGAGCTTAGGACCCTCAAACTGGATCTCGCTTTCGACATCCACAGGAAACCGCTCACAGCGCTTTTGCTCAAGCTCAGCGGGGCGCACAGAAAATACTCTTACAGCAAACGAACGCTCGAAAGGCGGATGGCCGTCTGGTTCCACAAAAAAATCGAGTTTGTGCCGGTTGCTGAGCTGTATCAACGGCCGATAAGAAAGGCGCTTGGGCTTGGCGATGATGAGTTTTACAGGCCGCGCCTTCTACCGTGCGATCGTAATCTTCAGCTCCCTGAGAACTATGTCGTGATAGCTCCGGGAGCCGCTTATGAGACGCGCGTCTGGCCGCATTTCGGCGAGCTGTGCAGGATGATACGGGAAAAGATGGGGTTTACGGTCGTGGTTGTCGGGACGGAAGCTGAGCTCGCACCGCGAAAAACGATCTCTGAATGCATGATGGCTCGCTCAGGGGCATCTCTCATCGACATGACCGGGAGAACCGATGTTAAAGGCCTCGTTTCCCTGATAAGCGGTGCGGCAGGCTTTGTCGGCAACGATTCCGGGCCGATGCACATCGCCGACGCACTCGGTGTGCCCACTGTGGCCATTTTCGGCCCCACCATACCCGAATTCGGGTTCAAGCCGATCGGTGAGAGGAGCAGAACCGTTGAGCTGGACCTAAAGTGCCGTCCGTGCAGCCTGCATGGCGAAAAACCGTGCAGGTTTCACGACAAACATTGCCTTTATGACATTGATGCCGAGCGGGTTTTCGATACGCTTGAGAATTTGCTTGAGAATTTGATGGATCAGCATTCAAAAAGGAGGTCATAGCCTTTGCCATGAGGAAATTTGTCAGGAAAAAGACCAGAGTTGTCATGGTTGGCGATGTCGCAATCGGCGGCGACAATCCCGTTGTTGTCCAATCGATGACATCGACGAGGACGGAAGACATAGAGGGCACACTTGAGCAGATAGAGCGGCTCTACGAGGCAGGTTGCGAGCTAATTCGAGTTGCGGTGCCCAACTTCAAGGCTGTGGAGGCGTTCAGGGAGATCGTGCGGAGCTCGCCGATCCCGGTCATCGCTGACATCCATTTCAACTACAAGCTTGCCATAGCCGCAATGGAGGCCGGCGCAAGCAAAATACGGATAAATCCCGGCAATATCGGGGGTTACGACAAGGTCAAAGAGGTCATCGCAGCTGCCAGAAGCAACGATGTCCCGATAAGGATAGGGGTAAATTCAGGCTCCCTTGAGCTCGATTTGATCGACAAACACGGCGGCGTAACACCTGAGGCGATGGTGGAATCGGCCGTCAGATGGGTTCGTTTCTTCGAGGATCAGGGCTTTGATAAAATCGTGGTCTCTGTGAAAGGATCATCGGTTCCAGCGACACTTCGGGCATACAGGATGATTTCAGATGAGATAGATTACCCGCTTCACCTTGGGATAACGGAGGCCGGGCCGGCGTGGACTGGCACGATAAAATCGGCCGTCGGCATAGGCACGCTTCTCGCCGAGGGCATAGGCGATACAATTCGGGTGTCCCTGACCGCTGACCCTGTTGAGGAAGTCAAGGTGGCGTGGGAGATCCTTAAGTCGCTTGAACTTCGTTCGCGCGGCATCATGTTGATCTCCTGCCCCACATGTGCTAGGACCAGAATTGACCTCATGGACATCGTGGGGGAGATAGAGCGGCGACTTTCTAACATCAAAGCGCCGATCAGGGTGGCTGTTATGGGCTGCGAGGTCAACGGCCCGGGTGAGGCGAGGGATGCCGATATCGGCATCGCAGCTGGCCCCGGATTTGGCCTCCTGTTCAAGAAGGGCAAGGTTGTCAGGAAGGTCCCTGAATCGGATATCGTTGATGAGCTCGTGGCTGAAGTTGAGAAGATGGCCGCTGAAATGGAAAGCGATAACGCCGTCTGAACTCTGTTAGTCTTACCTTCTGCCATACGCTATAATTCCAGCCATGAAAATATTGCTATTCGACATAGATGGAACTTTGATCCTTTCAGGCGGAGCAGGTGATCGCTCCCTGACAAAGGCATTTGAACGGTTGTATGGCCTGCAGAAGGCTATGGAGGGGATAAAACCGGCCGGAAAGACCGATCCTGCGATCGTCCGTGAGATATTCGTGCGCAAACTCAACATTGAGCCCACCGACGA
>JALVZN010000158.1 GCA_027037615.1 Caldifarciminota bacterium | reverse complement strand
TACTTTACCCGAAGGATGGTCAGGTGATCACCGACAGGAACGCCATCGATATCGACATCGCCGTCCATTACATGGTTCCGTTCCAGTTGATAGTCAACGGCGAGGTCGTCCCCATGGACAGGTGTGGGGTCACGAAGACCGTCCAGTCCCGGTTTGTCGAGGAGCGCAAGTTTATCGGTATCAAGCTGCATGGAGGAGAGAACATCATCGTTTTGAAAGGCGTGAATGCATCTGGCAAGATGGTCGAAAAGAAGGTCAGAGTTTATGTTTCGGGTGAGCCTGCGATCCTTAAACTTCAGGTTTTGAACGAACCGGTGCCCGCTGACGGCATCACGAGGCCCAAAGTTCTTGTTGAGCTTTTCGACGCGGACAGTTTGCCCGTCGGCTCAAACATCGTCCTTGATCTCGAATTTGAAGGCGTTAAGCCGTGGAGCGATGACCAGAGACCTGTCGTTCCGGGTTATCAGGTCGTGCTCAAAGAGGGCAGGGCAGTGGTCGAGCTCGCACCTGCCTCAAAGCCGAACAAGGGCACGGTCGTGGCCAGATACTCAGATGAGGTTGCGGACACGCTCAGCGTGGAATATCTGCCCGACATCAAACCGCTCGAAGTCTTTGCGTTCGGAAATCTTGAAGGGACTTATAACACTGGTAAATCGGGACTTACCCACCGCTCGATTTTATACCTCTGGGCTTACGGGCGAGTCTGGCGCGATGTAGTGATGAAAGCGTCGGCCAGATATGACCCTCTGCTCGATAGCCTTACGGGCAGTAACGGCGGCCAGCCTTTGATGGGCATTACATCGCCGTTGAACGACCTGTATCCGACCTATGGCGATGCGTCGAGGGTCGTCAATTTCGCTACATCGAGGACAGGCGTGTTCCTGCGGCTTGAAAAAGGGCTCTCTTACATCCAATATGGCGATTTTGCCGGGTTCAAGGGCGGTGCGGACTTAAACTTTTCAAGATACCGCCGTGCGTTGACTGGGGTGTCGTTCCACCTTGACGGCAAATTGGTTGAAGTGGATGGCGTGGCGGCGCCTGACGGGCAGGTGGTCAAACATGACGAGTTTGCTGCTGATGGCACCTACGGGCCGTTTATGCTCTCAAACGCCCCAATAATCGAGAACTCGGACGAGGTCTATGTCATAACGCGCGATAGATTGCATCCCGAAATAATACTCAAGAGGGTCAAACTTGAGCGGAACGAGGATTATGAGCTCGATCCCGTGACAGGCAGGCTCGATCTGAAGATGCCGATTCCATCTTTCGATGAGGATTTCAATCCCAACTATATCTTTGTGATGTATGAGGTTATCGGGAACGGCGGCGAACTAGCCTACGGAGGAAAAGTGACCTTGCATCCGTTCAAAAATTCGTCGATAGGGCTGACGCTGGGCCATTCAAGTCCCAACCGCAACAATTCTTTTGATGTGAAAGGTGCGTTTTTCGATCTGAACCTGTCGAAACTCAGAGGCAGGGTTGAAGGAGCCCGAAGTTACATGAATGGCATTTATCAGGGCGATGCTTACTCAGTCAGTCTCTCGGCAGACCCCTTCGATTGGCTTAAACTCAACGGAAAATATGCTTTCAGGTCGGATGGCTTTTCCAATTCATCGTCCATGCAGCCGTTGAACAGTTTTGGTGGTGAGGATGGCGCCCTGTCCGCCGACCTCAGGTTGAGCAGGTGGATGGGCGTGAGGTCGCACATAAGCGTCAGGAAATCGAGCGATGGGAAAAGGTCGCTGTCCACCGAAGAGCTCCTAAGCGTCAGGTTTTCATCGACCGAATTCAACATGGGTTACAAACATGTCGTGGAAAGGTCTCCGCTTCCCATGAATGGATATTTGAATAACACCGCATCGTCTGACATGCTCGTTCTGGGATTAAATTCCAGCATTATGCATAAAATCAAGTTATCATTGAGGCATGAGCAGGCGCTCAGCTCAGAGGGCAATCTCACGATCGATCCGCCGAGAAGCGTTGCGCAACTGAATTTCAATCTTTTGAATAATCTCGGCATCACGATGTCCGCTGAGCACAGATGGAACAGTGAAGGCAGGACGGTTGGACTCATAGGACTTAACACATCTCCGTGGAAGAACGCAAAGGCGTTCACAAAATACAGCATTCAGGGCGTGGGGTCCTCCGAGAGGAATCAGGCCATTGTCGGCCTTTCACAGATTGTGCCGTTGACCCCGAAGTTCAGCCTTCAGGGCAACATCGAATATGTGCATTACATGTCGGGCATCTCACCCAGCCGTCTGAGCCTCGCTCTGGGCGGCCAGTTAAACGACACCGACAAAAAGGCCAGCCTCAGGTTCAGCGATGTCTTTCAGGGAGGCAATCATAACATTGGTGTCATCGTCAGCTCCGTTGTGAGGCTCGCAGATGGAACGGCGATCGTGTTTAGCGAGAAACTCAACCGCTCCGGCGGCAAGACTATGAGCGAAGGGCTGTTCGGATTTGCTTACAGGCCAAAATTCACCGACAGGGTTAACGCATTCGCCGCTGTGAGACATTTCTACTCTGACAGGCCAAATTCAGGAATAACGAACAGGGTTATCGGTTTGTGCGACATAAGTTTCCAGCCTTCGGATGTCATCGTGTTAGATGCGAGATATGGGGTTAAGAGGTTGCTTGACACACCAGTTACCAGCCACCTTCTGTCCATGTGGATCAGGTTGCAGCTGCCTAAGGACAAGAGGTTTTATACAGCTCTGGGCTTCCGTTCGCTTTATCAGCCATCCACATCATCCATCGAACACGACTTATCAGCGGAGGTCGGATGGATCGTGATGAAAAACATGGTTGTTGGCGCTGGTTATAACTTCTACGGTCTTGGCGACACTGGATTTGCATGGGAGGAGACAAAGAAAGGCATATACCTGCGATTTGGGACGAAATTTGGGACGAAATTAGAACCGTAAGGGGGATGAAGTGATTTCAGAAAGCCGTATTTTTGAATTTACCCTATTCCCTGTTTTTTCCCTTTGTGCATCTAATTCCATTGGGGTAGATGAAAATTTGACGGCTCTTTTTAAATAATAGCAAATATGCGGGATCTATCCTGATTGATGTTTCAGACAGGTTTTGATCCTCAAACTAATTTGGAATTTATGACTTGAAATTGGGACAAAGCTTTTCTTAAAGGGAGGGTAATAATGGAAAAGCTGATCAGGAAATTCCTTAAAGGTATGGGGATTACCATATCTTTTGATATCGTTGCAATAAGCGCTATGAAAACTACTGCAGATGAGCTCAAGACCGTATTTGCGAAGTGCTTAACTCCTATAGGTCTTGAAAGAATACAGTGTAAATATGCTGTAAAAGGATGTGTTATTGCCATGCATCAGCTCTCTAAAATTTCGAAGAGAGGGTGAAACCATGAGAAAATTTATACAGGACTTTGATCGAAATAGCTTTATACGGTCTATATGGACATTGGGTTTGGCATTCATTGAAGATGCCGCAGAGAGGTATGTCTTTCCATTTACTTTAATTGTGATTTCTTTTTTGATTTTTCCAACCAGTGTGCAGGCTGGAAAAAATCTTTCTTTTATTCCTCTTTCAAGAACGGGTAATTTTGATTCAAGAGGAGGCATGTATCTTAGACATTATTTATATATCGCATCTCATGGAACATCGTCATATCACGGTTTGATGAGGGTTGATAACGTCTGTCAGGATAATTCCACTGTTACAAATACCTCGTGGAATGATTATGGAGTGTGGGACATTTACTTTGCAGGAGGTAGATTTTATGCTGTTAGCGACATAGATAATCACACAAGCATGTATATTTACAACGACAATGGTGATGTTATCAAAACAATTCCCAATACTCCGGGTTACTCTCTATGGTCGGATGGGGTTTGTACTTATTCGGCTTATCGAAACGGTTTGTATATTTATAAGTGGAACAATAACTTCTCAACTAAATATGGAGGTGAAAACCTAAGGCATGTAATAGGTGATGACTCATACATATACATAAGCAACAACTCCGCTCAGATTAAGAAACTTACCAGGAATTCCGGGAATTGCGGGGTGAATCTCTATCCTGTGGCAACAGTAAATGTAAACGGGATTGTGCATCGCATGGAGGTAAAAGGGGATTATTTGTACGCGAATACACGAACAGGTTGGTTTTACATCATTAACAAAAACACCTTTTCCATAGTAGGTTATGTGCGTTTTGACAATAACGCTAATACAATGTATCCAGATGCCGGAGGAGTTTCCGTAATTGATGTTGACGATGATGGAGTTGACGACATTGCATTTGTTAATTCCAACGAAGGCTACAATACGAGGGGGAGAATTTTTGCTATAGATATTTCCGATAAATCAAATCCCACTGTTGTGGCATCTTTTTGGGACGATGCAGCTGAAACCGGGGGACAGGGCTATAGTGATGTTTTGGCTAATAGCTTATGTGAAATACACAATATAGGACATAACGGTTATGTCCGTTTTAAAATGGGTGGTTTACAACCGGATCTTAGGATAAGTGCAGATGGCACAACCTATATTGGCAATGATATATATAACAGCGACGGGACAGGTCAAACTGTATCAAAGGAGATATATTATGGTCAAAGTGCTACATATTACATCTACATTCAAAATGACAATAACCAGATAAAATTGCCTTATGTTTTACATGCTCCAGCTAGCGATTCTGAATTTGACTACACTTATTATGATCAGAGCAATCATGATATAACCTCTCAAATAACATCTTCCGCTGGATACAAAACGCCATCTCTTTCTCCTGGCGAGAGTTATAGGATAAGGTTGGTTGTTACACCCAAAAGTTCTCAAAGCACTTCTTATTCGTCTTCGATTACAATAACCGCAATATACGGTTGTTCCTCTATTTGTGGTGATACTCCCGATGAAGTTGACGCTGTTGTGGCAAATACTACCGTTAACCCAAGGTCAGACCTATCGCTTACTAAAAGTGTTGATGACTCTACACCTGATGTGGGAGACAATGTTCAATTTACTGTTACAGTCACGAACAATGGGCCATCTGATGCCACCGGGGTGGAGGTGACAGATCAACTTCCATCTGGACTTACTTATGTGAGCAGCAATACGAGTCAGGGCACTTATGACAATTCTACAGGTGTGTGGGATGTGGATGGTCTTTCCAGCGGAACCGATGCTACACTCACTATAACAGCAAGAGTGGATCAAGCAGGACCAATAACAAACACAGCAGAGGTCACAGCGTCAGACCAATCCGACCCGGATTCCGATCCCAATAACCATGACCCCAACGAAGATGATCAGGATAGCGCGACAGTCGTTGGTCAGCTTAAAATCAAAGGAAAGATTTTTGAGGATACCGATTCAGAGGGAGACGCTTTTGAAAGTGGGGATCATGGAAAACAGGGTGTTGAAGTAAGGCTTTACAAGGATACCAACGATAACGGTGAGTTTGATCCGGCTGTGGATGTGCTTGTAGATAATACAACCACAAATTCAGAAGGTGATTATACTCTTGAAGCTGGAGGAAACGGTAGATATTTTGTCGCGGTTAATTCTAAGACTATCGCTCCAGAGAACTTTAACTCAGGTTTTGACCAAGGGGATATCTGGGCCGAAGAGACTTATCAATGCGATTACACCGCCTCCTCCGGACTTTCATGTGGCCCTAAGTTTGGAGGAAATGACCCAAATACATCTGATGACTGGAATAATAACACTTTTGAACATATAGCGGTAGTGGAGATAAACGATGCTTCGTCAAGAACAGGTATAGATTTTGGATTCTCTTTCAATGTTGTAGTAAATACGAAGGATGCTGACGATGATGGTTCTGCAAATAGAACATGTCAGGGCTGCCTGCGGCAATTTATACAAAACGCCAATGCTATAAGCGGCGCAAACTACATGAGGTTTGTTCCCGCAGTTGCCACTAACTCAGGCTCGGGTTCTAACCGTTGGTGGACAGTGCATGTTGACCTTACGAATCTTGGTAATTTGCCCACCATAAGCGATGACTATACTACGATTGATGGAACTGCCTATGACCATTCCGATGGTGTTACACAGCTTGATACGAACACCGGCACGGTAGGCGGAAATGTCCATGTAGGGATTGATGGTCATTATATTGCTCCATTTGATAGACCGGAGTTTGAAGTAGATGGGGGAAGTATATACAGTTCAGATTTATCCTACGATGACAACGGTATATTTAAAGCAGAGGATGTCTCATATTTCCATGTTAAAAATCTTTCGTTGTATAACAATAACGATGGTCCTTATGACGCTGGCATAAAACTTTACCATTGTAGTCACTCGGAGATTACTGAATGTCTTTTTTCTGTTAGGGCTGATGGTAGTGTGCCTGATGTCCAGCATAGATTGGCATCAGGAATAGAAGTGGATAATGGCTCCGAGTTCACAACCATAAACCATAATTATTTTTACAACACCTCATTATATGGTGTTATAGGGGGATGGAGGACCCCAACTCCTGTGTCTCCGAACGACGGATTAAATATTTATGACTGTGAGTTTATGACCGATGCTTCAGATGGAGGCCCTGCACGCGGGGGCGGTAACTATGCCGATGGTATGTCAATAAAATATACTACAGACCTTGATTTGAAACATTGTTACATTCATGATGTTCGTGCTCATCACCCCAGGAGCAAACCTAACTCTGGAGGTGGTATTGAGATATGGTATGGTGTTACCAACTCAACAATAGAACAAAACTTAATTGAAAATAATGAAACACATGGTATTATATTTGCTACATCTAAACTGGGATCAAATAGCGAACCTGATACTAATATTACAGTTGTTGGAAATATTATAAGGAATAATGGTGGCCCAGGTATTGGAATTACAAGAAAAGATACATCAGATGGCGTGCAGAAGCGAATAAAAATCACAGAAAACCAATTTTATAATAATGGAGGCCTTAGTATAGATATTGTGCCAGTGGCTGAAGACACAGCTGATGGTGACGGTGTCACACCCAATGATGGGACGAAAGACTCTAACGAGCAAAATGAAGGTATGGATTATCCTATTTTTGAGAAAGTTTTTATAAACGGAGACACTTTGCATTTGGAAGGATTTGTTGGAACCCCTTCGAGTCATATAAACGGCCAGAGCACCATTGAATTATATAAAGCTGATAATGATGACAATAACGATGGAGAAATTATCGAAGGAGACGGCAAATCTGTTCCTCATGGAGAAGGACATTGGTATATAACTTCATTTACTACAAACTCAGACGGCACATTTAATAGAGACATAATACTCCCTTCCGGTACCAATTTGAATGTTGGGGACACTATCACCGCGATAGCATATGATGAGGATGGAAATACATCTGAATTTAGTGCGAATTATGTTGTAAAAACCATTATCAGAGGAAAGGTTATTCTTGACACTGTTGGGGATGGAAATGTGAACGGAGACGGAGGAATTGAAGATGTCACTGTTTATCTTTACAGGGATAATGGCGATGGTGCCCCAGGAAGCGGTGATGTCGAAATTGCAACTTCAAATACAGATTCAGATGGGAATTACGAATTTGAAGTTAGTTTGAATGGAACCTACTTTGTAGTAGTTAATTCAAAAACGATCACCTGTTTAAATTCACCTACAAATAGCGGTAAGACATGGGCAGAACAAACTTATGGAGCTGGTGGCAGTTGGGGAGGTGTTTATTGGGATGACGATGCAGATCCATCCACTGCCCCTGTTGTTAGAACATCTAATGGTCCTGCATTTGGTGGAAGATACGGGAACATTTCCGATGATCCTTCGAGTATTTCTAAATCAGAGCACATAGCTAAAGTATCCATATCCAATGCAGAGGTTAACGGCGTTGATTTCGGCTTTAGCTTTAATGTTGTGACGAATGTAAATGATCAGGACGACGATGCATCTCATGACCGAACCTGTCAGGGATGCTTGAGGCAATTCATACAAAACGCCAATGCTATAAGCGGCGCAAACCACATGAGATTTGTACCAGCCGTTCCCACCAACGAATCGAGCTCAAGTGGTTCATGGTGGCATGTAACGGCCGGCTCGGCTTTACCCCAAATAGTCGATGACAACACTACAATAGACGGCACAGCTTACAGCTATTCCGATGGCACGAGCGTCGTTGACTCAAATACCGGACAGATTGGCACAGGTGGCACCGTCGGCGTCGGCGAGGACGGCATACCCGGGAGCGGAGATGAGCCTACATTGCCATACTTCGACCGGCTCGAGTTGGAGGTGAGCGCCCCATCGAGATACTACATTTTCAGAGTTGGAGACGGAACATTGCATCCGTCTGATGTAACCATAAGAAGGGTAGCTCTCTACAAAGTTGCAAGAAACGGCATAAAGATAGACGGAGGGTGCGATAATTTTCTGGTTGAGGAGAATATCATCGGCGTAAGGACAGATGGTTCCAGCGTGTCGGATACGGATCTCATTAAGTGGCAGGGGATTAAAGTTACAGATGCATCATTACCCACACAGGGAGGAACGATAAGAAAAAATTACATCGGATATTGCGGAAGATACAATGTGTCGGTTGGCTTAAGTTCCACAAGTGGCAACGAACCTATGAAAACGCTCATCACGCAGAACGAGCTTTCTAACGCTGGCAGAGATACATCTTATGACTATCCGGATAATATTTCCATTTATGCTGACAGCGTAACCATAGAGGGGAATCTGATCGTCCTTGCGTATATGGGAGGTGGAACTAACCCCACTTCGGCAGGCAAAGGAGTGGAGATAAGATATGGGTCTCAAAACATCGTTGTGAGGAATAACACCATAGGTTATACCCACTCGGCGGGTGTTTACTTCGATGATAACAGCGATAACGGGGTAGTCGAATACAACCTGTTTGATATGTGTGGCAAAAGTTATCAATCTGGTGGAGTGGTGGTTAGTGATAAGAATGGAAATGTCAAAGGCATAAGAATCTCCAAAAACTCGTTTTTCAGAAGTTATGGGCTGGGAATTGACCTTGTGAGCGACGCGAGTGCGCACGACGGGGTTACGCCGAATGACGGCGTGTTTTCATCCGATAGCGTGAACAGCGGAATGGATTACCCAATATTGCGACATGTAACTTTGTCAAATGCAAGTGATACCATATATCTTCAAGGATATGTTGGCTCGGCCCCAAACCAGTCAACTTTTGCCAACGCCACCGTTGAGTTTTTCAAAGTTGACAACGATGGGGATAACAACGGGGAGATCGTAGTCGGAGACGGCCAATCGGTGCCGCATGGTGAGGGAAGATATTACATCGGCTCATGCACGACCGATGCAAACGGCAATTTTGACTGTGCAATTCCGATACCCCCTCAGATTTCAATAAGCTTTGGTGATTCAATAACTGCGACTGCCACAAGCCCGGATAGCAACACATCGGAATTTGGGGCCAATGCCCCTGTTATGGTCAAGGTTACAGGGAAAGTATTTGAAGATGTCGATGCCGAAGGCGAGGCGTTTTCGCCGTCAGATGGAGACAGCGGGCGAGCCAATGTCCTCGTCAGGCTGTATCGCGATGCCAACGATAACGGGTCGTTGGACAACAGCGATGTTTTCGTCGATAGCGCGAGGACGGATGCCGATGGGAATTACACGCTTCACGCCGATCTTCCGAATACACGGTTCTTTGTGGTGGTTAACTCAAAAGACATTCAGCCCGAAAACGGCTACAATTCAGGATATGGGCCTGACACCGTTTGGGCTGAACAGACCTATGAGAAGGAGTATATCAGCGGCTATTATTCCGAGCACACCGAGTATGGCGGCGAGGATCCGGAGGCGTCCGACAACTTCTCCCTGGCCTCAACTGCTGTCGCGGATAACCACTACGAACATGTCGCTGAAGTGGATGTCGAGACCGATCCTGTTGGTGACATAGACCTTGGCTTCAGTTTCGATGTGATTGTGAACACGCTCGATACGGATCAGGATGCTTCAAGCGAGCGGTTTGCTCAGGGTACCTTGCGCCAGTTCTTCCTGAACTCGAACGGGAAGGTCGGGAAACAGACATCAAAGTTCATCATGATGGTTCCCATGAACGAGTCCAATTGGTGGCGCATTGACCTGAACGCTCAGATAAGCGTGACGGATACGGTGGACTTCGACGGCACTGTATATGATACACTTGGCAATGTGAGGGATGAGAATTCGGGTTACATAGGATACGACTACGGCACAATGCAGCTTGTTAGCTCGTCAAGCAGTATGACAGTTGGACTGGGATCTGATGGCATTGAGAACACAGGGGATGAGCCATCCATTCCGGCCGTGCCGAAACCTGAAATCGAGATATACGGCGATGGGCTTCAGACGGCTATCGATATTGCCAGTGGAGCCACAGCTTCCTCATTTAAGAATTTCTCCATATTTGGAGCGACGGGAGATGACGCCGCAGGCAGCGATGGTGCAAACCTGTTTTGCCATGCCGATAGTGTGGAATTCTATCACATCTTTGTCGGAGCCCGTGCCGATGGCAGCGACCCAAAAGATTCAGGCCTCAACAGGCCAGGGAACGGCCTTATGACAGAAGGAGATGTCAACACCGTCAACAATATCCTCGCTGCATACAACGGACTAACAGGTATAGAGTTTTATGGAAGGAACACAGATGTCGATTCTGGATTGGTGATCCATTCAATAGTTTACAAAAATGGGCTTGAAGGCCCCTCCAAAGACGGAGTTGGCGGCGAGTATGGCACTGTGGCGAAACTTGCAGTCGTCGAAAACATAATTTCTTCAAACTCAGGATTCGGGTTTGAGACCTTTAACTCGAGCGGAAGTAAACATCTCATAAACAATACCATTGAGAATAATGGCATCGGTGATGAGGGCGGCAGTATCACTCAGGCCGGCGGCATGCGGCTTATAAGCGATAGCACTCTCGTGGAGCTCAATATCATCAGGAAGAATGCTGGCGTCGGTATATTGGTCAGAGATGTATCTCAGAACAACAGGATCACTAAAAACTCCTTTTATGACAACCAGAACAGCAACGGGCAGACGGATAACGGACTTGCGATAGATCTTTCAACCAATGGCAATTACGGTGATGGTGTCACGGCGAACGACGGTTCCACAGGAAGTGGCCCTGACAACTGGATGGATTATCCTGTCCTGCAGCGCGCCATTCTGAACGGTAGCAACCTGCACATAGAGGGATATGTCGGCACATCATCGAGTTACATATCGGGCACACACACCATTGAGGTCTATAAAGCCGACAATGACGGCAATCAGGACGGTGAAATTGAACAGAGCGATGGCAAATCTGTGCCTCACGGTGAGGGCAGATGGTATATAGGCTCATGCAACACGGCATCCGACGGCAGTTTCAACTGTGACCTGACCGTGCCATCGAGTGTGTCTCTCAGCGAGGGCGATTCTATAACGGCGATAGCGATTGACGCGAACGACAACACATCGGAGTTCGGCCCAAACTTCCTGATTCCGTATGCCATAACTGGCCGCATTTTCGAGGATATGGATGCCAAAGGTGAAGCGTTCGATGCGGGCGACGGCGATGAGGGTAAATCCGGCGTCCATGTCAGGCTTTACAGAGACGCCAACGGCAACGACACGCTCGACGCTTCGGATGTCTTTGTGTATGATACAATTACCGATGCAAATGGATACTACAAACTTTATGTGGATGCAGCGACAGCACGCTTCTTTGTTGTAGCCAATTCCAAGGACATTACAGCCAAAAACGGCTACAACGCCGACTATGGCCCCGATACGGTGTGGGCAGAGCAGACATTTGAGCGCGAATACATAAGCGGCTCCTATTCCGAACACCCCGAATACGGCGGCGAGGATCCCACTGTGTCCGACAGCTTTTCACTGACATCCACATCTGTTGCGGATAACAGATACGAACATGTTGCCGCTGTTGATGTCAATAACGCTTCCGTTGATAGCATCGATTTAGGTTTCAGTTTCGATGTTGTTGTGAACACCCTTGATACAGATCAGGATGCTGCGAGCGATCGGTTTGCTCAGGGTTCGTTCAGGCAGTTCCTGTTGAATGCCAACGGGATAACGGGCGGCAACCACATGCGTTTTGTGCCGGCGGTCAACCCAAACTCAGGTTCTGGATCAAATAAATGGTGGACGATTACGATAAACGCCGATTTACCAGCTATTACCGACTCTCGAACCAGGATAGACGGAACTCCATTCTCCTCAAGTGATGGGACATCCGTCAGGGATGATAATTCAGGGACATTTGGCGGAGGCTTGTATGTTGGAACGGGAAACGATGGCATTCCTAACACTGGAGATGAACATTACCTTGATCCTTTTGAAAAACTGGAATTTGAGATAAATTTAAGCGATCATGTCGCAATAACAATCAATGCTGATTCTTGCAGTATTTTTAAGGCTGCAATTTACAATGGCGCAGCTGGGGGAACCTGGGACGCTGATATTGCGATTATGGGTAACGGAAGTGAAGGAGCCGATAGCAATCTTGTTCAAAATTGTATTTTAAATGCGACAGCTGATGGTTCTGATATTGATCCCGACGATTGTGCATCATCTCCCATAAAGATTTTTGGAGGAAGTTATAACGCTATAATGCACAATTTCATAAACAGAGCAAAAACGCACCATATAGCTGTCAAAGGGAGTGATGAGGGGTATGCGAAGACTTTCTACAATGATTTTGAAGACAATGAAATAACTCGCGGAGACCCCACAGTAAATTGGGGAGATGGCATTTCTCTGGATTCTAACTCAGACAGCAATAATGTAAAACATAATTATTTACACGACATTCCGGGGGGCGGAATAGAAGTGTGGAATAACTCAGATGGAAATGTGTTGCACGAAAATACCTTTACAAATTGTCACACTGACAACTCTACCGCTGATAAATGGGCAGCCGGTATAAGCCAGAATTCTAGCTATAATACTATAGAAAAGAACATCATGTATTTAAATCAAAGTGATGGTGTTTCAATAGAGAATGGATGTAGCCATAATAAAATTAGTAAGAATTCCATATATTCCAATCAGGAACTGAGCATTGACCTTGACAGGGATGAGGTCACTCCCAATGATGGTGCTACCGGCAGCGGCGCCAACAACGGCATGGATTATCCCGTTTTTGTGTCAGCGATGTTCAGTTCGGGTATCCTTCATGTGACTGGTTTTGTGGGATCTGATTCTAACCAGACTGCGTTTGCCAACGCAAGGATAGAAATTTACAAAGCGGATGATGATGGGAACAACAACGGTGAGATAATTTCGGGCGACGGCAAATCCGTGCCTCATGGCGAAGGTCATTGGTACATCGGCACATGTTCGGCGGATGCCAACGGTAACTTTGACTGTGATATAACTGTTCCATCCAGCGTTTCATTTTCACTTGGCGATTCCATAACCGCCACAGCGACTGACGCCGACGGGAACACATCCGAGTTTGGTGCTAACGCCGGTGTTACATTGCTAATAACGGGGCGTATATTTGAGGATGTCGATGCTGAAGGTGAGGCGTTTTCCACATCCGATGGCGATAGCGGGCGGGCAGATGTCCTTGTCAGGCTGTATCGCGATGCCAACGACAACGACTCGCTGGACAACAGCGATGTGTTTGTCGATAGCGTAAGGACGGATGCCGATGGAAATTACACACTTCACGCCGATTTGCCCAATACACGGTTCTTTGTGGTGGTTAACTCAAAAGACATTCAGCCCGAAAACGGCTACAATTCAGGATATGGGCCTGACACCGTTTGGGCTGAACAGACTTATGAAAAGGAGTATATTAGCAGCTCTTATTCCGAACACACCGAGTATGGCGGCGAGGATCCAGATGTGTCGGACAGTTTCTCATTAACATCGACAGATGTTACGGACAACCGTTATGAGCATGTTGCACGGGTTGATGTAGGTACATCATCTGTGACCGGGATTGACTTTGGGTTCAACTTCAATGTGGTGGTGAACACGCTTGATACAGATCAAGATACTTCAAGTACTCGGTTTGCTCAGGGCTCGTTCCGCCAGTTCCTGTTGAATGCCAATGGGATAGTTGGCAGAAACGAGATGCGTTTTGTGCCGATGGTGTCCACTAACGCAAGTGGAGGTGGAGGGAATTGGTGGAGCATTACGATCTCAAGCGACCTGCCGTCTGTAACTGATACTTCGACAATAATCGATGGAACAGCCTATGACGAGGATGGGACCGTGAGGAACGATAACCCCGGCACTCTCGGCACAGGCGGCACCGTCGGCGTCGGGCCGGATGGAGAACCCGGAACCGGGGACGAAACAACTTTGCCTCTGTTCGATAAGCCTGAGCTGGAATTGGTCGGAGGAAATTCCCATCGCCTTACATTGGGAGGTAAATATTCTGAGGTTAAGAACATAGCATTTTATACGAGTGCAATTTATCTGGCAGCTGACAGCACATTTGCAGAGAATAACCTTGTCGGAATGAGGCCCGATGGGTCAATACCAACAGCTACATCTCCGTGGTATGGCATAGAGATTGCGGGAGACAGAAGTTACATTCATGTAAGACACAACTATGTGAAAGTTGACAACAGTGGCATCAGGAAGCAGGGGAGTGGCACGACATACGGGTGCGTGATAGAGTATAACGAGGTTGATAATCCTGGCTCCCAAAGCAGCACATTTGATGGTGTTCTGGAGATTTCGCTGAGTTCAGCTGAGTTCCATAACGACACGATTAGATACAATCTGGTTAAGAATCAGCGCGGCGGAGGTGTTGAGCTCGGATGGGTTGGTGGTAAGCTCATTGAAGTATACATCGAAGAAAACAGCTTCATTCATAACGGTTATGACGGCAGCTCCCCTTCATCTGAGAGCATGGGACTTGTGGCAAGGAACCTTGGCTCAGGGTCACACATCATCATAAGGCGCAATATCTTTGCTCAAAACGCATGGTCGGCGGTCGCCATCCAGTCATCAGCTCAAAATGTCGAGGTGAGCCAGAATAGCTTTTACGACAACGGCGGTATTTCCATCGACTTTGACGCAGACGACAACGATCCAAATTCCAACAGCGCAGGCGATGGGGTAACTCCAAACGATGGCTCCACAGGCAGCGGCGCCAACAACGGCATGGACTATCCCGTTTTCGTGTCGGCGGTGCTCAGCTCAGGCGTCCTCCATGTAACCGGTTTTGTCGGCTCGGATTCTAACCAGACGGCGTTTGCCAATGCCAGGATAGAGGTTTACAAAGCGGATGATGACGGCAACAACAACGGCGAGATAATTTCGGGCGACGGCAAATCCGTGCCTCACGGCGAGGGTCGCTGGTATATAGGCACATGTTCGGCGGATGCCAACGGTGACTTCGATTGCGACATAACTGTGCCTTCTGCTGTTTCTCTTGCAGTTGGCGATTCCATAACCGCCACAGCGACGGACGCCAACGGGAACACATCCGAGTTCGGTGCTAACTATCCGGTCAGGAGCACCGTGATGATAAGAGGCTATGTCTTCGAGGATGCCAATCACAACACGGTCATGGACGCTTCTGAGAGCGGCATATCCGGCGTCAGGGTTGAGCTGTGGAGTTGGGATGGGTCAAGCTGGACTCAGGTGAGGGATACGGTCACAAATTCAAGCGGATATTACGATTTTTCACCTTCTGATACAGGAACTTACAGGGTGATAGAGGACTACAACGACAATGCAGGCTCCGATCCTGACAACGGCTCGGATCCGTCAGGCTACATTTCCACCACACCCAATGTCGTGGAGGTGCACTGGGAAGCGCTTGTGGAGAAATGGGTCAATTTCGGCGATTATCACGGCTCGAAGATAACGGGCAAGGCGTTCTACGATGCACAGTGTGGCGTCCAGAGTTCGGACAACAACGATGGCGAACTGGATGCTGACGAACCGCCCATAGCAGGTGTTACAGTCAAAGCCGAAACCGGAAGCGGCACGCTGCTCGATGAGGCCACAACCGACAACGACGGCAGCTATGTGCTTTGGATACAGTATGATGTTTCAACTCCGTTCTACCTGATCGAGGATAACCTCGTGCATTACATCTCGACGGGAGACCACGACGGACAGGCAACTTATGTCGCTTATGCCAGTGATGCTGACACCGTTGAATTTTCATCGTTCTCATCGGGGACGGTCTATTCCGATTACAATTTTGGCGATGTGAAGGAAAACCTCTTTGAGCCCGACAACAGCGGAAGCGGCATGCCCGGCTCCCCTGTGACTTACAGCCACATATTCATCTCTGGCACGGACAACATGATAGACTTCTCTCTGACATCACAACGGGGCTGGACATGGGTTGTGATCCATGACATCGACGGCGATGGAGAGGTTGACCCTTCCGATACCGTGATAACGACACACCAATTCGTAGCATTGCCTTGCGACACGATCCACATCATCGTTCGCGGTTTTGTGCCGTCCAGCGAGCAGATGGGGGTTACGGAGGTCACTCAGTTATCCGCTATCTCAAGTTACAGCAACACTTCGCTTGTCGATTCGCTTGAGGTTGTGGATCTTACGACTATCTCAGGGCCGCTGAAGCTCACAAAGAGCGTCGATAAGAGCTCGGCCGCACCCGGCGAAGAATTGACCTACACGGTGACATTCAAAAACAACGGCACTGTGGCCATAGACTCGATAATCCTATCTGACCCGATCGACAGGAATGTTGAATTCGTGCACGACGCCTTCGGCAGCGATCAGGATGTCGAATTCCATTATCCAGATGGCACGGTCATCTACCTGAAGGCTGAGAGCGGGAGCGATAGCAACAGCGATGGGGCATGGCTGATGGAGATCGGCGTCTCCATATTTCTGAGGATTGAGTTCGTAAATCTCGACGGGTCGTCACCGGGGCCGATAGAGCACCTGCAGCCCGGTGAGAGCGGTTATATCGTCTATAAGGTGCAGGTGAAGTGAGACTTACATTTGGGCGTACTGGATGTCTCAGCCCCATCTGGCTTGACAAAACCATGTTTATAAATTATAAATATTCGCCGAATTTATCGCGGGGTGGAGCAGCCAGGTAGCTCGCCGGGCTCATAACCCGGAGGTCGCCGGTTCAAATCCGGCCCCCGCTATTAAAATTGGCGGCGTAGCTCAGCTGGTTAGAGCAGCGGAATCATAATCCGCGTGTCCGGGGTTCGAGTCCCTGCGCCGCCACTTTCTTTTTTATCCCTCAACATTAACCTCCTGCAACGCATCAACTTACATTCATTCCCCTGTTGACAAAAAATTCTTGACACATAACTTGCTCGGGCTTATAAATTAGGCCGAGATAAATAGGAGGTGAAAATGAAAAAGGGGATAATTGCAGCAATTATGCTGAGCATCATCGGGTTATCCCTCTCAGGCTGTGGCCCTAAGATGGCCAGCCAGGAGACAATGGCAAAATTAAATCAGGTGTGCAGCGCAGCGGACGCAGCTCAACAGCAGATCCAGCAGGTTCAGGCTCAGATCGATAAACTCCAGCAGGAAAAAGGCGATAGGCAGAAACAGCTTCAGGCACTCAAGGCCGAGCGCGATTCCTTGAGAGCATGGCTTGACCTGCTTGAGAAAGGTTACTAAGGAGGTGGGTGATGAAGAAAATCTTTTTGGCTGCAATAGTTTTAGGGATTTTTGCCAGCGGTCTCTGGGCCGAGAAGGAAGGCCTGACAGAGGAAGAGGCACAGCTTAAAATCCAGCAGTGCCAGCAAAAGGTCGATTCCCTCAACGCCGTGCTTGAAAACCTCAACAAAAAGCTTGCGGCTCTTCAAAATGAGATCAAACCTGTCGATGAAGAGATTGCATCGATCAGCAAGGAAATCGAAGACCTTAAGGCCGAGATAGCCAAGTATCCGTCCGAATATACGGTTCAGGAAGGCGATTATCTCGCCAAGATTGCTGCCATGAGGTATATCTACAACAACGCTAAGGCATGGCCGAGGATTTACAGAGCGAATAGAGACAAGATCAAGAACCCGAACCTCATTTATCCCGGCTGGGTCCTCAAGATTCCGCACGGTCTGGTTACCGAGATTGAAGTTATCCCCGGAGATTGCCTCTGGAAGATTGCCGGTTTCACATGGATCTACAACGATCCGCTCCAGTGGCCAAAGATTTACAAGGCTAACAAGGACAAGATCAAGGATCCGGATCTGATTTATCCGGGCCAGATCCTTTCCATACCGAGGGACTGAGTTAACTTAAAATTTAAACATGAAGGGCTCCCGGCTTTGGCTCTGTTTGTCCCGCTTCTGCCGGGAGCTTTTGCATAAAAGGAGGTGCTAAGTTCTTGGGTAAGAAGAAAATATCGCTGAGAGGGGTGAACATCCCCGCTTTTCTGGGCGTTCGTGATTCAAATCTCAGAGCCATCAACAGATATTTTGGAGATAGCAAAGTCGTCCTCAAAGGTGAGGAGTTGCATGCTTATGGCGAGCCTGATGCACTCGTTCAAATTGAGAAAATCATCCTGATACTCAAGGAAAAGCTCAAAAGCAGCGGACAGCTTGAGGAGATGGATGTCATCGAGGCCATTGAGGCCATCAAAAACGGCAACGGCACAGGTGCATCATCTGACGGCTCGCTTGTTATCTTCACGCCAAAGAAGCGTATTGAGCCCAAAACGCCCAATCAGGAGGCGTATTTGAGGGCGATTCTGGATAACGATGTTGTGATCGGGATCGGGCCGGCCGGCACGGGCAAGACATTTCTTGCAGTTGCGATGGCCCTTAAGTTTTTGCGTGAAAAGAAAGTGGAGAGATTGATCTTGACGAGGCCTGCCGTTGAGGCAGGGGAGTCGCTCGGCTACCTGCCCGGCGACTTTGAGGAAAAGATAAGTCCTTATCTGACACCGCTTTACGATGCGCTTTACTCGATGATGCCCTACGATCGGGTGAGGAAGCTCATCGACACGAGGGTCATCGAGATCGCGCCCCTCGCTTACATGCGGGGCAGGACGCTTTCCGATGCCTTTATCATTCTTGACGAGGCTCAGAACACTAAAACCGTTCAGATGAAGATGTTTCTCACAAGGCTTGGGCCGAGGTCCAAGGTCGTCATTACAGGGGACATAACCCAGATCGACCTCCCCAAATTTGAGGAATCCGGGCTCATAGAAATCCAGAAAATTTTGAAGAACATAAAAGGCATTGCGTTTGTCAGGTTTGGGCCTGAGGATGTGATCAGGCACCGCCTCGTTAAACGCATCATAGAAGCCTATGACAATTACTACGAATCAAAGGAGTTGGGAAGAGATGGGCAGGATACAGGTAATCAACGCTCAGGACAGGATTAAGCTGGACGACGGCTCCATCGACAAGTTGAGGCAGTTCCTTGAAAAGGTCTGCGAGATGGAGGGATGCGACGACAGGGATGAACCCATCAATGTCATCATCGTCGATAACGACTACATATCGAAACTCAACAGGCAGTTTCTCGGGAGGGAAGGCCCGACGGATGTGCTTTCCTTCGACCTCGATGATGTGGCTGAGATCTATGTCTCGATCGAGTATGACCCTCAAGCCGTCCATCATTTTGCCCTGCATGGACTTCTACACATCATCGGTTATGACCACAAGGTGGAACGAGACGCTTCTGTGATGCGGGCCAGGGAGGAGCAATACCTCAAGTTATGGACATCCAGTTGATAACAATATCATTCTGGCTGGCAATCCTGTCAGCCCTTCTTGCATTGTCGTTCATCTTCTCCGGCTCCGAAGTGGCCTTTTTCTCGCTTTTCCCCAAAACGCTGGAACGGACGGACATCCCTCTCAACGAGGTCAGGACAATCCAGTCCCTGCTGAAGGATCAGGCTCGGCTGCTGTCAGCGATCTTGATAGGTAACACCATCGTAAACTCCTTTGCGTCTGCGATTTTCACGATGGTATTTGCGGGGCTCGTTGAGGCCATGCACATCTCGGAGCTGGCGCTGACCATCCTTGAAATAGGATTGTTCACATTTGTGCTGCTGATCATCGGTGAGATCACGCCGAAACTCATAGCACTCAACAAACCACTCTATTTTGCGAGGAAGTTTTTAAAAGTCATCAAGTTCGTGGACAGGGTTCTCGGCTGGTTCGTCATAGTGCTGAAATGGTCGGAAAAGCTGTTGCCCCTTGACAACCTGTACAGGCATCACGGCACAGCCCTGTTCGACGAAATATCATCGATTTTGATTCAGATCAAGAAGGAGCGGGTCATTGAGGAAGAAGAAGTTGAACTCATAGATCGAATCCTTGAGCTGATAAAAGAGAGGAGCGTGGAGAACATAATGACGCCGTTGAGCGATGTGCGATTTGTTGAACCGTATACAAC
>JALVZN010000157.1 GCA_027037615.1 Caldifarciminota bacterium | reverse complement strand
CCGCCAAATTCAGGGGCTCGCTCCACGGATTTGACCTTCCGTTTTGCGGCAGGTTCTGGCTGGCAATGCTCTCGCTGACCCTGATCTCCGCCACCGCCTACATCGTCAACCAGATCTTCGACATTGAGACCGACAGGATAAACAAAAAGCTGTTCCTTCTGCCTGAAGGGATAATAACCGTCAGGTCGGCATGGTTATACACGGCCGCCCTGTCCGTCGTCGGGCTCGCCATAGCGTTCTACATGGGCAGGGAACCGTTCATCCTGTTGACGGTGATATGGATTACAGGATTCCTCTATTCGGTGCCGCCGTTCCGATTTAAGGGCAGGCCCGTGATCGATATGGTCTGGAACGGGCTGGGCTACGGATTCCTCACATTTCTGTTGGGTTACTGGAGTTTTTCGCAGAGGATAGACAGAGCGGCACTCATAAGCTCAATCCCTTACATCCTCGCAGTTTTCGGGGTTTACGCTGAGACCACGATAGCGGACATAGAAGGGGATCGACGGGATGGCGCGATCACCATCGGGGTGCTGTTGGGCGAGAGGGCGACCGCAGTCGTCGGCGCCGTCCTCATGTTAGCCTCGGCTGTCACCGCTCTGGCTTTGAAGGACATAATGGCGTTCATCCCGGCAGCGGTGACGGCGATCGTGTTCATCTACACGCCGTTTGTCCCGAAAGAGAGGTTTTTAAAGAGCGTGAAATTCGCCTTTCGCCTGTCCGGCGCAATCTATGCCGTCAACATCGGCGTCCATTATCCGATCTATGTTTTGATCGGCGTCGTGGTGTATGCTGGCATGAAAGTCTATTACAAAAACAGGTTTGGGCTTAACTACCCAAGCCTCAACGAGGATTAGAAATAAACTTTTTCACGGAGGCGTTAAATGAAACGCATTGAGGATCATCCTGTTCTCGATTTTGATCGTGGTGAGAAAGTCGTTTTTTATTTTGAAGGCAGGCCGATCGAAGGATACACGAACGAGACGATAGCGGCTGCCCTTCATGCTGCCGGCATCAAGGTGCTCGGCTACTCCGCCCGCAAACACAGGCCGCGCGGCTTCTTCTGCGCCATAGGCAAATGCTCATCCTGTTTGATGGTGGTGGACGGGAGACCGAATGTCAGGACATGCATGGAGTTTGTCAGGCCCGGCATCCATGTGAGGCGCCAGCACGGGCTTGAGTCTATCGTTCAGGAGGAAGGCGATGAGTGAGAGATACGAACTTGCTGTTGTCGGAGGCGGCCCCGCAGGCCTGTCCGCCGCACTTATGGCATCGAAATTCGGCGTTAAGACCGTCCTTGTGGACGAAAACAGGAAACTCGGCGGCCAGCTGGTCAAGCAGACCCACAAGTTCTTCGGCTCCTACGAGCACATGGCCGGCGTCAGAGGCATCGCAATCGGCAGAAAACTGTCGGAAGAGGTGATGAACGACCCGAACATCACCGTCATGCTGAGCACCACAGCGATAGGTTATTACGAAGACGGGACGCTCGCACTCCACCAGAGGGAACCTGAGGAGAAGCTCATCGACATAAAGCCCCAGACCGTCATTTTCGCGACAGGCGCACGGGAGAACATGCTCGCCTTTCCGGGTAACGACCTGCCCGGCGTCTATGGAGCTGGCGCAGTCCAGACATTGATGAATGTTTACGGCGTGCTGCCCGGCGAACGGGTGTTGATGATAGGCTCAGGTAACATCGGCCTGATCGTGACATATCAGCTTTTGCAGGCCGGTTCAAGGGTGGAGGCGATCGTCGAGATCCTGCCCCGCATCGGCGGCTACATCGTGCACGCCTCGAAGGTGAGGCGCTACGGCGTGCCGATCCTCACGCGCCACACCATAATCGAAGCCATCGGGGACGAGAAGGTGGAAGGTGCGGTCATAGCACAGGTGGACGAACGGTTCAGGCCCATTCCGGGCACTGAACGGGAGTTAGATGTCGATGTGATATGCCTTGCGGTGGGCCTTGCGCCGATAATCAACCTGACATGGCAGGCTGGCGTTGAGATAGCGTATATCCCTGAGCTCGGAGGCCATGTTCCATGGCACGACGAGGATATGCGCACGAATGTGCCCAATGTCTTTGTGGCAGGAGACCTTGCAGGCATTGAGGAGGCCACCACGGCGATGATCGAGGGTGAGCTCGCCGCACTGTCCGCTGTTGAATTCCTCGGCAAAGCGAGCCCGTCGGAGCTGGCGGCCAAAAGGGAGGACGCCCACAGCAGGCTGGAAGACCTCAGGCTCACGGTTTTCAGCGAAAAGGTGAAGGCCGGCATCGAAAAGCTGAAGAATTGGAGGGCAGATCTGACCGAACGGGCGGGAAAAACTCCCTCATAAGGGATAAGACACCGTTCATACTGTAAAATCTTCATTTACATCCAAATCGGGAGGAGTTGGTATGAAAAAATTTATACCATTGGGAGCGCTGGCTGTCGCGCTCGTGACCGTTTTTTTTGCGGCCTGCGCGCCGTTTCTGTTCCCCGTCGTTCCGGGGCAATACCTGAACCCTAAGATTGTGGCGCGGATGGCCGAAGGGGTCAGCGTCGATGCGCTTGATCTGGAAGGCAACCACCTGTTCCTCGCTCAGGGAGACAACGGTTTTGCGATCTATGACATCACAAACAGCACCAATCCGAGCCTCCTTTCCAGCAAAAAGATCGGAGATTTGCGGGTCAGCAGTTTGATGGTCTATGGGAATGTGCTCTATCTCGGCACGGGCACAACGGCACTCGGCACGGGATCACCTTATCGGTTCATGACTTACAACATCACAAACCCATCAAATCCCCAGAAGCTTGGTCAGTTGATACTCAGCGGCCCGGTCTTCGCCATAGACGCATGGGGGCCGGATTGCTACATAAACGAAAGCGGCATCTACTCGGTTGAGTTGATCGACATCTCAAACCCTGCAAAGCCTGAGATCATGGCTTACAGGGAGGGCGGTTCCAGCGACCTCGTCGTTTATCAGGACTACATCTTCAGTGCGGGCGACAGCCTGTGCGTCTGGAAGAAGGTCGACAGGGACAGCATCGAGCTCGTCGGTGCGGTTCCCATAGGCAAGGACATCACCGGCAAGAGCATCGCCATCGGCTACGGCTACGCTTATGTTTCCACGACCACAGGACTTAAGGTTTTCAGCCTTAAAAACCTGCGCAAGCCGACCGAGGTTTACAACTTCAAGATAAAGGGCGAGTCTTACGGCATTAAGCTGGCGGATAATAACCTTTTTGTGACTAATTCGGCCGGCCTCTTCATTTTCTCCGTTTCCAACCCGAAGGCACCGAGACTGTTAGCTCAACTCAACATGGGCGGCGTTCCGTTTGATGTGGAAGTCAAAGGCAATTTCGCCTATGTGGCAACAGATTCAGGGGTGGCTATCGTCAAACTAAAGTGAGGTGAGGGATGAAATCCATCAAAAATTACATCTATTCGGTTGTGACTGGCGTCGTCGGAGGGCTCAGCCTCTATCTCGGAGGCCATCCGTTCTACATCTGGCCGCTTCTCCTGGTCGCAGGCGGCTCAATAGCGTTCTTTGCACTCTCCAACCCGAACATCCTTAACATCCTGCTGTTCTCCTTCGTGTTTGTGATAATCGGATTTATCGGCCTGATAACCATTTCGTGGTCGATCGTTATCTCGATCGCAGTGGTCATAGGGCTTACCTTGCTGTGTAGTCTTGGCCTCTGGATAGCAAGAAAGCAGTTCAGGAAAAAGAGGTTGTTTTTTGGTGTCCTTGCGCTCGCCTCGTTCTTCACCGCAATCGATTACCTGATCTCGCTCTCGAATATCGGGACAGCCACATCCATAGCTTACTCGATGCTTGGATTTCTGCCGTCCGTTCAGGTCGCCGAGATCACGGGAATCTGGGGGATTACCTTCCTGATTTACTTTTTCGGAGCCGCAATCGGTGCGGCCGTTTACTTTAACAGGGATTTCAAAAGGTATGCCGCTACGCTCCTGATAGCCGTCCTCGTTCTGGTCGTCGTGATCGGATGGGGAGCATTCAGGCTCAGCAAGTTCAACGAATACGGCAGCTATATACGAACTGCGACCGTGTGCCTGAAGGAGAAGGGCAAGGATGTCATCGACAGGGATGCCGATTACTCCTTCAGCTGGGCCAACAAATACGCTGAGCTGGTGCGAAAGGCGACATTTGATTATGATGCGATGCTGGTTGTGTGGCCGGAGGAGGTGCTCAAAGTCACGGATGAGACGCGGGACAGCATGGAGACCTTCCTATCCTCGCTTTCGAGAGAGCTCGGCATCTATCAGGTCGTCGGCGTTTATGACGGCTCAAGGAAGCTCAACCTCGCATGGGTCATATCTCCGAGCGGCGAGATGCTGATGGAATACCACAAGCACCACCTTGTCCCGTTCGTCGATAAGGCGGATCCGGGGGAGGGCGAGCCTGAAGTCACGCAGGTCGAGCAGTTCAAGCTCGGTGTTGTCATCTGCAACGATGAAGTTTTCACCGACCTGACGCGTAAACTGGGCAAAAAAGGCGCTCAGGTCATTGCTGACCCGTCGTGGGATTGGCTGGATGTGTATGAACGCCATGCCAGAATTGTGCCCATGCGCGCTGTCGAGAACAGGGTCTCGATCGTCAGGTCCACGAAGGACGGCATCGCTCAGCTCATAGCGCCGAGCGGCAGGGTCATCGCCTCGAAAAATACGCTTTTCTCCGATAAGTCGATCCTTGTCGGAGACCTGCCTGTGGGCTACGGCAGGACATTTTATTCAAAATTCGGCGATTTGTTCGCCTACATAACCATTGTGATCGCCCTGATCGCAGTGTTGATTTAACGGAGTTGATATGGGCAAGAAGAAACGGAAAAAGAAACAGAAAACCGGGTCGTGGCCAGCGATAAACGAGAAGAAGATAATCGATGTGCTTCAGCGTTCCAAACGCGGCGCCCTCACAGCCAATTCGATAGCCAAACGGCTCGGCCTGAAAAGGACAAACCGACACATAGTCGAGAAGTTCCTCAAAGAGCTCGAAAAAACGGGCAAGATCATCCGAATAGACGAGAAGCGATACGGGATACCTGAACGGCTTAACCTTGTCAAAGGCAAGATTCAGCGTTTTAAGGAGGGCTTTGGCTTCCTGTTGCGGGACGATGAGCCCGATGTGTTCATCCCGCCGCATGCGATGAAAGGCGCCATATCCGGCGACATCGTGCTCGTCAGGATGAAGAGGCGCGGCGGCCGCAGGCCTGAGGGCAAGGTCATCCGAATTGTCGAGCGCGTCAAGACGAAATTCATCGGGACATTTCGCGGCGGCAGGAAAAGCGGTGTTGTCATACCCGATGAGCCGTCTCTCCCACCTGAGATACCTGTGCCCGGCGGCAAGACCGGCGGCGCGCGCGACGGCGATAAGGTCGTTTTTAAGCTCAGAAGGGGCAAAGTTGTGCCTGTGGCGGAGATCATCGAGGTGCTCGGCAGGGCCGACGATCCAAAGATCGACCTTTACATCGTGCTCAGAAAATACGACCTGCCGGAGGACTTCCCGAACAAGGTCAAGAAGGCAGCCCGCCGCCTGCACAGGGAGATGAAAGAAGTCAAAGTCGATAAGGGGCGGCTCGACCTCAGGAAGGAACTGATCTTCACGATTGACCCTGAGACCGCAAAGGATTTCGACGACGCAATATCGGTCAAGAAGCTGAAGGACGGCTATGAGCTCGGCGTGCACATTGCGGATGTGAGCTACTATGTGACAGAAGGCTCTGTCTTAGACAGGGAGGCGTTCAAGAGGGGTACCAGCGTTTACCTCATAGACTATGTCGTCCCGATGCTGCCCCATGAGCTGTCAAGCGACCTCGCATCCCTCATGCCCGGCGTTGACAGGCTCACCTTCAGCGTGATCATGCGGCTTGACAGGAACGGGCGCGTGCTGTCGTCACGATTTTTCCGCTCAGTCATTAAATCGAAGGCTCGACTGAGCTACGAGGACGCACAGAGGCTGCTTGACGGGAAGAAACTGCCGCCCAAAACCGTCTCAAAGTTCGTCGGAAGAGGGACGAGGCAGGCGGTCGCAAAGGCGTTGAGGATTGCCCTTGAGCTCGCAAAGAAACTGAGAGCCAATCGGGAACAGAGGGGCAGCATAGATTTTGATCTGCCTGAGCCTGAGTTCAAACTTCTGCCGACCGGCGCTGTGGAATACATCAGGCCGCTCGAGCGCACATGGAGCCATAAACTCATCGAGGAGTTCATGATCCTCGCCAACGAGCAAGTCGCGCGGTATTTCAACGACAGGGAGCTGCCGACCGTCTATCGCGTCCACGAGCCGCCAAAACCCGAAAAGATCAAGCAATTCCTCACATTTGCATCGGCCATCCTGAATTTTGAACCGCCTGAAGTTGATAAGGTTACGCCTATCGAGCTGCAGAGGATCATAAAGATGGCGGAGGGGCGGCCAGAAGAACCGATTTTGAACTACCTGCTGCTCCGCTCGATGAAAAGGGCGCACTATTCCGTTGAGAACAGAGGGCATTTTGGGCTTGCGAGCGAGGCTTATCTACATTTCACATCCCCAATTCGACGGTATCCTGACCTCGTCGTTCACAGGCTGCTCAAGAGCGCCATCAGCGGAAAGCCGCTCGTCGGCGCGGATGTCGTCGCCAGACTTGAGGAGATCGCCGTCCACTCGACCGAACGGGAAAATGTCGCCGAAGAGGCTGAATTTGAGCTGTGGGACCTCAAAAAGCTCGAATTCATGAAGGATCGCGTCGGTGAAGTGTTCGAGGGCATTGTCACCCACATAACGCCTTATGGGATGTTCGTCGAGATCCCGGAATACCTTGTTGAGGGATTTGTCCCGATCGAGACGCTGGGCGGCAATTTTGAGCACGATCAGGCTCAAATCGCACTTGTCGAAGTCGGCGGCGCCAGATCCTTCCGCATAGGACAGAAGGTCAAAGTCGTCGTCGCAAGAGTTGATAAATCACAGAAACGCATGGAGTTGGTGCTCTACGAAGAATAACCTTCATGTGAATTGGGCTTAAAATTTGAGCTTTCGATTGGAGGCATGAGATGAAATTCGGAAAATTCAAGAAATTGCATTTTGTTGGCATCGGCGGTTCCGGCATGAGCGGCATTGCCGAGGTGCTGCACAACCTCGGCTTCAAAATCACAGGTTCTGACCTGAAAAAATCCTCTGTCACGCAAAGACTTGAATCGCTTGGCATAAAAGTTTATTACGGGCATGATCCAGCGAACATCGACGATGCGGATGTGCTCGTGATCTCGACGGCGGTCCCGGACGACAACCCCGAAGTCGTTGCGGCAAGGGAGCTCAAGATTCCGGTAATTCGGCGTGCCGACATGCTCGCCGAGCTCATGAGGATGAAATACTCGATAGCCGTCTCAGGCGCACACGGCAAGACCACTACGACATCGATGATCGCAAAGGTGCTCGAGGACACCGGCCTCGACCCGACCGTGGTGGTCGGAGGCAGGATTAAGGGGCTCGGGACAGGCGCAAAGCTCGGTGGCTCAGAATATCTTGTTGCGGAGGCGGACGAATCGGATAAATCGTTCCTGAAGCTGTTCCCTACGATCGCCGTCATCACGAATATCGACGAGGAACATCTGGACACCTACGGTGATCTGGACGAGATAAAAGACGCCTTTGTGCAGTTTGCGGAACGGGTTCCGTTTTATGGCCTTGTGACGGTGAACCTTGACGATGAAGGTGCACGCAGCATCCTGCCCCGCATCAACAAGAGGATAATGACCTACGGACTCAGTCGTCAGGCCGATGTCCACGCCAGGGATGTCGAGCTCAAAGGGATGGCCTCAAGCTATCGCGCTTATTACAGGGAGCACTTCCTCGCAAAAGTTGACCTTCAGGTTCCCGGAATTCACAACATCAAAAACTCGCTTTCAGCCTTTGTTGTGGCCATCGAGCTTGAGATACCGCCCGACACGGTCGCAAAAGCGCTGTCTGACTTCACCGGCGTCATGCGGAGGTTCGAGATAAAGGGAGAAAGGGACGGCGTTAAGGTCGTTGACGATTACGGACACCACCCAAGCGAGATAGCGGCTGTGCTGCAATCCGCGCGCTCATACTGGTCAGGCAGGATAATCGTCATTTTCCAGCCTCACAGATACACGCGGACATTTTACCTGCATCGCAGGTTCGGGCCTGTCTTCAACGAGGCCGACAAGGTCATAATCATGCCGATCTACCCCGCTGGCGAGAAGCCTATCGAAGGTGTGAGCGCTGAGCTGATATACAGGGCGGTCAAAGATTCGGGTCACAGGGATGTCACTCTGGTCAGCGGACACGACGAGGCCCTCGATGTGCTCAGGAAAGAGGCGCGTTCGGGCGACCTCGTCATAACGCTCGGCGCCGGGGATGTCTGGAAGGTCGGCGAGGAGTTCCTTAAGGGTTAGGCTGCACGATGGGACTGCTCCGAAACATACCGCTTGCCAGATACACGACATGGGGAGTTGGTGGACCTGCGGATTTCTTCGTCGAACCATCCGATGAGCAGGAACTTGCTGATGCACTGAGGTTTGCGCGGGTGGAGGGGATTATCCCTTTTTTCATCGGAAGCGGGTCAAACCTCCTTGTGCACGATGATGGATTTCGCGGCATGGTCGTGCGGATGAGCCTGCTCAACGGGATCTCCATCGATGGCACAAAAGTGACCGTGCAGGCCGGTGTCAAACTGCCGCGCCTTGCAAGGATCACGGCCGACATGGGGCTCTCTGGCCTTGAGGAACTCGCCGGGATACCGGGCACCATAGGCGGTGCAATTATCCAGAATGCAGGCGCTTACGGGCGCGAGATAGGCGAACTTGTGAATTGGGTTGAAATCTATGGAGATGACGGAGTTGAGCGATACAGGAGTGATGCACTAAAATTTTTATACAGAAAAACTATTTTGCCGTCAGAAGGGCCTATTTTAAGAGTGCAGTTGGAGCTAAAAACGGGTGTTGTGGAAAGGATCAGGTCCAGAATGAGGGAGCTTCTCATTGATAGGCATAGGAAGCAGCCGCGCGGCAGAACTGCCGGAAGTGTTTTCAAAAACCCTGAAGGCGCTCGTCCCGCAGGCTGGCTCCTGGACAGAGCAGGGGTGAAAGGACTTAGGGTTGGAGGGGCTGAATACTCCCGCATCCATGCTAATTTCATAGTCAATATTGGGGGTGCCTCTGCGTCTGACATCTTTCAGCTAATTCAGATCGGCAAAAGGAGGGTGATGGAGCAGTTCGGGATAGAGCTTGAAACAGAAGTCGTTATGGTGGGTGATTTCGATGGTCCCGTATAGATCGCGCAGGAAAAAGCGTAAAATAGGCCGTTATATCCTGATAGGCATTATAGCGATTGTCCTCTACGGACAGCTTAAAAAGCGACGCCACCCTGTGTTGCCGGAATTGCCGGAAAGAGTGAGCAAACAGGCTGTTTTACAAGCGATTAAGCCGTATCCGGCATTAAAGAAGCGCTTTGTGCGGGTTGGCAACGGGGCTATTCAGCTAACTTACGGCAGGACAATAATTTTGGGAGATGGGGATTTGAGCTTGAAACTATCAGCTGCGGACAGCATAATTTCCGCAAACTATGGTTTTAGAGTGCTGGATTTCCGGCATGAAGGCTGGGCTATTCTGAGGAGGTAAATAAATGGATGATTTCAAGAGGGTTCTCGCGATCGATCTCGGTTCCGGCAAAGTGGCTGCCATTGTCGCCGAGGTGGGTTTGAACAAAGAAGTGCGCGTGCTTGGCGTCGGAAGGACACGGTCAACAGGCATAAGAAACGGCAGAATTGTCAACATCGAAAAGACCGCTTTGTCGGTGAAGGAAGCAGCCCAGCAGGCATATCAAATGGCCAAATCCGAGTTCGATAGCGTGGTGGTCGGGATTACAGGGGAACACATAAAGGGCGCAACATCGCGAGGGTTGATCGCTATCTCCAACCCTCACCTGGAGATCACAGAGGATGATGTGAGCCGTGTCATAAGTCAGGCGAAGACAATCTCCATCCCGATGGGGCGCGAGGTCATCTATGTGCATCCAAATTCTTACACGATAGACGACCAGAAGGGGATCAAAGAGCCTGTTGGCATGATTGGCATGCGCCTCGAGGTGGAAGCTTACATTGTGACGGCTCAATCCACGGTGATAATGAACATCAAACGGGCGTTATCAAAGGGGGGGATAGAGAATCCAATTCTCATGTTTCAACCCATAGCTGCCTCGGCAGCGGTGTTGAAGCAGCAGGATATGGATCAGGGGGTTGCGCTTGTCGATATCGGCAAGGACACAACTGATATTGCCGTCTGGTATGATGGCGATCTCGTGCACACCGCCGTCATCCCGCTCGGCGGCCAGCTCATAACCAACGACATAGCCATCGGTTTGAAGATACCCGTTGACAAGGCGGAGGAAGTTAAGCTTGAGCATGGCGTTGCCAGCGTTGCGCTTGCAGAGGAGACCGATGACGACAACATTCAGGTCGATGGCATCTACGGCCAGAGGGTTAAGTTCTTCAGCAAGAAAGATGTGGCTTACATCATCGAAGCCCGTGTGATGGAGATCTTCGAGTTCGTGCGGGAGAAGCTTGAGCAGTCCGATAGGTTTTCCAAGCTGGTGGGCGGCGTGGTTCTGGTTGGCGGAACATCCAACCTGCCCGGGATCGAGTATGTGGCCGAGGAGGTGCTTGGCCTGCCGGTGTTCGTCAGGAAACCGTATGATGTCACCGGAGTTATAGACCCGATAATGGACCCGGCATACGCCGTGGCCGCCGGACTACCCCGACTGGCACTTATAGCTGAGACAAAAGGCGGGATCGAATCGCCCGATCGTGGACGCTCTTTTAAGGAGTTTATTCGAAATGTATGGCAGATTATCAAAGAAAACTTTTAGGAGGCTGATAGGATGAGAATCCTTCCTCCGGATGAGGAGAAACAGGGAAAAGCTCGCATAAAGGTGGCGGGCATTGGTGGCGGCGGGTCCAACGCCGTTACCTACATGATGCAAAAGGAAATCGAAGGGGCCTATACCATTGCCGCCAACACCGATCGGCAGGCCCTTGAGAAAGCTATTGCACACGAAAAAATTCAGCTTGGTGAGAAGCTTACAAGGGGACTTGGAGCAGGAGGAAATCCTGAGATCGGCAGGAAAGCGATGGAGGAGTCGATAGAGGCTTTCTCGCACGCTGTCGAGAACAGCGACATGGTGTTTCTTACGGCTGGCATGGGTGGCGGCACAGGCACAGGCGGAATCCCGATTGCGGCACAGGTTACCCGTGAGCTCGAAGCCCTCACGGTCGCAGTTGTCACAAAGCCGTTCTCGTTTGAAGGGCCGCGGAGAATGGCCAAGGCCGAGGAGGGCATCCGTCAGCTCAAAAGCCATGTGGATACGCTCCTCGTCATATCCAACGACAGGCTGCTCCAGATCACCGACAAGAAGACATCCATCATGAGCGCCTTTGCGCTTGTCAACGATGTGCTTTACCGAGCCGTCAAAAGCATAATCGACATCATACTCAGGCCGGGACTGGTCAATGTGGATTTTGCGGATGTTAGGAGCATCATGCTGGCGGGCGGCGATGCGATCATGGGCACAGGCGAGGCTTCGGGCGACGACCGCGCCAAAGAAGCCGCCAAAAAGGCCATCTCAAGCCCTCTGCTCGATGGAGCGAGCATTCAGGGTGCAAAAGGCATACTCATAAATGTCGTTGGAGGCGAAGACCTTTCACTTCATGAGGTTCAGGAAGCCACTCAGATAATCTACGATGAGGCATCAAAAGGCGGTTACGACCCTGAAGTGATAATGGGGATGGTTATCGACCCGGAGATGGAGGGAAAGATACAGGTCAATCTCATAGCCACAGGCATCGGCATGTCAAAAAGCAAAGTCATATCAACGATTAAGAGTTCGAGAGGAGAAGGGGAAGCTGAGGATATACGGGAACCTGCCTACAAAAGGAAGAAGGGCAAAGATACCCTCTTCGGGCCGGGAAGTGGTCGCAGGTTTTGATGTTCAAATGGTTGGTTCAGGAGCTGCGGGTCGGCTCGCCGCTCATAGCAATCGTTTCTCCACTTGAGTATCGGCTCGGCGCCTCCGGGCTCGGCATCCACACCTTGTTCAGAGTTTTAAACAGATATGGGCTCGTGGATCTGTTTTTCAAAGACAGGCTACGCGGTTTGAGGACAGGAAAATCGTTGTCGGATTTCCACCTGATAATCTTCACGCTCTCGTTTGAGTTGGACTACCCGAATGCCATCGAGATACTGCTGAAGTCAGGGCTTCCGCCGTTCAGGATGGAGCGGCCTTTTCAGACCGTTATCGCTGGCGGCATTGCTCCGTCTGCAAATCCCGCGCCGATTAGCCCTTTCTTCGATGCGATAGTCATCGGTGAGGCAGAGGCTACATTGCCAGAAATGATGGATCGGTTCGTTCCACTCGATCCTGAGGCGACGATCGAGCGATGGGAGGAACTCGATTTCCTCTACATCCCCGATCGGAAGGACATGGCCACCAGGGCTTTTGAGATGGACACTGACCGATTTGAGAGCTATTCTGCGTTCCTCGATCCGTCGGTCGTGTTCGGCAACTCATTCCTGATAGAAATCATGCGCGGATGCCCTCACAAATGCCGTTTCTGCCTGCTGAGCTATGTCTCATTGCCGCCGAGATACAGAGACCTGTTCGGTTTCATCGATGCACTGAGGAAACTGCCGCATGGCGTCTCGCTTGGCCTTGTGGCGAGCGCTGTTTCCGATCATCCGCAGCTTCTCGAATTCCTGCGGAGCGTGCCCAAAAACATCGGTTATGTCACCGTCTCATCGCTCAGAGCCGACAGATTGACCCACGAGCTGTTGGAGGAATTGCATTCACATGGCATGAGGACATTGACGATCGCACCGGAGGCCGGCACCGAAAGGCTCCGAAACGCCATCAACAAGCCGATTTCGGATGAGGTTATCCTCGATGTGGTCAAAATGGCCGCAGAGATAGGATTTCCCCGATTGAAACTGTATTTCATGATCGGCCTTCCGGGGGAGACGGAGGAGGATGTCATCGGCATCAATCTCCTTGTCGATAAGATACGTGCTGCCTTCGATGGGGGGATTTCGGTCACCGTCTCGGGCTTCGTCCCCAAACCTCATACCCCTTTCAGGTTCGTCGAGTTCACGCCTGTCAGGGAGCTGAAACGGAGAGCGAGGCTTTTGAAGTTCAGAGATGTCGAATTTCACATCGATGCCGGGCGGCAGACCGAGTTGCAGGCGGTTTTCTCGAGAGGTGATCAGGAGCTTGCGGATGCCATCCTGCTCTCCGCGCGTGAGAAAATCCCTCTGCGAAACGCATTGAAGAAACTGAGATACGACATACGAAAATACCTGTCCGATGAGGAGTATCTGAAAAATGCGCCTTTCAACAGGATCAACATGGGAGTTGGCGATAGGTTTTTGGAGGTGGAGTTCAACAAATTCAGGCGGGGCTTTCCGACGGCTCCTTGCAGGGTTGGGAGCTGTCTGGCCTGTGAGGTATGCCGCAAACTTTTTCAAAAAGTTCCCCAAGCGTGAAATCCATCTTTTCCGAAAGCCTGTTTTTGACATAGTTCACGGCCATGTTCATGCGCTTGTCCCAGCCTTCCTCGAAAATGCCCGACATGACGATTATCTCGGATACCGGGATCCTATCGGGCAGTCTGGCGAGCGTGATGCCGTCCTCGCATTCGAGTATCCAGCCCTTTTTCTCCATTTCCGATAGCAGAGTTTCAAACTCCTCCCTTTTTATTCCGCATGCCCGCATTGCGACCTCCCTCCTGAGGGGCTTTTTGCCGTGTAACAGGTTGAGATACAGCGACCTCAACAACAACATGATGCGGTAAAAACTCCTTTTTCCTCTGCCAGCAGGCCATTGAAGCACATAAGCGACCTCGGCGCCGAGAAGCACGATCGTCCACACAATGTAAAGCCAGAAAATAAACACGGGAATTAGCCACAACGACCCGTAAATCGTTTTGTAAGTTATGGTTCGGTAGGCATACCAGCTGAACAGGTATTTTGCTATGTGCCACAGCACACCTGCAAACAGGCCGCCTCCAAGCGCATATTTGAAACTGACATCTGCTGAGGGAAAAACGGCATAGACCAATGTCAAAGCCAGGACGACGAACACATAGGGCAAAGGGATGTAAATCAACTCAATGAAATGGAAGGTAATTCTGCTTTTTATGAGGTAGTTCAGATAGATTGACACGCCCATGAGTATGGGCGGCACAGTAACGAATGCCCAGAACAGGGCCAATCTCACCCAGAACGACCTCTTCCTTATACCCCAGATGTCACCAAATGCCCGATCGACTGTTTCAAGGAACATCACCGATGTGACTATGAACGAGACGGCTCCGAAAATGCCAAGCGATTGGGCATTGCTCAGGAATTCTGTGATGTAGGCGTTTATCCTCTGCGCCGCTTGCGGTATGAAAATGGAGACCAGGATGGCCTGAATCCTCTCTTTGAGGGGGTCAAGAAAGATCTTTGTCGGTATTATCCACAGAGCGACAAAGGTTACCGGAATAAAAGCCAGAATGCTCGAATACGATAGGGCTTGAGCTTTCAAAAAATCCTCGTCATCGCGAAATTTATACCAGACTTTTTTGAAAAAACGAAGGACTTTGTAAAAGTACAACCTGATTTTTCTCAGCTTTCTCCCCATCCGAATTACCCGTTACTCTTTGAAAAATCCGATCTTCCTGTAACGCTCTCTTCTCATTTGCATAATTTTGTCGCCGTCTATCTTCATAAGGGATTTGAGATGTTTCAGGATCGTATTTTTGAGGTTGAGGATAGCGGTTTCTGGATCACGGTGTGCGCCGCCCGGCGGTTCAGGCACGACTTCATCGACGATTCCGAGCTCATACAGGTCGTCGGCAGTCAATTTCAGCGCTTCAGCGGCTCTGGGGGCGAGTTTGCCGTCACGCCAGAGTATCGCCGCACAGCCTTCGGGCGAGATAACCGAATAGATCGAGAATTGCATCGCAAGCAGCACATCGCCGACAGCTATCGCGAGTGCGCCTCCTGATCCGCCCTCGCCGATGACAGCCACGACGATCGGGGTCTTCAGCCTCAACATGAACTTCAGGTTTTCAGCGATGGCCATTGCCTGACCGCGCTCTTCGGCACCTATGCCCGGATATGCGCCGGGAGTGTCAACAAGTGAGACGATGGGCAGCCCGAACCTGTCTGCAAGTCCCATCACACGCATGGCCTTGCGGTAACCCTCAGGATGTGGCATGCCGAAGTTGCGATAGACCCGCTCGTTGACATCGCGCCCCTTCTCCTCAGCCACTATGGCCACCTTGATGCCCTCAATCTTGCCAAGCCCGGTGATTATCGACGGGTCATCCCTGAAGTTGCGGTCACCGTGCAGCTCGACGAAATCCGAGACCATGCCCTTTATGTAATCTATCGCATGGGGGCGATCAGGATGCCTTGCGAGTTGCACTTTCTGCCATCTTGTCAGGTTGGCATAGACCCGCTTTTTAATCCGCTCCGCCCGCTTCTGTAGTTCCTCAAGTTCGCGCTTCAATTCGGGATGCTCCTCAACAAGAGCCTTAAGCTCGTCAATTTTTCGCTCTATCTCATAGATCGGCTTTTCAAAGTCAAGCAAATACATGGCTCAAAACTCCATTTGTATCCCTGTCATGAAAGGAGAATTGAGATTGTAAAATCCATGCCTGTAAATGTAAAAGAACCTGAGCCTGTTTTTGACCGAAAAACTCAGTCCAACCGTCAGCGGGATAACCGTTTTGCCCCTCTCATAGGATGCGAAGACCTCGACATCGTTAAACATCAGTTTGCCGTAGAAGATATGCGTATTTTCGAGATCAGACGATATCGAATCGGACTTGAAAGTGAGAGCTTTTTTCCAGCCGTAGCCCACAACAGCCCGATCCTTGATTTTGTATTGAAACATCGCCGCCGCCTCCGTTGGGACATTTATCGGGGTGCCGATGTATGCCCTTTTGAAGCCGAAGTCTTTGATATAAGCTGCAATCGATAGCCCTTTGACTTTGTGGGGCATGTAGAGCAAACCGGCTGAGAGGCTATAGCCTGTGGCAGTTGTCTCATAGAGCCTCGACATGAACCCTGTGGCTCCAACTCCGACGGATGTCTCGTCGTCGATCCTGAACGCCCTGCCGATCGAAAGCTCGGAAGCGTATGGTGAGAACTTTAACATGAGGTCGTCCCTCGGCTGCTCCCCCTGATACTCAACTTCGCCCATGTTGAAATACCTGAACCTCACGCCCCAGCTGCCCTTTTTGGCGTAAATCGAGTAGATGGACTCGTCAAAAAACCATGAAGTGTAATTGAAGCCTGCAAAATCGCCGCTCAGGCTGAGCTGAGCGTAGTTTCCCCAGACGCCGTTGATGGCGTCTATCCCCGGCGACATGTTCTCTATCCTGAGAAATTCAAAGCCCGGGTTTATGCTGTTGATAATCAAAGCGATTAAAAGTCCCATTTTTCTATCCTCCTTATGAATCTCGATGCATTTGGAGCTTGATGTTACGCCACCTTGATAAGGCGGTCAACTATCCGTTCGCCAAAAGCTAAATGTGCCGAGAATTATACACGATTGTCGGAAGAAACGATTTTCGTGGTTTCACCATGGCACCAAACGGGATATGGACAGCTTATGATGTTTTCCGTCAATAAGTTTGAGGTTATAATTAGAACCATGAAAGAATATAAAATCTTGCTTATCGAGGATAGTCATGAATTGTCAGGCCTTGTGGAAACAATTCTCAGTTTTGAATATCCCAATGTGTCGGTTGACACAGCGTATTCGGCAGATGAGGGCTGCGAAATGCTCAGGGATGGAGATTATGACCTTGTGATTTCGGATGTGATGCTATCTTCCGGTGACATCAGTATGGTTCTGGAGACTGCGAGGGAGCTTGGCAACAAGGTGATTCTCGTAACCGGAATGGAGCAGGGCCTGCTTGAACAGGAAACTCAGGGATTTGAGGATGTCATCATCGGCGTGATAAAAAAGCCGTTCGTGACGGATGGGTTTCTCAACGAATTTGAAGCCATCGTCAGGAAATTTTTGCCGGGATTAATCTCACAGGAGTGACATTCTGAGGGTCTTTCAAAAGTCGTCTGATGATACTTTCCACCATGCTCTGAACCAGGCTTTCCCTCATTTCGAGTGGCACATCGGGGATATACCCGCCGGCCATAACATTGTGTCCGCCGGCCGTGCCCTTGCTGTTTATCACATCGCGAACAACATCAGATGCATCTGCTTCCTCTGAGGTGTCGGTCCTGAGTGATATGTAGAGATCCCCCCGATAGAACCCAATGGCGATCGACCACTTAATCCCCTCTATCCTCAAGAGATACTCTGCCACTTCTGCCACAAGATCCGGGCGGTAGAGGGTGCCGATGGTGGAGATCGCAACGCTTTCGTAGAGCCATGTCTCGCCAAGCGCATGGTAAAACGATCTGAAATATTCGAGCGGCAGTTTCGGATATTCAATTCTGGCAAGTTTTTCCCTGTCTATCAACGGGAAAAGGAATTTATAAGCCTCCACATCGGAATCTGTGCTCTTTCGACTGAGGTCACGCGTGTCGGTCTTTATCCCGTAGAACAGGGCTGTGGCGACCTGAGGAGGCAGATCAACGCCGTAAATGATCAGGTATTCCGTCACTATTGTGGCGCAGGCACCGTATTCCGGGCGGTAATCAGCCAGAGGCACATCATTTTCCTCAGCCATGATGGCATGATGGTCGATCACGACATCGGGCATGACGGTCAACGGGTGGTTGTGTGCCTTAAACTGCGTGTCAACAAGCACGAGACAGTCGAAATCCTCCGGATTTAAACGGTAAAAAGGCTCAAGTTTTATCTCCAACTCCTCAACCATGGCCTTGTTTTCCGCACGACCGACTATGCCACGGTAGCCTATCGTGGCCTTCCCTCCAAATTTCTTTTCAAAGAGGTAAGCAATTCCAAGGGCTGAGGATATGGCGTCGGGATCAGGGTTGTTGTGTGGCACCACGAGGCAGGTTTTAGCGCCTTTTACTACATCGTAGAACTTGTAAACCCGGTCTTTATATTTGCTTCCCGTAAAAACTCGCATGTCGTAAATGATAATGTAAACGGCACCCTGTGTCGATAAACGCAGGGCTAAATCCCGTCGCCTGGCCCCACCAATGAAGCAAATCGTGAATGCTTTAAAAACATCATTGTCTCAAACACATCGAACCACAGCCAATTGTGAAACAGCGTTAGAATTATGTCCGTGATGCTTCTCGATGTCCGTGTCGAATTATCCGTGTCGAATCAAATGAAAATGTTACCGGTAAAATATCAACCTACATTTGATTTTGTTACTGAATCTCAACGAACAGAGAATAGCTCCTCAGGCAATTCTCTGGGTATGTTTAAAGTTTGGCGAATGTCTTCGCTAATCCCAGGTTTAGCCACAGACAATGCGTGAAGTTCATCTATAAGCTTGTAGATTTCTTCTCGGAGATCCAACGGATTTTTCTCAGCTCGCATCCTTTCAACAACTCCAGCTTTTCGGGTTCAATGGCATTTGCTCTCTCAGCTCTCTCTAAAGATGTGGCGGCTTTAGCAAATTCCTTTTTGACCTTAAATGTGCCTGTAGCAGGGCTTTGAAGCGAGGTTTATCTCTCGGGATGGAAGCGAACATGCGCCTGAGTGTGGAGAGACTGATTTTATCCAGCTTTTCCATCAGCTGCTTTGTAAGTTCAAGTTTTCCGAAGCTTGCGAGGTGGCGGTGGAAAGGAGCGCGAGTTTTAACCGTTCTGCGGCTGGGTAATCGAGAGCTTTGGCTACTATGCGGAAGGAATCTTTAAGTATTGCACCATAGACCGGGCTCCTCTCACGAGTGCGAGGTCTGCGCTCAGTGGTGAGAAATGGGTCATTCATCAGGTAGATGGTTGATTTACGGTGGAGACCTGTGGCCTGTTGCATTTCATCGAGGAGGATATGTTTGCGTCCTTTGAAGAAGCTCATAGGTAGTTTTTTATACATGCTTTACCTTTATTTGATTAACATTATCATCTGGTGAGCGATTTCATTTTATAAGCAGATGTAGGGTTGTGGCATTATAATTTTGCAACTACAAGTTTAGCGAGTATTAAACTCCTGATTTTGCCATCAAAATATCCCATTCTCAAGGAGGTCTTTATGCAAAAATGGATTGTCCCCATGCTGTTGGTGGCCTCCATCTCAGCCTCTCAAGCTGGCACTATTAGCAAGAAGTTGCAGGAGAGGCTGAGCGAGGCTGCCCCAGATGACCATATAAAGGTATTGGTCTGGATGTCCGAACAGGCTGACATGAGCACCCTGAAAGGTGCTGACTACGCCACAAAGGCGGAGTATCTGAGGGATCTCGCGGAAAGGACCCAGAGGCCGCTCCTCTCAACGCTGGCATCGAAAGGCAGAGAAGTGCTTGATGTGAGAAGCTTCTGGCTCGTGAACATGATTTACATGGAAGCCACGCCTGAGGTTATACGGGAAGTTGCACAACGGAGCGATGTTGCATTTGTTGACATCTCAAGGGTCAGACACATCATTGAGCCGCATCCGAGCACAAAGCCTGTCCCGCATACCAAAACCGTCGAGTGGAACATTGACAAGATCAAAGCGGACTCCGTGTGGGCCGAATACGGACTTTCAGGCGACGGCGTCATAGTTGGCACAATGGACACAGGTATCGATCCGTCACATCCAGCGTTGCAGGGCAACTTCTCGGGCCATTTCTTCGATGCAGTAAACGGTCAGACTTCGCCTTACGACGACCACGGCCACGGCACACATGTCGCTGGAACGATCGCGGGTGGCGACGGGCCTGGCCCGTTTGACCACGACATCGGAATCGCTTACAACGCACAGATCGTTTCAGCTAAAGCTTTTGATTCAGGCGGCAGCGGCAGCGATCCCGACATCATCGCATGCTTCCAGTATTTTGTCACGCTGAAGGCCGATTCCGGAGTTGACATCAAAGTCGTGTCGAACTCCTGGGGCAGCACCGACAACACGGACACCACATTCCTGCCGTATGTGCGTGCATGGCACGAGTTTGACATCATACCCGTGTTCGCCAGCGGAAACTCAGGCCCATCTTCGGGAAGTGCGGGAACGCCCGGCAACTTCCCCAATGTCATCGGCGTGGGCGCGACGACATCTTCTGACGACATCGCATCATTCAGCTCGCGCGGCCCTGCGCCTAACCAGTATCCGTGGAGCGACACCACCCTGTGGTCCCGTCCGGACTGGAACTTCATAAAGCCTGACATCTCGGCACCGGGTCAGGGCGTGACATCGAGCGTGCCGGGCGGCGGATACGCCACATGGGACGGGACTTCGATGGCCACACCGCA
>JALVZN010000156.1 GCA_027037615.1 Caldifarciminota bacterium | reverse complement strand
TGATGGCGCCGAATACAGGGAACCCGAGAATGCGTGGGTTGTCCCACTTGCTTATAAGAATATGATAATCGCCCACTTAAAGATTTATGTGGATGGTATCCATATCATTCCTGATTATCCGGCTAATCAGGAGATGCAGCTATACGGCAGATAACCATGATGGAATCTTCAATTCGGGACACATATATCTTGATTCCAATTACCGCCATTTATAACGGGCTTTGATGCAGATACGCACAGAAGCGTACTGGCGACCTGCTTAATCATGGATGTTGTGGCAAATAAGAAGAATTTGATGTTCAAAGTTAACAGATTTCTTCTATAGCCATCTTGGTTTTACAATGCAGGTAGATTGATCTTTTAATTTTTGCTATTGGAAAAGATTGAGATATTCGTTTTTTCCCCTCCTGTTGGATGGGCTACTGTTAAGTGCCCCAACAGGGGGGGATAAATTTTAAAAAGAAATTCGATCACAAACAGAACGGCGAGTGGCCTTCTCCGCCATCTTCCCCTTAACTTTGCGGGGTTGAATTTTGAATTGAAAAAACTCGATAATCTCACTCAGGTTGAAGGAAAAGCACCTTTCAACCGCTATATTTTTTCAAAATCCATCAGGGGAGGTAGAGCGATATGTGTGGTATTGTCGGATACATAGGGAATAAGGATGTTGGTTCAGTCGTGCTTGTTGGGCTGGAAAAACTTGAGTATCGAGGCTACGATTCCGCAGGGATAGCTGCGATCCATGATGGTAACCTGTTTTTGAGGAAACGAGTTGGCCGTTTGAGCAACCTTTACAGCCTTGTGAACGGCCGGTCCATCAACGGAAACATAGCCATAGGGCACACCCGCTGGGCAACTCACGGCCAGCCGACGGAGGAAAACGCCCATCCGCACACGGATTGCCAAAATCGCATCGCAGTGGCGCACAACGGGATAATTGAGAATTTCCACGAGCTCAGGGACGAACTCGTCCGCAAGGGACATCGGTTTGTCTCAGAAACGGATTCCGAGGTCATACCGCATCTGATCGAGGAGTATTATGAAGGCGATCTTGTGGATGCAGTCATCAAGGCGATATCGAGGCTTAAGGGCTCCTTTGCGCTCGCCATCTTCTCGATTGACCATCCCGACATGTTGATAGGCGTGAGGAAAGACAGCCCGCTCATCGTCGGCGTCGGGGACGGCGAGATGCTCCTCGCGTCCGACATACCCGCGATCCTGTCGCACACCCACAAGGTCATCATATTGGACAACGGCGAGATAGCGATTTTGAAGAGATCGGGCTACGAGATCATAGATTTTGACGGCAATCACCGTGAGAAGGCCGTCACGAATGTGGACTGGGATGTGCGCGATGTCGAGTTAGAGGGATTTGATCACTACATGTTGAAGGAGATTTACGAGCAGCCTGAAGTCATAGAGCGCAATCTCAGAAACTACCTGCGCAACAATGAGTTCCTCCTCCTGAAAGACACCAACTTAAGGCGGATGTTGCTGACCAAGAGCTCGATCCTCATTCAGGCCTGCGGGACATCGAAACATGCGGGCATGGTCGGTAAATACCTGCTCGAACGGTTTGCAAGGATCTCCACGCGCGTCGAGTTCGCATCGGAGTTCAGATACATGCACCCGGTCGTGCCGCCCGACACGCTCGTCATCGCCATCAGTCAATCTGGCGAAACGGCTGACACGCTTGCCGGCCTCAGGATGGCGCATGAGATGGGGCTTGAGGTGCTGTCGATAGTGAATGTCAGGGACAGCTCAATCGCGCGCGAATCCGATTATGTCATCTACACGGAGGCCGGGCCGGAGATAGGAGTTGCCTCGACTAAAGCTTATACCGCTCAGGTGCTTATACTTACACTGCTCGCCTTTGAGCTCGGCTCTCTCAGAGGGATCATCTCCAACGATGAGACCATCCACTACATCGAGGAACTCAGGAAGCTGCCGGGCAGAATGAGACGCGTGTTAGACATGGACGACGACATCAAGTCGATTGCCGCACATTATCACGGTTACAATGACTTCATGTTCCTGGGACGCGGGATTAATTACCCGACCGCACTTGAGGGCGCGCTCAAACTCAAGGAGATCTCTTATATCCACGCCACAGGTTACGCTGCCGGTGAGATGAAACACGGCCCTATCGCACTCATAGACAAGAACATGCCTGTCGTCTTCGTAAATCCGAACACCAGCGTGTTCGAGAAATCCATCTCCAACATGAAAGAGGTGGAGGCGCGAGGCGGCATCATCATCGCATTGACAACCGAAGGCATGGAACTACCGCACGGGATAGCTAGGGAGACAATTCGCATACCTGAGATCGATGAACCTCTCGTCCCCATCCTGTCAATAGTCCCGCTTCAGCTCTTTGCCTATCACATAGCGGTTATGAGAGGCTGCGATGTGGACAAGCCGAGAAACCTCGCCAAAAGCGTGACTGTGGAATAGGAAAGCGCTCAGCTCAAAAAGTCCTTTATGTTCAGGCTTCTGACGAGGAGCACCGTTCCGAGCGGCTCCAGAAGTTTGTCCATCCTGCTGACGAAAACGCCCTCTTCGCCCTTGCGCGGCACGCCCATGCCTACGATGGTGAGATCGGAAATGCTTGAGAATTCAGACATTATGTCGATTATCCTGTCCATCGGGTTTTCCTTGATCAAAATCACAGGTTCGGCTTCAATTCTGGCGTCCTGCATGATCTCCCGTATCTTCCTCTCCGAGCGCTCCTTCTCCTCTTCGTTCGAGACGACCTCTATGAGCCTGATTTTGGCATCTCTCCACTCGCTGTTGAGTTTTATGATGTGTGCAAGGAGCACCATCAGCGGGGCATTGCCGCCTTTGCCGCGCCAGAAGATGTCGATCGTAAGCTTGTTGCCGAACCCTCTTTCAGGATCGTACTTGAGAGCAAGGATATCTTTCTTGAGGAAGATCAGCTTGCGAATTATGCGGGCCAGCTCTACCTTGCGTTCAAACTTGTTGCTCCAGCCGAACATGGCGACATCGGATGTCAGTTTTCCGATGCCATGTGCCTGAACGATCGTGGTAAACCCGTCCTCAGCAGTCCTGGCGATCTCAACCTCGGGGAAAATTGCCCACCTGTTTTGCCTGATGTATTGCCTGAGCTCTGCCAGCCGCTTCTCGCGCTCAGTCGCAAGGTCTTCGACATCGCCCACTAAAAGGTTGAACAGCGTGACAATTCCGTTGCCCCTGCTGAGCCATTGCGCCATCTTGACAAGGTGCGGCCTTTCGCCGGGCCCACCGCTGAAGACCATGATGTTCGGCCTCCAGTTAACCGTTCCGGGCTCGTAATCCTCCAATTTCAGCAATGCGAACCGCGCAAGGCTTATCCAGACGCCGCTCCGAATGTCGCCCCATGTCTGGTTTAACTGCCTGTGTTGCAGAACGATATAGATTACAAAGAGGATGAGGGTTGCGATGATCGTGTAAATCGGGCTGATGAGGAACATCACGATGTAGGCGCCGATGACCCCGTAAAACGAGATCGCCCAGTGAACCTTAAACCGCGGCCTGTAACTCGGGTTTCCTATCAGCGATGAAAGGCCAGCTGCAAGGTTCGTCACGCCATAAGTCGTCAGGAAGAACATGGTGATGATCGTCGCCACCATGTTCAGGTTTCCCATCAGGATGAAGGTCTCGGCTATGAGGAATGTCACGATGATGCCAGCTCTGGGCTCATTTTTCTTTGATCCGAGCGTCGCTGAAAGGAATTTCGGCACGACATGATCCCATGCGAGCGCCTGAAGTGTTCGAGGTGCGCCGACGATGAATGTCAGGCCTGACGAAATGGTCGCCATCCAGATGCCGAGATAGACGAGTGCGGGCACAAGCGCCCTTTTGACCATTATCAGGTTGTCGCTCAACAGGATCTCATATGGAGCCACCGCTGTGAGCTTGACCGCAACCAGAAGATAGACGAGGTAGCTGACGCCCAGAGCCATCAATGTGCCGCGAGGGATGTTCTTTGCAGGATCTTTAAGCTCACCCGACATGCTTACGCCGGCGGTGACGCCTGTGACGGCCGGGAAGAATATCGCAAACACGCTCCAGAAGTTTTCCTCAGGAAGGTAATGCGGCGTCAGGTTTATCGACATCGGCACCCACTGTTTTGTCAGGAAGAACGACAGGATACCCGCGATAAGTGACACGAAGATGCCGATCTGGACTTTGACGGCAAGGTCGGCTCCGATGAATGCGATTACAGTGAAGATGATCAGCACAATAGAAGCAACCAGTTTGAAGTTGAGATGAGGGAACAGTCCCAAAAGCGATTCCGTGAAACCTATCACATAGAAGGCAACGGATATGGATTGTGACAGAAAGAGCGGGATGCCGATCGCTCCGCCGATGTTGAGGCCGAGGCTCCTTGAGATTATGTAGTAAACGCCGCCAACTCCCACCTCTGTGTTGGTCGAAATCGCTGATAACGACAGACTTGTGGCAAATGAGATCGACATCGCCAGCGTTATCAGGATTATCCCCACGAACAAACCCGTGTTGCCTATGACCCATCCCGTCCTCAGGAACAGGATGACGCCGAAAATCGACAGGATGGTAGGCACGAACACGCCGTTGAAGGTGCCGAACCGCCTGACATTGTTTTCCATCAAGAGCTCCCTGTATCAGTTCCTTGCCCCACGCCGGGTGGCTCCAGAATTTTATTGATGTTTCATGAGTGTGCAAGCATCTGCCTTATTCGTTCGACCGTGTCTTTTGCCCTGTCAGATATCGATGTCAGGCATCTTGTCATGCTCAAAATGAAGATGGCATCGCCATAGCTGAGCACCTCCTCGTTGTCAAACACGAACTGCATTATCTCGCCGCTGATCACATCGATCGAATGCTCGATCTCCTCGACCTCTCTGATAAGCTGGTATTCCCTTTCGATTTCGTCATCCCTGAAGCCGCTTTCGATCACGATGTCAAGCTGCGAAATGGCGTTATGGAGGTTGCGAGCCACTTTGATGCTCTCTTTCCCGATGTTTATCACCTTTTCCTTGAGTTCCTCGGGGATAGTCCTGTCCTTGCACACTTTCAACCATTTTGTGACATCCTGAGCCGCATCTGCGACTTTGTCCTGAAAATACAGGCAGAGAAGCACATCGCCGCGGCTCACAGGCATAAAAATGCGCGATGTGAGCGTGTCCCTTATGGACTCTTTGACCTTGTCCGCCTCCTGCTCAAGGCTATCGACGGCGCTGCACAGCTTCAGCATATCCTCTTTGCGCCCTTCGCTCCATGCAACCAGCGCTTCCTCAAGCTTTTCAACAGCCTTGAGGACTATCTCGGAATGCTTTATCAAAGGCTTGAAAGGGCTTTTTGCGAAAAGTTTAAGCCATGCGCTCACCATGATTTAACCTCCTATGAAGATGAGAAAAAGTTTAAAAATTCCAGCCGCCATAACGGCAGCAATTGGGACGGTGACGAACCATGAAATGGCGATGTCCTTGAGGACATCGGTGTTGATAGCGCGCAATCCCCTTGCCAGCCCCACACCAACGACGGCGCCGACCACGGTGTGGGTCGTGGAGATCGGCATGCCCAGCCTCGACGCCACGAGAACTGTTGTCGCTGTAGCAAAATCTATGCTAAATCCCCTTGTGTTCGTCAGTTGCGTGATTTTGTGGCCAACTGTTTGCATCACGCGGTATCCCCATGTGGCGACGCCGAGCGCTATGCCAAGCCCTCCAAGGGCAAGTATCCACTTCGGCACAGGCACCTTTGCGCCGGCTGAGCCGAACACTATTGCGGTATAGACCGCAGCGACAGGGCCGATCGCATTCGCAACATCGTTGGCGCCATGAGATAGTGCCACATAGCACGATGTTACAACCTGCACATTGCGGAAAATGCGCTCCACGGATTTGTATGGGTTGCCGCTTCCGGTGTAACGCCTGAGCACCAATTTGCTAACGCCGACTGCAACAAGTCCAACGGCTGAACCGACCAGAAGGGAGCGAATCATATCGTTTCCGTGCAATGTCTTGAGGTAGAACATAATCCCCACGATGAAAAAGGCCAATCCTATCCAGAACGGCGCATATTTTCTTGCGTTCTGGAGCGGGTCTTCAGCGCTCAAAATGGTCTTCCTGATGAGCCAGAACAGAGTGAACCCGACTATTCCGCCCACAATCGGGGATAAAATCCAGCTCAACACCACCATTATCAGCTTTCCCCAGTTGACGATTTTCACTCCGGCATAAGCTATCCCGTAACCGACAAGTCCACCGATTATCGAATGGGTCGTTGACACAGGAAGTCCCCAATAACTTGCCGCAAGAAGCCAGATAGCGGCCGACAGCAAAGCTGAGAGCGAGCCGTAGATCAGGATGTTGATGTTCTGGATGTGGTTCGGGTCGATTATGCCCTTACGGATCGTTTCCGTGACATGCTTTCCAAAGTAGTAAGCGCCTATAAATTCGAGAGAAGCCGCAATGATGACAGCCTGAGCCGGAGTTATCGCGCCAGCGCCGACTGCGGTGCTCATGGAGTTGGCCGTGTCATTGGCCCCAATCCCCCACGCCATGAAAAGCCCAACGGCGAGGGTCACTAAAAGCAAGGGATGGGTTGTTAT
>JALVZN010000155.1 GCA_027037615.1 Caldifarciminota bacterium | reverse complement strand
CTTGTAAGTGGTTGCGATCTCACCGGTTCAGGTGGCAAATTCGTGGCGGCGGACACCACTCAGGTCGATGTTAAGGCCATAAAGGACATCCGCATCGACATAGTCAACGGGGACATAAAGATCAAAGCCGTTCCCGATGTCAAAGGCATCGATTTCGTGCTCATCAAAGAGGCGCACGGGAGAACTCAATCCAGTGCCCGCAAAAACTTAGACAGGTTCAAAATAACAATGGACATCGAGGATTCTTCGCTCACGATCTCAGATGACACCCCGCGTGAGCTCAAAAACGGTCGAAAGGTCAAAATATACATCACCATGCCGTCAACGCTGAGCTCCGCCAAATTGAGCATGGTCAACGGCGAGATCTCACTCGAGGGGAAACTGGATTCCGCTACAATCAAGGGAGTTAACGGGGTTCTGAGCTTCAAAGGACACGCATCCAACCTGGCCGTGGGCCTTGTCAACGGCACAATTAACACATCTGGTGGGTTCAACAGGTTTGCCTGCAGCGTCGTGAACGGCAACATAGAGGGAAATATCGATGAGATCATGGACGGGAGCGCCTCGTGCGTCAACGGTTCAATTCGCTTCACCATCTCAGGCCTCAAAAACCTCAAAGTTGTCGCTTCAGCTTTGAAGCCGGAATACATTGACATTACGGGATTTGATAATGTGAGTGAGGAGGACAACAAGGTCATTGCTGTCCTCGGAGACGGCATCAACCTGCTCCAGCTCTCCACTGTCACTGGAAAAATACAGGTTGAGGCTGTCAGGAATGTTTATGCCCTGAGAAATTGAGTTCCGCATCAGTCCTGCTTCTGCTCGTATCGTTGACTTCCATCGATGTGCGCGGCCCGACGGCCGTTCTGCACGCAACAGCGTTTAGCGAGTTCAGGGTGTTCAAAGGCGACACCCCGATTACGGCTTTCCGATACGAAAACGACACGCTTTACCTGCCCGACAGCGGGAGTTTTATGGTCGTTTTCGATACTCTTGCGCTGAAACCCTCATACTCATACGGCGGAAACGCAAGATCGGATCGGGCACCTCAGTCTGATACGGTCAACGCCAGCCCTGCGATGCGATCGACATGGCTGAAAATCAAGGGCAATAGGCGAATTGGGCTCATGATCGGCAGATCCGTCTCGGTGAGGCAGTCGCTGGACATCCTCATAGACGGCAGGCTGACGGATTCGGTTGAGGTCGAGGGTAGGCTCAGCGACAACGATGTCAATGCAAATCAGGATGTCTTTGCAAATCGGCTTAGCGATTTCCAGAGTGCCAGCATCATGTTGCGCTCTCGGAGCTTAAAACTCCAGCTTGGGGATCTCTCGCTGCCGAACGACGCATCGCTGAAGTATCGCGGCATTTCGATGAACTACGAATCGCCTCACTCAACCAGTTATCTGACGGTGGCTTATTCGCGGTCATCGAGGCGGAAGGTGGCATTCGTTGGGGCGGACGGAAAACAGGGGCCGTATTTCCTGAGAGGGCCTGACGGGGAAAATGTCACAATCGTGCCCTTGAGCGAGCATGTTACGGTCAATTCGATCGAAATGAGGCGGGGCATTGACCACGACTACACCATCGATTACGAGCAGGGGACGCTCGTTTTCACGCCGTCGAGGCCAATTCGGGACGGCGACAGCATAGTGGTTAGCTTTGCATACATCCAGGATGCCTATGCGCGGCGCATCCTGCAGGTCGGAACGGACATCGAATGGCTCAAAATCTCTGCGACTGAGTCGAAAGACGACATCTCCGGCCTCTCCGAGGAGGACATCGCGACCATATCCCATGCGGATTCGGCCTCATGGATCAGTGGTTACAGGTTCGTCGGGCGCGGCAAAGGCGATTACCAGCTTCAGGACGACCATTTCGTGTTCGTGGGCGCGGGGCGCGGCGATTACATCGTCCACTTCGAGTATGTCGGCGATGGCGA
>JALVZN010000154.1 GCA_027037615.1 Caldifarciminota bacterium | reverse complement strand
GATCCGGATCTCTGTGTGGGCGACGCAATTTGCGTCGAGATAGCACCTGATGTGTTCTATATGGGTGATGACGGACTGGCTCATGTCAAAGAAGGAATGGAATTTACTGGCGACAGAGAGGATGTCCAGCAGGCAGCTGAGGAATGTCCCGGTGGGGCAATAATCATTGAAGAGGTAGAGTAAGAGCTTTCAATAGAAAGAAATGGATTAGAAAACACCCCCATCCAACCACCCCCTCCTGCCCCAGGGAGTTTGTCCCCGCTCCCTGGGGCTTTGTTTATCCCATAATTGCATTTGTCCTCAGTTGCAATAAAATCAAACGCCAAAAAGGAGGTCCACATGAGAAAGAAAGTCTTAGTAACAAGTGCTTTGCCTTACGCTAACGGGCCGTTGCACATAGGCCATATCGCAGGCGCCTACCTGCCTGCCGACATATACACCCGATTTAAGAGGCTTAAGGGCGACGAAGTTATACACATCTGCGGCACCGATGAGCACGGTGTGGCGATTACGATAGCGGCCGAAAAGGCCGGCAAATCGCCCCGCGAGATCGTGGATTACTACTACGAGGATATAAAACGGGGTTTCGAGCGTCTCGGCATTGCGTTCGATAACTTTTCCCGCACATCCAGAGAGATACATCACGAAAATTCGCAGAAGTTCTTTCTCAGGGTTTATGAGAAGGGCTACATCTACAAGAAAGAGCTTGAACAGCTTTACTGCCCACACTGCAAAAGGTTTCTGCCTGACAGGTATGTTGTGGGCACATGTCCATACTGTGGTTATGAGAATGCGCGCGGGGATCAGTGCGAGAAATGCGGTAGATGGCTTGAGCCGACGGAGCTCATAAATCCGAGATGCGCCATCTGTGGCAGCACCCCGATAATCAAAGAGACTTACCATTACTATTTCAAGCTTTCCGAGTTCTCGGAGCCGCTGAGAGAGTGGCTGGAATCCAAGACCCACTGGAAAGAGAATGTCAGGCGCACAGCCCTGTCATGGATCAGGGATGGCCTGCGGGACAGAGCGATAACGCGCGACCTCGAATGGGGCGTTAAGGTTCCTCTGCCTGAGGCCGAAGGGAAAGTGCTCTATGTCTGGTTCGACGCACCCATCGGTTACATATCGTCAACCATGGAATGGGCGATCAACAGAGGCAAACCCGACGAATGGAAAGAGTGGTGGATGAACCCCGATGTCCAGCTTGTGCATTTCATAGGCAAGGACAACATTGTGTTCCATGCACTTATATGGCCTGCGATGTTGATGGCTCATGGCGACTACATCCTCCCATCGGATATCCCGGCCAACGAGTTCATGAACCTCATGGGCGATAAACTCTCGACCTCAAGAGGCTGGGCGATTTGGGTCAACGAATTCCTTGACACATTCCCTGCCGACTATCTCAGATATGGCGTGGCTGCAATTCTGCCTGAGACGAGCGATGCAGATTTCAATTACTATGACTTTCAGACAAGGATCAACAGCGAGCTTGCGGACAACCTCGGCAATTTCATCAACCGCACCCTTGCGTTCATAAAGAAATACCTTGATGGCCGTGTCCCTGACCCGCAAAACCTCGGCGACTACGACATCGAAACGCTTGAGAAGGTCAAAGAGCTTGCGAATGAGATGTCCAATTACATCGAGCAGTTCGAGTTCCGAAAGGCGTTGTGGAAATTGATGGAGATCTCCTCGCTTGGAAACAGGTATTTCGACCGCAAGGCACCGTGGTCAACCAGAAAGACGGACATCGAGGAGACCAAACGCACGCTTTATGTCTGCGAGTCGATAGTGCGATCGCTTTCCACCTTCATGGAGCCATATCTGCCGTTCTCTGCCGAAAAGGTCAGGAAGATGCTAAATCTCAGCGGAAAGCTCAGTTGGGATGATGCCATGAGGCCCGACCCTGAGAAAGGGCGGGAGCTCGGCAAAGTCGAGATACTTTACAAAAAGCTTGACGATGATGTGATCGAGCTTGAAGTTAAAAAATTGATGGAAAGGGCGGGCAAGAAGGCGCCCGAAAAGGAAGAAAAGAAGGAGGAAAAGGCCATGGCAGAAGAGAAAGAAGTTCAGATAATCACTTACGAAGAATTTTCAAAGATGGACATCAGGATTGCAAAAATCCTTGAAGCAGAGAAAATTGAAGGCACCGACAAGCTCCTTAAGCTTAAGATCGACCTCGGCACTGAGCAGAGAACGCTCGTCGCCGGCATAGCGCATCAGTATTCGCCTGAGGAAGTGGTCGGAAAATACATCCCGGTTATCGCAAACCTCAAGCCGAGGAAGATGAGAGGCGTCACATCTCAGGGAATGATGCTGGCCGCTGTGACAGAGGACGGCAAGATAGCGCTGTTGCACCCCAATCAGGATGTGCCACCGGGAACGAAGGTCAGCTAATTCGTCAGGGAAGCAATCCGTATAAACGAAGAGCCCCGAAATCGGGGCTCTTTTTTGTTAATTCGATCGGTTTCTGACGGATACTATCCATGCATTTTACGGATTTCGATGGACTTAACTCAGATGTGGAACTCGACGATGTCCTTGTCCTGAAGGATGTGATGCCGTTCGACGCGCTGGCCATCGAATTTGCTTGAGCCCCAAAGCCTTGCATACTTCAACTTGCGCGCGAAATCTTTGTGTATCTTTTCGGCGGCATCGAGCACCGTTGCGCCTATCGGCAGAATTAGCGGATCCGTCATATCGGGCGGATGGCCGGGTTCTTTCGTATAGACCCTTATGATTTCCAGCTCTTTGAAAATGATGGATGGCAGCTGTTCCAGCCCCTGCATGGTGACAGTCGAAGCTGGGATTATCGGGAATTCACTGAAGAACTCGCGCAGGATCTCAAGCCGTTCATCCGCTCCTTCAGCATCAAACTTGTTGGCTATCAGGATAGTTCGCTTGGCAACAGGGCCAAAAATGTCATCGATCCGTTTCCCTGTGCCGATGAGCGTGATCTTCCTCTCATTGAGCTCTTCGATGACCGCCTGAATGTCCTCCACAACCGAATCCGTTGAGAGGTCGCCAACCAGCAGCACGAGGTCGCAATTCCTGACGATGTCCACCTGCCAAAACTGGATGTGTCCGCTGAAAAACGGCGGCAGGTCTATGATCTGAATTTGAATGTCCTCGAACTGCATCATCCCCGGCACATAGGTGTGCGTTGAAAACGGGTAATCCGCCACAATGGGATGTGCCTGAGTAAGCGCTGCGAGGATGCTCGATTTGCCCGAATTGGGCGGCCCCACAAGGGAGACCTGACCCGCACCTTCCCTTTGAGGGTAGAGAAACCTCCGCTTACCACCGGCCTTCTTTTCTTCTTTCAGCAGTTTCTGGAGCTTCGAGATCTTCGCCCTTATGTCAGCCTGAAGCTTGTCCGTGCCCTTATGTTTGGGCATGACGGCCAGCATTTCCCTTAAAGCGGCTATCTTCTCCTCGATCGTTCTGGCCGCACGGTATTTCTTCTCGGCTTCAAAGTATTCAGGTGTTAAGTTGGCTGGCATCGTGATGTTAGGATAAAGAAGCGATATTCGGGTTTCAAGTTGAGAACTGCCTGCGGTGGACTTTCGATTTCACTTGACATCCGTGGCTTAAAAAATTACTTATTAGACTGCAATTTAATGAATTTGACCGAGCTGTGGATGGAGGTGACAGAATGGTTTTGCTGGGGTTGATCTTCGGGCTGGTGGTGTTCGGCGTGTATGCATACCCGATAGTCGAGGGATACATGCTGCTGAACAGGATATCCAGAATTGTCCTCAACGACGGCGAACTTCAGTTAAAGCTCAAACGCAAGCTGCATGACAGGGCCAGACTGAACGAGCATGTTGTTGCGAGCATCAGCACTTTGAACCTCGCCGCAGTCCTGAAGCTGGCGGCCTCAGAGCTTGGCCGTTCTTTTTATACCTTCCTCGGCATTTACCTCCTGTTTGGCACGATCTCGCTGCTGTCCATTGAATGCAAATGCAACCTTTATATAACTTCCGGGTTTGTGGGTGCGTCCATCGTGCTCGCTTACATCTACATTTTGAGACTTATCTCTCTTTCAAACATGGCGAAGGCCACACTAAAACTTGAAAAAGGAGGATGAAACAGATGGCAAGCAAAGTCTTTGACCTGAAGCACCAAATAGTTCTTGGCACTTATGTGCGCGAGAAATGGGGTGATATACCTCGCGAGCGGACATTCAAGCTGAAGAGCCTGAAAGCGTGGGGATTTGACCTCCTGACAGGGCTCAAAAACGGGAAGTTCAGCTATTTCGTGTCGGAGACTGCGCTCGGTAGGAAGGTCGGCGACAAATACACGGAGGAAGGCGTCTCTTACGAGATTGAAGAGCTGGTTAAGACGCTGCCCAAAGGCGTCGAGCTTAAGGCCAGCGTTGTCATGGAAGAGACCCGTCCGGTGATAGAGGCATGGATCAGGGATGAGAAGGGCACAGAATTTCCCCTGCTCAAAGTCCATGCCGGCGAGCTCCTTATAACTTACTTCAAAAAGAAAAAGCTCAACAAACTCGTCGAATCTATACTGAGCTCAGGCCTCACGACGGAATTCGTCAAGCATCGTGGCACGGAAGGCAAGCCTGTCCTTTTCCATGATCTACCTCCGTCTGCGCGCGAAGCGCTCAGGACAGCCTCAAAGGTCCATAAGGAGTTGACAGGGGTCGGCAGGTTCACGCTGGTTTATTTCGGCAAGAACAAAGACGGCAAAAACCGCTACTGGATGAACTGGATTTTGCCAACCCTTTACCTGTTCGACCTCGACATTGCGGAGAAGGTCAACAGTGTATTCGAGGCACTCGACAACTGAATGGGAAAGGGGAGTTTGCGCTCCCCTTCCTTTTTTTATTATGGTCATTTTGGGGGCAAATCATCCTAAATCGTAAAGCATTATACTTAGTATCTTGATGTGTATGTTGGTTGTGCCGCTTTGCATTCAGTTTTAATTGTTGTAAAAAATGATGCTTGACGCTGAAACCAAACAGGAGGTTTTTCATGAAGTCTGTTAGCAAAGCACTGTTCATAGTGCTTGCGTGGAGTGCCTTCTCATGGGCACAGACCAACAACATTCTGTATGGTGGAGACTTCGATGCATGGGATGGCGATCATCCCTTCGGTTGGACACAGAGGACGAGCGGTTTCGACATATCCCCGACCAACTCTCCCGCAGTCAGTGGCAACGCCGTTCAGGTGATCCTCAGGAGCACAAGCAATCAGGACCTCGATCACGACACGATTGCGGTCATTCCGGGGGCGAACTACACATTTTCGGTTTGGGCTTACGACACATCCTATGCCAAAGTTAGATTGGCTGTTCTCTGGTATGATAGCAGCGGAGGTGTTCAATACGACTATTCGAATGTCTATTCGTCCAATCAAGATGGCTGGCAACAGCTTGTTTACGAGACGACAGCTCCCGCCAATGCGGTAGCCGCCTTGCCACGCTTGAGGTTCTACGATGAGTCAGGTTTTTCAGATTCTGCAATCCTGTGGATCGACGAGGCTGAGTTCGTCGGCCCTGACAACAGGATTCCGGTGATACTCAGGGCTCAGATTGGCGGTGAATCGTCCTATCGCCCGTTCTGGGTGGACGGTTCATGGGACAACGACGGCAACTATGACTTTTGGTGGAGGGGCGACTGGGTTGAGCTCAGGGACGACGGCGTCTGGCCCGATGAAACCGCTGGCGACCACATCTTTTCAGGCGTCACATACCTTAACCCCAATCTGAGAACTCCTTACTACTGGTGGGTCGGCTCGGAGCCGTTCTGGTCGCCATCCGGAAGCGCATGGCTTGAGGATGGGACACCGTTCTCGATCGAGGGCTACACATCCGACACCATTGTCCTTGATCCTGTCATCGTGGATCCATCGAACAGCGGGTTCAACGACTGGGTTATCGTGCTTGCGGGTGAGCAAAACGGATGGAACAACGCCGATGACAACCTGACGAGGGACGGATGGGTATGGGGCGGCTACTTCAACCTCGACACCACGGTGGTTGGCGACACATTTGAGTTCAAATTTGCCGTGATGCACTCATGGGAGGCCGCTTACGGCGACGGCGGCATCGGCGGCTCCTATCCAAACTACAAATATCCTGTCACTGAGCCCGGAACATACTACATTGCGTTTGACGATTCGACCAATTCCGTGATATTCGAGCGCGTTGAGCAGGTTCCGCTTCTGGTTAACGAGTTCATCGTTACACCAACATCTGCTGAGGCCATCGAGGTTTACAATCCGAATGATTCCGACATCGACATGAGCAACTACTTCTTCACGATCACAGGTTCCACCTTTGAAGACACGATCATGGTGGCATCTGGTGTGTCAATTCCTGCCAACGGATACCTCGCCTTCTCGGATAACAACAACCTCAATGGAGACCTGTCGCTGCCGAACGAAGGCGCGGTTATCACGCTTTACAACGCCGACGGCCAGATTCAGGATATGGTGGGATACGGCACGATGGGCCCGGCACCGGCTCCGATCTATCAGTGGAGCACCGCAAGGGTGAATAACACCGGAGATAACGCCGTCGATTTCAACATGGATCCCACTCCAACGATAGGAGCTGAGAACGATGCGCCCAACACGGCGCTCGGCAATACTACCGTGTATCTGAACGAGGTCGGACCGGGCGATTACAAAGCCCAGTTCTTCGAGCTTTACAACGCAGGTAGCACACCGGTTGACATATCCAACTGGATGGTGGTCGTCGATGACGACTACTATGTGCCTAATGGCACCGTGCTTGAGCCCGGACAGGTTTTCACCGTCTATGAAAACGACTTCCCGCCTTATTTCCACATGGACGCATCCAAGGATAACATCTACCTGTTCAACGCTGACGGCGAGCGCGTGGATCAGATGGGATGGGACCAGGATCCTGGCTCTCAGACCTACTCTGTGATACCGGACGGCGACAGGACGACATTTGACGGCTACGACAACGAGACTTCGGTGGACTTCGAGCTTGCCAATCCGACGCCCGGCCAGCTCAACTATCAGCCTGTAAATCCTGTCACGGTGATACTTTCCGCTCAGGTCGGCGGCGATTCACATTATCGTTCGTTCTGGGTCAACGGTTCATGGGATTCCACGGGGCACTTTGACCCGATGTGGTCAGGCCCGATGGTGGAGCTCCGCAACGATGGCGTCTGGCCCGATACATCCGCAGACGACGACATATTCACGGGTTATGTGATGCTTTATCCCGATACTGGCTACTACTGGTGGTGGGTCGGTTCCGAAAACGATTTCAACTCGTTCCTCGAGTCCGGCACGGGCATAATGGTCGATGACACCGTTGACACTGTTTACGCACAGACATGCTTCGTCGATCCTTCGGATCAGGGCTACAACGATTGGGTCATCAATGTGACCGGTTCGTTCAACGGCTGGGATCCCACCATCGACAACACATTCCGCGTCGGCACAAAGTGGTATGGCCTCATCGACCTTGCCGCCGGCTTGGTGGAATACAAATACACGGTGATGCATTCGTGGCTCGCTGCTTACGGCGATGGCGGCATTGGAAACGCAGGCCAGAATTACAGCTATAACGCTCAGAACGCGGGTAAATACCTGTTCATCTTCAACGATGAGGACAACAGCCAGAGGGTTATGCCGATAACCTCGATTTACGACATTCAGGGGCAGGCCGCATCCTCGCCTTATGAGCACGACACCGTTGCGACCATTGGCGTGGTCACGGCTGTGACGAGGCGCGGGTTCTTCATGCAGGAGAAACCGGCTGGCCCGTGGACGGGCATCTATGTCTATACAGGCTCAGCTCCTTCTGTTGCGAGAGGCGACAGCCTGCTTGTCATCGCTCAGGTGGCCGAATACTACAACCTGACCGAGCTCAAATATCCTGAGATCATCACGCTTGCGACCAATGTGCCTCTGCCTGACCCGCTCGTCGTATCGACAGGCGAGGCCCCGGATGAGCAGTATGAGAGCGTGTTGCTCCGAGTCGAAAATGCTGAGTGCGTGGACGATAACCTCGGTTACGGCGAGTGGATGGTCAACGACGGCAGCGGAGACCTCCGTGTGGACGACCTGATGTATCGCTTCACGCCGCAGGTGGGCACCCGCTACAACATCACCGGGCCGCTCTATTACAGCTATGGCAACTACAAGCTTGAGCCGAGAGATGAGAACGACATCGAAGAGGTCAGGTATCACGATGTGGCTGTTGCGGAAATCGCTGAGCCCGAGGATTCACTCTATGAGCTTGGCTCAACCATCACGCCTACTGCGATGCTCGTGAACCACGGCGGCTACGACGAGAGCGTGGATGTCACGATGACCGTCTATCAGGTTACGGCGAAAGACACTGCGATCTACACCGAGACGGTGAACATCAACATCGCAGCCGGTGACACCGCTTATGCCGCATTCTCCGATTATCAGTTCAACACCGTCGGATACATCAGATTTGAGTTCGACGCCCCTGTTGACGGTGACACGAACACGACGGACAACACGATGTCCAAGCAGGTGTTTGTCTATTACCACGACGCACACATCGCCAGCATAGTCTCACCTGACCAGATGTTCTACAGCTCAGGCGACAACTTCGTGCCCACGGTCGAAGTCACGAATGAGGGCAACATAGCGACCGACATCCCGATAACGCTCGTGATAAAATACATCGACCTCGATTCCATGGTTCTCAACATGACGAACACGATAACGCTTGATGCCGGGGCGACTGGCACGCTTGCGTTCCCGACCTACACAGTGGGCGATCCCGGCAGGTATTGCCTGAAATTCGTCGTCGGTCTGGCTGACGATATCGATACGACCGACAATGTGATGAAGACTATGTTCTATGTGCCTGAGAACATAGCGGAAGACACCATTGCCATCTTCACGCCTCAGGGCATGGCGGGTGTCTGGGAGTTCGGCGAGCCCACTTACGGCCCCGGCAGCGCATACAGTGGCACATTTGCATGGGGCACCGTGCTCGGCGGAGACTATCCGAACGATGCCGATGCAAGACTCGTCTCGCCTCTCGTGGTTGTGACAGAGGAAAACGCATTCTTCGCATTCAGGACATGGTATGACTTCTCGGACGACGATGCCGGCCGTCTCGAATACTCGACAGATGACGGCAACACATGGCATCCGCTTGACATAGTTGGCGGTTATCCGGGCACTTCGCCGCTGTTCGGCGGAGAGGGTGCATTTGTCGGCTCAAGCGGCGGCTGGGTGCCGGTAGTCGTTGACCTCAGCGCATTTGCTGGCGATCAGCCTGTGCCTCTGCTGATAGCATTCCACTTCGTGTCGAACGATCAGGGCACAGCGGCTGGCTGGTATATCGACGAGTTCATGAGGACATGGATCTCGACCGAGGTGCCCGGCGATGTGATGGCGCTCGACATCGCTGTCGAAAACGCTGATTCGCTCTTCGTCGGAAACGCCGTGACATTCGGAGCCACGCTCAGAAACAACACCTTCGGGCCAACGGCTTCGTTCAGGCTCATCAACAAGGTTATCGATCCAAACGGCATCGTGATCTACACTCAGGCAGTGGATGTAACCGACCTCACACCCGGCGAAACCCGCACGGTTTACACGCCTTCGAGATGGATCCCGATGTATCCCGGCACCTACACGCTCGTGACGATAATCCAGAAGGACGGCGATCCGAACATCTCCAACAACACCGCTCAGAGGACCGTTGTCGTGCAATCGACCAAAGGCCAGCAGTCAGCCGGAAGCGCCATTCCTGCCGTGACATACCTCGCACCTGCCAGACCCAACCCGTTCAGGGACAATGTCGCGATAGCGTTCGGCCTCAAGAACGATGCGAATGTCAGGCTCTTCGTGCTTGATGCGACAGGAAGGCTCATCAGGACGCTCCATAACGGTGCGATGAACGCTGGCACGCACACGATCAGGTGGGACGGCAGGGACAACGCAGGAAACGCTGTCAAAGGTGGCATCTACTTCGTGCGCATGGTGACATCCGACGGCTTCGCTGCTACCAGACGAATTGTGCTGCTCAGGTAAGTCATTGGGCTGTATGGTTTTGACACTTCGGGGCGGCCGAAGGCCGCCCCTTTTTCGTATCCCCATCTCGTAACACCACACAGATTAACGCAGTCGAGGTTTACCTGACGGTTCACACCACGCAGCTAACCCATCAGGTCACGGTGTCACGGCATAACAGGCTGGAGGCAATGCGGTTGTGGCACCCTGTCTGCTGTGAAGTCAAAGAGTGGCGGCGTAGGGCACTTTTACGGCCAAAGTCGATGGGCTGTCAGGTTTTCCTTGCCTCATTGAGGAGCTCATGAAACGCCTCGTAAACCATCTGTGCATCTAACTCTTTGAGGCATTTGAAGTCAAGCCCTACGGGGCATGCGGTTGTGGCATCCTATCCTCTGTGAAGTCAAAGAGTGGCGGCATAGGCCATCATTACGGCCAAAGTCGATGGGCTGTCAGGTTTTCCCTACCTCATTGAGGAGCTCATGAAACGCATCGTAAACCATCTGTGCATCTAACTCTCTGAGGCATTTGAAGTCGAGCCCTGCGGGGCAATGCGGTTGTGGCACCCCATCTGCTGTGAAGTCAAAGAGTGGCGGCATAGGCCATCATTACGGGCAAAGTCGATGGGCTGTCATGTTTTCCCTGCTTCATTGAGGAGCTCATGAAAGGCCTCGTAAACCATCTGTGCGTCTAACTCTCTGAGGCATTTGAAGTCGAGCCCTGCGGGGCATGTGAGCGGCTTCGGAGAGTAGTAAAAACACGGGCTGCAAGGCAATCCGAGCCTCACGACCCTGTGTTTTGTGCCCCATGGCCTCACCCATGTCGGATTTGTCGGGCCGAATATTGCGACGGTGGGCAGTTTTAGCGCTGCCGCTATGTGCATGAGGCCTGAGTCGTTGCTCACGAAGATGTCCATGAAGCTCATGATCGCAGCCGATTGCCTGATTCCGCGCGTGTTGACAGGCACCACCTCGATGGTGTCGGCCAACCCGTTAGCTATAAACTCTTTCAGCGGCGCTTCCTCAGGCCCTCCGAAGATAAACAGAACCGCATCCCTGTGCCTCTCGCCGAGGATTTTGCCGAATTCGACGAACTTTTCGAGTGGCCAGCGCCTTTTCTCGTGATTTTTGAACGAGCTCGTGCCCGGATGGATGCCGACTTTCAGCCTGCCGCTGAACTTCTGCACGAACCCGGCCGCTTCGTTAATCTCATCGTCAGTTAGGAAAAGCTGGAGCGGATAGATCGGAGGGTTATCGATGCCAAAGAAGCGCAGGAGGTTGAGGTTCTCCTCGACAACATGCAGGGAGTAGTCCTCCTTGATCTTCCAGCTCTTCACGAAATTGAAATCCGTAAACCGGCTGTTGATGTAGTCGTGACCGATGATCCTTCGAGGCAACAGCATCACGGCGAACAGGTTGTAGTCGCGCCTGTTGGACGGGTAGAAGTTTATCACCACATCGAAGCGCAGCATGTATCTGCGCATGAACGCAAGGGTTTTCAGCTTTCCGGCCGTGAGCATGGGGTAGTAAACGATTTCGTCGATGTAAGGGTTGTTTTTCAGGATGTCGCGGGTCGTCTTGAAAAAAGTGAAGGCCGTTATGTTGTAATCGGGATGTTTTTCCTTCAGCGCACGCACGGCCGGCGTGAAAAGAAGGGTATCACCTATGCCGTAAAGCGGAGTTATGGCTATTTTCATGAGCTAAAGTTTAAGAGAGACGGCCGAGAGCCGCAATCTAAGGGCCGGGCTCAAGCATGAAGTCTGCCCTTGTCCTGTTGCCTTCCACCACATGCACGGCGACGGAATCGGTGTGGTATCCGCTCGCTGAGGCATAGACCGTGTAGTCGCCGGGACTCACGCCGTCGATGTAATACCTGCCGTCGTTGTCAGTGAGCACTCTCGATGTCGGCGGATTTGTCCACACGGTGGCATTCTGGATCGCTGAGCCGTCGATTTTGTCGATGACCCTGCCTTCGATGCTGCCCGTCTCGGCAAGTTTTTCGCACCCGGCAAACGCAAATATCAAAATCATCATGAACGCCAGCATTATAGATTTTTTCATGGCCACCTCCTGTTTGGTCGAAATGTTTAAGGCTCGGTTTTGTGATTTCAACACATTCAGATTGCGATGTTCGATCTTATGAACGATGCAGTCGTGTTATCCATTGACTGTTGCGAGGTTATCGGGAACCCGATGTCGTGCAACAGCCTGTAACAGCGTCACTTTATGCTTTTTAATGCGGTGCAAAATATTGCCAAGGATGCCCGGTTACCATAAAATCAACGGATAATAGCTTGCCAGGAGGTAAAACATGAAAGACATATTTCAGAAATGTCGGGAATTCGCACAGTTCGAGGACAAAATAATCCTCCAGAAGACCGGCAGATACCCATACTTTCGTCCAGTTTCATCAGCGGAAGAGGCCGAAATAATTTTTGAAGGGCGCAAACTCGTGATGCTCGGCTCGAACAACTATCTCGGCCTCACAACGCACCCGAAAGTCATCGAGGCGGCCGTTGAGGCCACAAAGAAATACGGGACAGGGAGTTGTGGTTCCCGTTTCCTGAACGGCACGCTTGACATCCATCTCAGGCTTGAACACAAACTTGCGGAATTTGTCGGCAAGGAAGCCGCCCTCGTTTTCAGCACAGGCTACCAGACCAACATCGGCATTCTGACGGCCCTTATCGGGAGAGGCGATTTTGCTGTGCTCGACAAGTGGGATCATGCGTCGATCATAGACGGAGCGAGGATGTCCTACGGCGAGGTTAAGCGTTTCAAACACAACGATCTCGAGGATCTCGAAAAGGTGCTTGCTTCCATACCGGATGATAAAGCGGCACTCATCGTCGTCGATGGCGTGTTCTCCATGGAAGGCGATATCGCTGACCTGCCGGGGATACTCAAGGTTGCGAAGAAATACGGCGCCCGTGTGATGACCGACGATGCCCATGCGATGGGAGTTTTGGGCAAGAACGGGTCAGGCACAGCGAGCCATTTCGGCGTAACGGATGAGACGGACATAATCATGTCCACATTCAGCAAATCGTTTGCGTCGATAGGCGGATTTGTGGCGGGCGATGCCGATGTCGTCGATTACATCAAGCACTTTGGTCGTTCGATGATATTCAGCGCTGCGCTGCCTCCTGCGGCCGTAGCCGCTGCCGAGGCGGCTCTCGACATAATGATTAACGAGCCGGAGAGGCGCGAACAGCTGTGGAAAAACACGCATAGGTGGCAGGAAGGCCTGAAGTCCATGGGATACGACATCGGTGAGACGCAGACCCCGATCGTGCCCGTCATCATAGGCGACGACAAACTCACTTTTGAGATGTGGTATCAGCTTCAGCAGAACGGCGTTTTCGTCAACCCGGTCATAACGCCGGCTGTCCCGCCCGGCAGACAGCTCCTCAGGACGAGCATAATGGCCACGCACACCGATGAGATGATAGACCGCGCGCTTGAGGCCTTTGAAAAGGTGGGCAAAAAATTGGGCGTTATCAGCTGATAACTGCCATGAAAAAGTTGATTCTGGTTTTGCTCGCCGTCGGATTCTGGGCGCCGTCCGCTGGCGCAGTGGTAGAGGACACAATCCCGCCGCCAGATGTCATCATAGACTCCATCCAGAGCCAGCTTTACAGGCTTAAGGTCGAATACCTTACCCGTATCCGCAGCAGGCGTCACCGCCGTGAGGCGATGGCGATAGTTGACGAAATTCAGTCGCTCCTTTCGATATTGGATGTCCCTGAGCAGCCCCGCCCGCTTCAACCTGAAGAGCTGCAGTCTCTCCTGCAATCGATGCGTGATGAAGCCTTTGCCGACCAGAAACTCGAAATCCTGAGGACATTCCTCCTGACAAGAAAACCGTCGATCACCGTCGAGCAGGTGGCCAGTATCATGGATGTCTTTACATTCGACAACGATAAAGTCAAAGCTGTCAGGTTGATGTATCCCTACATTCAGGATAAGGAGAACGGATATAAGCTCGTCAACAAACTTACTTTTTCCGACGAAAAAGATGAGCTGATGAGGATATTTACCAGCGGGCAGTAACGCACAGCTGGCGGTTATAGCGGCTAACAAAGCGGTTGTGTCACCAGAGAGGAGCCTCAAAGGCAGTTGAGGTTGCCCGGCCCCTTCTGGATATGTTGAAACTTTTGATAGAGAAGTTTCAGAAGATTGCGCTATACTTCTCGTGGACACTTTCACGGAGGTGAAACTATGCAACTTGTGGTTATTTCATTGCTTTCGTTCATTGCAGCCAATGCGACACTGGATAAGAGTGGACACATGATGTATGTGGAATATTCCATCAGTGAGCCCACCAAAGATCAGGGTGTCGTCTATGTCGATATCCTTTTCCATTACAAAGGCGAAACTTACAAAGTTGCACGCCACAGATATCCTGAACCGATAACCTCAATAGTCGATACATTTCCATGGGTTTCAAAGGACAAATGGGAAGGTGGCGATCTTGAGGTCGTTGCGAGGAAGGCAGATGGGGGTGTTGAGAGGAGTTATATTTCGGAGAGCTCAATAGAAGTCAGGGATTTAGGTTATCAATTGCCGAAGTTTGAGCATGAGGTGAACAATGCGCTTGTGAAGGTGAACAATGGACCTGATCCCTATGCGTGGAGGATGTTGGGATATGATCCGGGTCATACTGGGTATTATCCATTTCATTTGTATCCACCGCTGGAATTGAAATGGATACTTAGGGATTGGGGACATCCTGGTTGTTGGATTACAGATGTATCAGGAGCAGCAGGGCATGAGATGTTGTTTATTCCCAAATCTGTTAGACAGTGGAACATTATTACTGCAAGGGACATTGAGACAGGAGAGATTATCTGGCAGAGGTATGTGACAGCGAATGCATGGACATCGGCTTTATCTTTAGATGATTCAACATTGTTTGTAGGTACATCAATAGGATTTACCCCATGGCAGGACACAACCTTTTATGCCCTTGACCCATTTACAGGGGAGTTGAAGTGGGGGAAGGTTTTTAAGACAGTTGAGTATTCACCGATAGTAGTGGAATCATTGGTATATGCGCCGAGTTTGGGATTACCAGCAAAGTTGGGTTGCTGGAATTACAGGGGTGATTCAATATGGACGGTAATCTCCTGGATGTCAGATGGCGCACCTGCTTATGATGATGGTGTGGTATTTCATACGGGAAAAGATACTTTACACAATATCTACGAAATAGACAGTACAGTATATGCTCGTGCTTATCTAACTGGAGAGTTGATATGGGATTTTACAGGTAGTGGATGGATATTTAACTTAATGGCTTATGAAGGCAAAATAGTGTTTTCCCCCTTTTTTGACCCTCTATATGCCCTGAATTCCCAAACTGGCGATATGATATGGAGCAACTGGGATTATCCAGCAACCAACTCGACCCCTCCTAACGCTGGATATGGACATATCTACTTTTCGTATGGATATTTTATCAATGATACAACCATTTATTCTGAATTTTACTCACTTGATGCTTCAAGTGGAATAACTTTATGGGATACTCTTTTCTTGCCTGCAACTGGGACACACGGTGGGACTCATACCAGAATTTTAATATCCCGGGATAGTTTGCTATGGATTGCCAAAAATGATGCTCTTTATATTCTGAAGGCCGGTTCACCCACAGTGCTGTATTCTTCACTGTTTCCGAGTTCACTGGCACTCTTTGCAAGTTGGAATTTTCCCATGGCATATAAAAATTACTTCATCTACGCCCATGAGGATTTTCTCGTAGTTTATAGGGCTGATACTGTGGATACCTCTGGGCAGGACACTCTTACAGATTTTCAGGTTTACCTTCTTTATACAGATGGAGATCCAGTTCTGAGATTGAATATGCCCGATGAGGGACAGATAAATTTGAAACTGTTTTCCATCGCTGGCAGGGAAGTATGGGAAAAGCAGGCGTATTTTGAAAAGGGATCACATTTCATCAACCTTCCCTCTTTGCCCTCAGGGGTTTATATCCTGTTTTACGATTTCGAGGGAGATATAGGGACGAAAAAGATGCTTCTCTTGAGGCAGAGGGGAAAGTGAAACATGGCAGGATCTTGCTGTCCCGTAGAGATTTAAAACGGGCTCCATTTTGTAACACCATCATCTGGCGCGTGAGGCTTTCGATAACATTCAAATCGACTGATGGAATCTTAATTCACCCCTTCTTTTGCGGTAAAATAGGGTCAAAACAGGGGGCAGAGAGATGGAACTGAAGGAACTTATCGATGTTGCGGCTGGCCGCCGCAAGGCCGACCTTATCCTGAGAAACGGCAGGATCGTGGATGTTTTCAGTGGCGAGATCATCACGGATGATGTCGTCATTCACGGCGACCGAATTGCTGCGATCGGCAGCGGTTACGAGGCGGTGGAGGTCGTCGATGTCAGCGGCAAATTCGTGATGCCGGGCTTTATCGAAGGCCACATCCACATCGAGAGCTCGATGCTAAGTCCCCGCAGGTTTGCGGAGGCTGTCTCCAAACTTGGCACAACCACGGTAATTGCCGACCCACACGAGATCGCAAATGTGCTTGGACTTGAAGGAATTAAGTTTATGATCGACGACTCAGAGGGGCTGCCTGTGGACATCTTCTTCATGGCGCCGTCGTGCGTGCCCGCTACGAACATGGAGACATCGGGCGCCGTCCTGACGGCCGATGACCTAATAAAACTCAAGGATGAGCCCCGTGTGCTTGGCCTTGCCGAGATGATGAACTTCCCCGGCGTCGTTCTGGGATTGCCCGATGTCCTCGAAAAACTCGCCGCCTTCGACCTCAAGGACGGCCATGCGCCGCTGCTCAGCGGGAAAGACCTGAACGCTTACATCGCAGCCGGCATTTACTCGGATCATGAGTGTGAAAATCCGGAGGAAGCGCTTGAGAAACTGCGTCGTGGCGTCCATGTGATGGTCAGGGAGGGCACAGGTGCAAGAAACCTCGATGCACTCATAGGGATTGTGAATGAAAACAACTGGGCTTTCCTGTCGCTGGTATCGGACGACAGGCATCCCGGCACCATCGTCGATGAGGGACATCTGAACTATCTCATTCGGCGAGCGATGGATAAAGGTGTGTCTCTTGTCAACAGCGTGCGCATGGCGACCATCAACACTGCAAGATACTTCAGACTTCATGACAGAGGCGGCATTGCGCCCGGCAAGATTGCGGATATCGTTGTCGCTGAAGAACTCCCTGATGTCCTGCATGTGATAAAATCGGGCAGGTTCGTCCTCAGGGACGGAAAGCCTGTCGTGAGCGTGGATGTGCCTGAAAGCCGCAGGATCGGCAGGGTGGAGGTGGAGCCATCGGTCGAGAAGATAGTCGTCAGGCCTTCGGGCGGCAAAATGAGGGTGATTGTGGCTCACGAGGGCTCTTTGATAACGGATGTGATGCTCGCAGAACCGAAAATTGAGGGCGATGTGGTCGTCTCCGATCCCGACAGGGACATACTCAAGGTCTCAGTCTGGGAAAGGCACAGGGGAACGGGCAATGTCGGAGTTGGATTTGTTCACGGTTTCGGCCTGAAGAAGGGCGCCATTGCCGGTTCAGTTGCTCATGATTCGCACAACATAATCGCTGTCGGTGTGGACGATTCGGACATCGTTGCTGCGGTGAAGCACATCGCAGAGATGGGAGGCGGGCTTGCGGTTGTGTCCGACGGAAAGGTCATCGCCAGCCTGCCGCTGCCGATCGCGGGTCTTATGTCCGACGAGCCCATCGAGCGGGTTGCGGCGATGGAGCGGCGCCTGAACGAGGCTGCGGGCGAGCTCGGTTCGCCGATGAAGGCACCGTTTATGACCCTGAGTTTCATGGCGTTGCCCGTGATACCTCACCTCAAATTGACGGATAAAGGGCTTGTCGATGTCGATAAATTCGATTTTGTCGGGCTGTTCGAATGAAAAACGGGCGGCCGAAGGCCGCCCGTCATAATCTCAATTCCTCTTTTCAACCCTCAATCTTCTTCCTCAACTTCCTCCTCGCCGAGGAGGAGTTTGAACGCTTCGGGTATGTGATCCAGTAGGTCGGAAGCCATCAAGCTGTGCTCGCCTTTATGGATTGCGACGATGTCACCTACAAGTCCGTGCATGTAAACCCCGAGAAGGGTCGCTCCAATGGGTTCCACACCCTGCGCGAGGAATCCGGCTATCATGCCCGTCAGCACATCGCCCGTGCCGCCTGAAGCGAGCCCGGGATTGCCCGTCGTGTCGATGAAAATTTCTCCAAACGGCGACCCGATCACGGTCGGCGCACCTTTGAGCGCAAGGACGACGCCCGTGTCACTGACGAATTTCTCGACGACATCCACGCGCTTTTTGTTGATCTCATTGGCATCCATGTTCGGGATGAGATGTGCCATTTCACCGGGATGCGGCGTCAGGATGGGCGGAATTTCCCTATCGGTGATCACATCGAGGTTGCCCTCCAGCGCCACGACCGCATCGGCATCTATCACGATTGGCCCCTTGAAGTTCGAGATGAACTTGATGATGGCTTTGCGGGTGTGTTCGCTCCTGCCGAGCCCCGGCCCGATCGCTGCGACATCGAATTTCCATTTGTCAGAAAGCAGCTCATCGACCGCCTTTTCCGTGATAGCACCGTCCTCCTCGTCAACCGGTATGGTGATGACCTCCGTGACTTTCGCCTCAAGTATATCGTTGAGCGATTTGGGTATAGCGAGATAGGTGAGACCAGCGCCGACGCGCATTGCGGCAGTCGAAGCGAGAGCAGCGGCGCCTGTGTAGCCCCTTGAACCTGCCATCACCAGCACGCGCCCAAGGTCGCCTTTGTGTTCAGAGCCAAACCGGATGGGGATGAGGTCACTGACCATCGGCTCTTCCAGCAGAAACCGGTTGGCTTTTTCATCCGTCAGATACCGCGGGATCCCGATGTTGGCAATTATGAGTCGGCCAGTGTAATTTTTGCCGGGGTAAAGGACATGGCCGAGTTTTGGAAACGCCATCGTGACAGTCGCATCTGCCATGACGGCCGCCCCGCCGATCTCGCCTGTGTCGCTGTCAACGCCGGACGGGATATCCACCGATACGGTTATTGCGTCAGACATGTTGATCATCTCTACGATTTTCATGTAAATTCCCTGGAGACGCCCCTTGAACCCTGTCCCGAAGATCGCATCGACGATGACATCCGCTGTTGTGAGGTCGAACGCCATGAATTCGAGTTCTTCCTCGGACAGCACTTCCACGAAATCGATGTTCATCCTCTTTAAAGTCTTCAGATTTTTTCTGGCAGGACCTTTGACATCATCTTCTCGTCCAATCAGATAGATGCCGACATTTGCACCCTCATCAGCGAGGTATCTCGCGGCAACGAACCCATCGCCTCCGTTGTTACCTTTGCCGGCCACGATGATGATCTTTTTGCCCTCGACATCAACCATATCCATGATAACGGATGCAACCGACCTGCCGGCATTCTCCATCAAAACACGCGCCTCTATGCCCAACTTATTTATGGTTATGTTGTCAAGATCGCGCATCTCGCTGGCTTTGAGCACAGGTTTGGGGATAAGCATATCATTTCCTCCTTTTCAATGAGGTTTAAAAATCTGTTGAAACTGCGTTTAAATCAAGTGTGCGCTTCGATTTAATGTCCGGTCGGCAGCTCTATGAACTCGATCGGGATGTCGAACTTCTCGTTGATGTGTTCTCCGAGCGCCATCACGCCCAGCCTTTCCGTAGCGTAATGGCCTGCCATCACGACATTTATGCCGCCTTCGACCGCCTGCCAGTAGTATGTGTGGGACGGTTCGCCTGTGATGTAGATGTCGAGCCCTTTCGATATGGCTTCTGGCAGAAGCGAAATGGCGCCTCCCGATATGAATGCCCCTCGTTTTATCTCTGACGGCCCGAAAGGCCAGAAGATGGAATTGGTCGCAAACCTTTCATCGACGGTCTTTTTGAACTCGTCACGGTGAACCGGTTCGCTGAGCTCAAATTCCCATCCGAGCAACACGCCGTGATAGTCGCCGAACGGCTCGCCTTTCTCCACTCCCAAAAGCTTAAGTCCCACTGCGTTGTTGCCATACTCAGGGTGGATGTCGAGCGGCAGATGGGCGGCGTAAAGTGCGATCCCGTTGTCCATCAGAGCTTTAATCCTGTTATACATCTGGCCGCGAATGAGTTCGGGTTTGCCCCAGAACAGGCCGTGGTGGACGAGCAGGAAATCGATCCCGCGCTTGGCCGCCTCTTCAAACGACTTGAGCGACGCATCGACCGCCATGCCCACTTTTTTGACCTCACGCCCGCCGTTTTCGACCTGAAGTCCGTTGTTGCTGATGTCCTGTATCTCCGCAACCCTCAAAAGCGAATTTAGATATTCGGCAAGTTCATAACTGTTCATTTTGAACCTCCTGTGCATTTTGTTTCGGCTCGACGCCAAGGCCAGGCTTATCCGTCAGGTGTATATAGCCATCTTTGACGGGCAGGCCGACAAACGGGTCCTCGGCCAGCAGGATGTTGCCGTCCAGATCGACATAGTCCACAAGTGGTGCGATCTGTGCGGCAGCGGCCACACCGAGCCCGGTCTCGACCATGCAGCCGAGCATGACCTTGAGGTTGTGTGCGCGCGCTATCTCGATCATCCTGATGGCTTCGGGTATCCCACCGCTCT